>JAYUVX010000158.1:0-5573 GCA_043753855.1 Myxococcales bacterium | reverse complement strand
CGGGGAGCCCGCCCCAGAGGTACAGCAATCCGGACAGGAGCGTGCCGACGAGGCGTCCGGCAGCGTTCGCGGAGTAGTAGAAGCCGACGTCGAGCGCGACCGTGTCGTCATCGGAGTAGGCCAGGATCAAGAACGAGTGCAGCGACGAGTTGAGCGCGAACGCGGCACCGAAGACGACGAGACCGCCGACGACAGTGAACGAGGTGGCGATCTCGAACGCGACGGCGACGGCGATCAGCGCCGAGATGGCGGCCAGGATCAGCGCCCACCGTTGCGCGGCGTGGATCTCGTCGAGCACTGCGGTGCCACGCCGACGGAGCAGTCGCGGTGCGAACGACTGGATGATCCCGTAGCCGATCACCCACAGCGCCAGGAAGCCGCCGATCCCTTGGTACGACCAACCCAGGTGCTCGTCGAGGAAGACGGGAAGAGCGACGACGAACCAGATGTCACGCGATCCGAACAGGAAGAACCGTGCCGCCGACAGGCGGTTGACGGCCGACGACTTGGACAGGATCGAGCGCAGTGGGGGCTTCTTCTTCGAGCGGCCGATCTCCTCGTCGAGCAGCACCAGCAACGCCACCACGGTGACCGCCAACATCGCGGCCATGGCGATCAGTGATGCGTCGTAGCCGATCCACGCCAGCAGTGCTGCGCCGAGGAAGAAGCCCACGCCCTTGAGCGCGTTCTTCGAACCGGTGAGCACTGCAACGAGTCGGAACAGCGCGCCGTCTCCCGATCCTGCGACCGACTTCATCGCGCTCTTCGAGCTCATCTTGGTCAGGTCCTTGGCGACGCCGGAGAGGGCCTGCGCCGACATCACGAACACGATCGACAACCACTCGTGCCACGTCGCCTGCTGGAAGACGAGGGCCACCAACGCGACGATCTGCAGGCAGAGGCCGGCGACGAGCGTGCGGTTCAGGCCCGTCCGCGAACCGACCCAGCCGCCGAGCAGGTTGGTGACGATCCCCATGAACTCGTAAGCGAGGAACAGGAACGCGATCGAGACGGGCGAGTAGCCCAACTCGTGGAAGTGGAGCAGGACCAGCATCCGCAACGCGCCGTCGGTGAGCGTGAACGACCAGTAGCCGGCCGTGACGAGCGCGTAGTTCTTGGTCTTCACCGCAAGAGGCCGATCTTGGCCGCGAGCTCGGCCATCCGGAACGCGTAGCCGTACTCGTTGTCGTACCAGATCAACACCTTCACCATCGTGTGGTCGATGACCATCGTCGATGGTCCGTCGACGATCCCCGAGCGTGTGTCGTTGGTGTAGTCGGCCGAGACGAGTGGGCGGACTTCGAACCCGAGGATGCCGGCCAGCGGTCCGTCGGCGGCGGTGCGCAGCAGATCGTTGACCTCGGCGACGGTGGTGGCCCGTTGCATCGTGAACACGGCGTCGGTCAGCGAAGCGTTGAGCAACGGTACGCGCACGGCGATGCCGTTCAGTCGGCCGGTCAGCTCCGGGTAGATCATCGTGATCGCGGTGGCCGACCCGGTCGAGGTGGGGATGAGGGAGTTGAGCGCGGACCGAGCGCGACGGAGGTCCTTGTGGGGGGCGTCGACGACCACCTGGGTGTTGGTCACGTCGTGCATGGTGGTGATGGCACCGCGCTCGATGCCGATCGATTCGTGGAGCACCTTCACCACCGGCGCGAGGCAGTTGGTGGTGCACGATGCTGCCGTGACGACGTCGTGCACAGCTGGGTCGTAGAGGTGGTCGTTGCAGCCCATCACGATGTTGAGCGCAGCAGGGTCCTTCACCGGTGCGGCGACGATGACCTTTCTGACGCCGCGCTCGAAGTATGGGTTCAGGAGCGCGGTCGTGCGGAACTTGCCGGAGCACTCGAGCACGATGTCGACGCCGTGGGCCTTCCAGTCGACATCGCCAGGGGCACCGCGGTCGCTGAACGTGACCCGCTTGCCGTCGATCGTGATGCTGTCCGCTGTCGGCTTGATGTCGTGTGACCAACGCCCGTGCACCGAGTCGAACTCCAGGAGGTGCGCGGCGGTTTCTGCACCGCCCTTGGTCTCGTTGATGTGCACGAACTCGACGTCGGGCCAGCCCCATGCGGCGCGAAGCGCCAGGCGTCCCATGCGTCCAAAACCGTTGATGCCGATGCGGATGCTCACGCTGATCTCCTGTTCCAAGTATCGCCACATTCAGATATCCGAATGTGCTGGAATGGGCAAGCGGCCGGGATCAGATGAGCGGCTCAGGGAGCTGCGTCCGATCCGGATCGGGCAAGCAACGTGCGGCGAAACTTCCGAGGACGAGAACGCACAGCGCGGGCCTATCGGCAGTTCGGTCCTGGGATTTGCTCGCCGAGGAGCGCGTTCGCTGGGTCGGGGCCTAACTCTCCGACCGGTGGCGCGCCGCGGCGGCATCGTGATGCCGCACCGCAGTGTCCGCCTGTTCGGGTGACCGATCGGTTGCTGAAGTATGGTGCCGGTCGTGGCGGAGGACGCCGATCCGGGTCGAGAATCCGATAAGGGCCGACGTGATGTCCTGCGTCGTCGGCCGCGCATCGATACTGAACACGTCGCGGCCGGATCGGACCGCCGCCACCGGCGCGATGCCGCGGCGCATCGCGACAACGCTGCGCCGGATGCACTCGAGCAGGCGGCCCCGGCGGCGTGCATCACGACGACTCGCAGACTTGTGGCGGCGAGCGATTCGCATCGACGCGCGGAGCAGCTCGTCGAGATCGTGCGGCGCGACCTCGTCGACGAGAAGCAGCAGCGCGTCGACCAGATAGGTCCGCATCACGTCGTCGCTCGCGAGCGTCGGATAACGGCTGAAGATCGGGCTGTTCCGCCAGTCTGCGGCGTGCGCCTCGAGCGGAGCGCGCCCCCAACGAACGACCGTGAACAGCTCGTACTGGAGCGCGAGCAAGGCGCGGGTCTGCGGGTCGCGATCGAGTCGGCGCGCAACCCACAGGCGCCACCGGACCAGCAAGAGCCCCAGCACGACCGCCGCGAAGATCAGCTGGACGACGGATCCCATGCCTAACTAGGTCGTCCAACTCCGCCTGCCATTCAGCGGAAAATGGGATCTGCCGTTCATGTGTGGTACCGTGTACCAGCGTAACACTCGTGATTTTAGCTACTTAGAATCGTGGCGACGCACGAAGGAAATGGGGCGCGACCTCGGCCGCTCCGTCGCTGGTGGAGGCCGGTCGCGGCGTTATGGGCGGGCGTCCTGCTCTCGACCTGGCTACTGGCACAGGTCGGTCTCACGGGGGCGCTCGACGCAGTGGCGCGGCGCGAATTCTACGCATTGCGCGGCGGCCGCACGGGCGGCGGGAGCGTGCTGTTCATCGCGATCGACCAGACTACGGTCCGCGAGTGGGGCCCGCCGCCGTGGTCGTGGGCACGCTACCAGGCGCTGATCCGACCGATCCTCGCCGGGAAGCCGAGACTTGTCGCCGTGCTCGAGCCCGGGCCACGCGTACTCCCCGACAGCGCCGTGCCGACCGATCTCGCAAATGCGGTGCGCGACAACCGGCTCGTGCTGCCGCCTGCCGAAGCAGGCTTCCGCCAACCGGGGGTCGTCCTCGACAACCGCGGCGTGGTCGAGGCGATCGACCTCGGCGATCCGCAGGCGCTCACCGGCACCTCGATCACCGCCGATATCATGCGCCGCCTCGGGCTCCCCGACACCGGCCACCTCGCGGTCAACTTCATCGGTCCGGTCGACGCGCTGCCCATGCTGCTCGCACACCAGGTCGCGAGCGGCGACATCCCGGCGAGGACGTTCGCCGGGCGCGTCGTGGTGGTCGGCCTGCAAGGCGAACGTTTCACGAACCTTGTGCCCACACCGGTCGGGCCGATGGCCCCGGCCGAGGTCCACGCGCACGCACTCCACGCGGTGATCACGGGCGAGACCTGGCGCGACCTGGGGGACGGCGTCGCCGGTTTGCTCGTGGTCGCGTTCGCCGCGCTGGGCATCGTCGCGCCGCGTCGCGCTCGCAGCGCCCGCCGCACCGCACTGTTCGTCGGCGGCGTGGCCGTGGTGATCGTGATCGCGGCGTTCGGGGCGTTCGCGTGGTTTCACGTCGCGCTCGCCCCCGCTGCGCCCGTGATCGCGATGCTCCTCGGCACGAGTGCCGGCTTGCTTCTCGAACGACACGAGGCGCAAGGCGGAGTGGCCGAGCTGCGCGATCACGTCGCGAGTCGCCTGCGCCAGGCGGCCGCCGCGCGCCCGGGCATCACCGCGACGGTGATCCACGAACGGTTCGCCGAGACGCTCCGCACCTACCTGGAGCTCGAGAGCTGCTTCTGGGCCGAGCTCCCAGCGGGTGGGTGGCACGTCGAGCTGCGGCACTGGCACCGCTGCAGCGAGGAGCAGATCGTCGAGCAGCGGCGCGATGTTCGTCGCGATCCGTGGCGACTGCCGTACGGCAGCCACCGTCCCGAGTGGGTGAGCGGCCGACCGTTCATGAACGAAGCGCTCGATCAGAAGACGCTGCTCGTGCCGCTGGCATCGTTCGGCCGGCTGTTCGGGTTCTGGGTCATCAACGTGCGCGCGAGCGTGCACGTCGACGACAAGCAGCTCCGCTTGATCGAGGCGGTAAGCGACGACGTCGCGCTCGCCCTCGAGGAGTACCGCCAGCAAGGGCGCAGCGCCGTCGAGCGCAACCACGGGGGGAGTCTGCCGAGCGCGCTGGTCGACGCAGTGAGGACCGTGCGCCACGACGTCCTGATGATGGGTCATCTTCACGGGCGCACGCGCGCGGCGCTCGATCGCTTGCCGGTTGGCGTGCTCATCGCGACGACCTGGGGCTACATCGAGCACTGCAATGTCGCGATGCAGCGGTTCCTCGCGGCGGCGGGCGTCGACGCACCCGACCAGCTCGGCGTTGCGGTGCTCCTGTCGCGGGTGACCGGCGTCGACGAGGTGGCCGTGCGCGACGTGCTGCGCGAGCTCGCGGCCACCAGCCACGCACTGCGGCTCGAGACCCGCGTGGAGGCGGCCGGCGCGCCGGCGCAGGTCTACGAGCTCGTCCTCACGCGCACGCGCCTCAGCGAAGGCGCGGCCGACGATCCCGGGCCGAGCTCGCTCGTGCTGACCGCCACCGGACGCGACGCCCAGCCGCTGGTCGCGCTCGACTGGCGCTGGTCGGGCATGGGGGCCGGTGCGCGGAACGTGGTCGACGTCGCGCAGCTGGTCCAGCAGACGCTCGCCGAGCTGGCCGAGGCCGGCGTCTGGCCGGTCGCGCCGGTGGTAGCGATGCGCACGATGTCGCCGGTGGTCGTGGTGGCGCATACGCAGGAACTTGCCGAGGCGGTCCGCGCGTTCAGCCAGCTCGACTCCGGTCCCGCACAGCTCCAGGCGGCCAAGCCGCGGGTCGGCATCGAGGACAGCGGCGAGGATCTGATGATCCGGATCGACCATCCTTCGGCAGCTCTACCGAACAGCGACGTCACGGCGTTACGATCGGCATCCGCGAGCGACGCCCCCAGCCACCTCGTCGCCCTGGTCCGCGCACGCGTGCAGATCGAAGCCAACCGCGGCCGGGTCGAGATCTCCAGCGATCTCGCGCGCGGGACGACGTTCGCGATCCGGCTGC
>JAYUVX010000157.1:0-5583 GCA_043753855.1 Myxococcales bacterium | reverse complement strand
TCTACACCACGTCGCGCGAGGCGATGCTCGGCGCCGCGGACTGGGAATCGATCGCCGGCAGCGCGGCGGGCTCGAACCTGACGTTCGTCGTCGAGGGTCTGTCGCAGGCGAACCCGGCGATCAAGTTCGCGAGCCCGAGCGCCGCGATCACGATGACCAGGGACAACATCGACAAGACCGCGATCTACTGGTGGGCCTCGTCGCAGGGCAGCATCATGACGCAGACGTTCGGTACGACCACGCCGCCGTCGCTGGTCAAGGACGACTGCACGTCGTGCCACTCGGTGTCTCGCAACGGCACGCGCGTCGGCTACAGCCGCTGCGTCGGCGGCGATTGCGGCCAGCTCTACGCCGGGTTCATGAAGTACGACGGTGCGACCTCGACGTGGACCGAGCCGGTCAACGCGAACGCCAAGGCGATCCGCGGCTCGTACACCACGTTCGCGCCGATCGGAAACCCGTTCCCGAGCGATGCGCAGGCGGTGGCGATGGTGTCGATGATCACGGGCACGCTCGCGCTCTACGATCCCGACACCGGCGCGGCCATCGCCTCGAACCTAGAGGTCGCGACCCACGGCCCGGGCGCACCGCGGTCGGCGCTGATGGCGGACTGGTCCGCGGATGGAACGAAGGTCGTCTACGCGTCCACGCCGCACCCCGGTCAGTGGATCGATCTCGATGACGGGCGGATCGCGATCATGAGCTACACGTACGCGGGCGGCGCCCACCAGTTCAGCGAGCCCGGGTTCCTCACGCCGGGTCCGGTCATGCTGCCGGGAGGCGTCTACAAGAACTTCTTCTTCCCGAGCTTCTCGCCCGATGGTGCGCTCGTGGTGTTCAACGCCGCGCGCTCGGCGTGGCGCAACAGTACCGACGCGAAGACCGCCGGGCAACGGCTGATGCTGGCGGCGAGCTCGGGCGCCTGGATCCAGGACCTCACCGCGATCAACGGCGGCAACGGCGACATGGACATCACCTGGGCGCACTGGGCGCCTGCCGCCTCGAACGACTACTACTGGATCGTGTTCTCGAGCGAGCGCGACTACGGCCACCGCACCACGGTGGGAACCAGCCCGGCCTCGTGCAAGGCGAACGGCGTCAAGCAGTGCAAGCAGATCTGGCTCGGCGCGGTGGCGAAGAACAAGCTGACCGGCGCCATCGATCCGAGCGCGCCGCCGATGTGGCTGCCCGGGCAGGACGCCGCAGCGAACAACATCAGCCCGTACTGGTCCGTCCCCGCCGGGATCCAGTAGCGCGATCCCTGGCCAGCTCGCCCGGAGCGAGTATGGTCGGCGGGTCGTGTCGCTCGAGAGCCTGCTCACCGTCAGCAACGTGCGGACGTTTGCGGGGTACGCGTACACCCGTGGCGAGGCATACTTCCGCGCCGGCAAGGTCGAGTCGTGCGGGCTCGACGGAGCCGCGCTCCAGGGCGTGGTCGTCGGCACGGTGCGCTACCACGTGCGGGTCGAGACCGCGCACGGGCAGCTCGTCACGAACTGCACCTGCCCGATCGGCACGCGCTGCAAGCACGCCGTCGCGCTGTGCCTCGCGTACCTCGATCGTTCGCCGGCGAGCCGGCTGAGCGCACCCGACGGCCTGCTCGAGACGCGCGAGCAGCTGATCGCGTGGGCGAAGCAGCGCGGGGTCGAGCACGCGCTGCAGCTGTCGGCCGATCTGCTGCTGCCTCGCGTCGCGGGCACGTATGTCAACCCGCACTCGCTGTATGGCCTCGCGCTGCGGGATACCGGCGCGTGGTCGGTGGTGCGCCGCTACCTGCCGCACGCCGCGAATGCGCTCGCCGCTGCCACGCTGGCCCTGCTCGAGGAGGAGGCCGCGCGGGTCGCCGAGGCGCGCGAGGAGCCGGTTCCCCCGGCGCCCACCGCGCCGGCGTTGACGCCGCTGTGGCAGTTCCTCCACGCCGAGCGCGCGGTGCTCGTGCAGCAGGCCTCGCCGCGTCCGCAAGCGTGGCGTCGCGAGCAGAAGTGGACGTTCGATCCGCGCGAGCGCTGCATTCGCTGGAAGGAGCGCGAGGAGATCACGCTGCCGACCCTCGGCCGGTTGCCGGTGCAGACGCAGCTCGGCGCCGAGCACGGCGAGCTCGTGCTGTCGTGCGCGTGCTCCGCGAAGCCGGCGCGCTGTGCGCATGCGCTGGCGCTGGTCGACACCACCCTCGAGCTGCTCGGGGATCCCGAGCGCGTCCCCGAGGCCACGCTGGTCGCCGAGGAGCTGCTGCGTCCGTCGTGGTCGCGCGCGCTCGCCGAGCTCGCGGTGCAGACGGCGGCCGCCGAGAAGCCCACCCCGGCGATCGAGGTGTGGTGGCAGCTCGAGCACGAGCTGCGCACGCCGACGTTGACCGCCGTCGTTCGCAAGCAGACCAAGCGCGGCATGAGCGGTGGCGCGCGGATCGCCCCGGCGCGGCTGATCGAGCAGTACGGTCCGCGGCTCGACGCACGCGATCGAGCGATCGCCGAGCAGCTCGCGAGCTGGGATCCGGATCAGCGTCACTCCACGAGCTATCCCGCGCGCGCCTTCGCCGCTGCGGTGGGCCATCCGCGGCTGGTCGGCGAGCGGGATCTCCCGGTGCTGCTCGTGCGCGCGCAGCTCGGGTTCACCGCGGTGCCCGATGGAGATGGCCTGCGGATCGAACCGGCGATCGACGGCGAGCCGATGGAGCGCGAGGTCGCCGCGACGGCGCTCGCGAACCTCCACACCGGCGAGCCGCTGCTGGTCGAGGAGCGCGCGCGCGGTCGGTTCCTGCTGATCGAGCTCGGCGACGATGCGCGCCGGTTGTGGCAGCTACTGATCAAGCACGGCGCCGTGTTCCCGCCGGAGAGCCACACCGAGCTGCTCGATCAGCTCGCGCGGCTCGAGGCCAAGATTCCGATCGCGATCCCCGAGGCGCTCAAGGGCGAGGCGGTCACCGCGGAGGTCCGCACCGTGGTTCGCCTGCGGCTGCAGCCGGATGCCACGCTCGAGGTCGAGCTGTGCGTGCGGCCCGCGCCGGGTGCGCCGCTGTATCCGCCGGGCTGCGGGCCACGCGACGTGATGTTCGTGCGCGATGGCAAGCGCGCGTACCTGCGCCGCGAGCTCGGCACCGAGGCGCCCCGCGCGCGGGGGATGCTGGCGCGGTTGATCGGAGATCCCGAGATCGCCGAGGAGGGCCCGCCCGGCTGCTTCCGGATCGCGGATCCCGATGAAGCGATCG
Source organism: Myxococcales bacterium (assembly GCA_043753855.1). Lineage (GTDB taxonomy): Bacteria > Myxococcota_A > Polyangia > Haliangiales > Haliangiaceae > JABFXX01. Next base: position 2,378 of record JAYUVX010000157.1, on the reverse strand, counting down.
CGCTGGTCGGCCGGCTCGAGCGGCTCGCACCGGATCTCGATGCGGAGTGGATCAGCGACCAGCCGGTCGTCGTCGGCAGCTACGGGCCACAGGCGCTCAAGGTCATCGTCGACAAGGATCGCGACTGGTTCGGGATCTCGGGTGGTCTCAAGATCGAATCGGGGCGCGTCGAGCTCGCGGTGCTACTCGATGCGGCGCGCCGCCAGCAACGCTTCGTGCGCGTCGACGATCGACGGTGGATCGAGCTGACCGAGCTGCTGCGCGACCGGCTGCGTGCGATCGCCGATCAGACGTTCGTCGGCAAGCACCGCCTGGAGCTGTCACCCGGCGCGGTGCCCGCGATGGTCGAGCTCCGCGCGGCGGGTGCGAAGGTCGATCAGGCCGCGGCGTGGCAGGTGCTGACCGATCGGCTCGCGTCGTCCACCCGGCTGCGCCCTCGCCCGCCGGCGTCGCTCGGCACCGCGCTGCGCGACTATCAGATCGAGGGTCACGCGTGGCTGTCGCGGGTGGCCGCGTGGGGCGGAGGTGCGTGCCTCGCCGATGACATGGGCCTCGGCAAGACCGTGCAGGCGATCGCGCTGCTGCTCGATCGCGCGAAGACCGGCCCTGCCCTCGTGCTGGCGCCGACCTCGGTGTGCTTCAACTGGGTCGACGAGCTCGCGAAGTTCGCGCCGTCGCTGAAGCCGGTGGTCTATGGCGAGCAGGCCGATCGCGCCGGGTGCCTCGGCAAGCTCGGCAAGAAGGACGTGCTGATCGCGAGCTATGGCCTGCTCGTCCGCGATGCGGCCCAGCTCGCGAGCGTGGCGTTCGGCACGCTGATCATCGACGAGGCGCAGGCGCTGAAGAACCCCACCACCCGGCGGGCCAAGGCGGCGCGCGCGCTGCAGGCCGAGTTCCGCGTGGCGCTGTCGGGCACGCCGCTCGAGAATCACCTCGGCGAGCTGTGGAGCCTGTTCTCGATCGTGTTCCCCGGGCTGCTCGGCAGCTGGGATCAGTTCCGCGATCGGTTCGCGTCGCCGATCGAACGTGGAATCGATCCCGACGCCCGCGGTGCGCTGGCCCGCGTGATCCGCCCGTTCTTGCTGCGCCGCACCAAGAACGAGGTGGCGCGCGAGCTGCCGGCGCGCACCGAGATCCAGGTGCCGATCGCGCTGTCGGCAGACGAGCGCGAGCTCTACGAGGATGCGCGGCTCGCGGCGGTGGCGGAGCTCACCAAGATGAAGGGCGTACGCGACGAGCAGCAGCGGTTCCAGGTGCTCGCGGCGCTGACCCGGATGCGGCTGCTCGCGTCCCATCCCAAGCTCTACGATCCGACGTCGGTAGTCGCGTCATCGAAGCTCAAGCGTGCGATCGAGCTGCTCGAGGAGCTGCGCGCGGAGGGCCACCGCGCGCTGGTGTTCAGTCAGTTCACCTCGCACCTGGCCCTGGTCCGCGAGGAGCTCGACCGGATCGGGTTCTCCACGCAGTACCTCGATGGCACCACGCCAGCCGCGAAGCGCAAGGCGATCGTCGGCGCGTTCCAGGCAGGCGAAGGCGATGCGTTCCTGATCTCGCTCAAGGCGGGCGGCACCGGCCTGAACCTCACCGCCGCGGACTACGTCATCCACCTCGACCCGTGGTGGAACCCCGCCGTGGAGGATCAGGCCACCGATCGCGCGCACCGGATCGGCCAGACCAAGCCGGTCACCGTGTACCGGCTGATCGCGCGCGGGACGCTCGAGGAGAAGATCGTGCAGATGCACCACGACAAGCGGGCGCTGGTGGCCGGCATCCTGGAGGGCACCGACGTGGCGGCCCGGCTGACCACCCGCGATCTGCTCGCACTGCTCGCCGGTGGCGACGCCGCACCGGCCTCGCGCGATGACTCTGACGAGGACGATCCCCCGGTCCGGGAGGCTCGGGCAGCGCGATCGCATCTCAGACTGGTGCCGTAGACTGCGCGCGATGAGTCCGGATCCGCATGCACTCTCCACCGCCCTCGAGGCCGCACTGCTCCGCGAGCTGAGCACGCAGGTCGCGTGGCAGAACCACGTGCGGTTCGCGAACAAGCTCGTGATGCCCGTGCTCGTGCTCTCGGAGACCACCCGCCGCCTCGGGCAGTGGAACCGCGCCACGCGGACCCTCGAGCTGTCGCGCACCCTGGTGCTCGCACGGCCGTGGGCCGAGGTCATCTCCGTGCTCGAGCACGAGCTCGCGCACCAGTTCGTCGACGAGGTGCTGCACGTGCACGAGGAGGCCGCGCACGGCCCCACGTTCCAGCGCGTCTGCGCCGAGCGCGGGATCGATGGGCGCGCGGCCGGTCAGCTACAGGCCTCCGAGGCCGCGGCGCCCGAAGCCCAGCGAGCGCTCGATCGGATCCGCAAGCTGCTGGCGCTCGC
>JAYUVX010000156.1:0-45809 GCA_043753855.1 Myxococcales bacterium | reverse complement strand
TTGTCCTTGCGCCCGAACACGCCGAGCAGCTTCGCCTTGATCGAGCGCAGTTTGGCCGGATCGGTCTCGAGCTGACCGTAGTAGATGATCGCGCCGTCGAGATCCGGGTTCGCGAGCGCGGCCTGCAGCGACCAGCCGCCGCCGAAGCACCAACCGATCACGGCCTTCTTGGTCGCGTGGATCCGCGGATCGGTGGCCACCTGGTCGAGCGCCGCGCGGATGATCGCCGCGGCCTTGGTGTCATCGACCGCCTTCATGGCAGCGAGTGCTTCCTCGCGCGTCGTCGCCACGGTGCCGCTGTACAGATCCACGGCCAGCGCCGCCCAGCCCGCACTCGCGAGCCGATCCGCCCAGTGCTCGATGTTGCCGTTGAGGCCCCACCATTCGTGGATCACGACGATCGCGGGGAACGGTCCGGGGCCCGGCGGCAGGCTCAGGTACGCCTTGGTGCCCTTCAGATCGATCGTCTGGCCCTTCAAATCCGTCGGGCCTGGCGTCGGCAGCGCGTGCAACGCCTTGAACTGCTCCTCGGTGAGCGGGCCCGTCGAGGATGGGCGCGTGGCTGGGGCCGGCGGGGTGGAGGAGCCGCACGCCGCGACGAAGGCGAGGGCGATCACGTGGGAGCGCATGTCGCGCTTTTAGCGCACGTCGGTCGCGCGCGGAACCAGTGCAGCTGCCAGCAGTGCCGCGACCATGACGACTCCCGCGTGAATGAAGCCGGTGTGCATCGGATCGGTGATCCGGCAGTGCAGATGAAGCACGAGCCCTCCGAGACTTCCAGCGCCAGCACCGAGCGACGCCGCGACCCAGCGCGAGCCCACGGGCAGCGCACCGCGCAGGAACACCGCGCCGACGATCACCGGCACCAGCGCGGTGGCGAGGCCAAGCTCGAGGCACCAGTGGCCGTGGACGAAGCGCTCGGCGCCGTACTGCAGGCTCGATGCACCCTGCGGATGGATCATCCAGCCCATCGCGACGAACCACACCGCCGCCACCACGGAGGCCGCGATCGCATAACGCCGGCGCGACAACATCGAGCCCGGCGCCGGGACCAGTGCCAGGTAGCAGGGGAGCACGAACCCCAGGAACCACGCGATCCCGCCACCGATCATCCACCGTGTGGGCAGCTCGCCGACATCGCGGCGCAGGCTGATCAACCCGAGCAGGATCGCGCCGTAGAGCACCGAGACCGTGCACAGGATCGCGAGCTGCCGCATCGGCCGCCGCGTTCGCACCGGCGCGAGCGATCCGAGCTCGGCCTCGAGCTCGGCCGCCATCGTAGGAGGCCGGAACGCGGGGAGGGCGAGGTCCTCGTCGCTCATGACGCATCCTTGTGGAGCCCGCGACCGAGCAGCTTGCGCAGCGCCTCGTAGCCGCGATGCGCGCGCACCTTCATCGCACCGGTGGTCGTTCCGGCGATCTCGGCCGCCTCGGCGACGCTCTTGCCCTCGAGCTTGGTCAGGACCACCGCCTCGCGCTGTTGCTCGGGGAGCGCGGCGAGCGCATCGAGGGTGGCCGCGAGTAGCTCGGGGTCGACGCGCGGCTCATCTCGCCGATCCGCGGGCTCGCCGCGCAGGTCGGCCGCGATCTCGGGCAGATCGGCGGTCTCGCCGACGTTGACCTTGGCGCGCTTGCCCTTGCGGACCTCGTCGATGAACGTCCGGTGCGCGATCGCATAGATCCAGGGCAGGGGATCGGCGCCCCGCACATAGGCCGCGCGTGCCCGGTGGATCTTGAGAAACGTCTGCTGCAGCAGATCATCGGCGATGGCCCGGGACCGCGACATCTTGACCAGATAGCCGTAGAGCCGGGGCGCGACGGTGGCGTAGAGCTCGCGAAACGCGCTCGGATCCCCATCGCAATACTTCGCCATGAGCTCCCTGGGATCGGCCATCTGAGCCGGTACCCGGTATACGCCAGTCTACGGGCCCGGTTACAGCACATGAACTCCGGGATCGCGCGGGCTTGCGCAAACGCCCGTCCTTGCCCGATAACCCCCGCATGGCCCCCGGTCGTCGTACCAAGAGCAACGTCAAGAATCGTCCCAAGTTCAAGGTGGTCCGCCGCCTCAAGGGCCGGAAGATGAAGTCGAAGAAGAAGGCGGCGCACAAGCGCGGCCTCGGTCGCAACAAGAAGCGCCGGCAGAACCGCGGCAAGAAGAAGTAGCCCGGCCGCTCACAGGCCCATCACAGGCCAGGCCCATCACAGGCCCACAACGGACCACGCGATCAGCAGCTGGCCCGCGAAGTAGGCGGGCAGCCCCCACAGCTTGTTATTCCAGCTCCGCGCCACGAACTTGTCTCGTGCGACCGCCAGGTCCGAGAGGAAGAACAGTGAGGCGCCGAGGACGAGTCGCGTTCGCTGCGGCTCGGGCAGTGCGTCGGTGCGCCACACCGCGATCGCGGCGATCACCATCGTGACGATCGCGAGCACGTAGGCGATCACCGGCACGCGCAGGGTGCCGAGCGCCGGCCACAGCAGCGCGAGCGCGATACCACCCGCGATCACCGGCACCACGGTCAGCACACCGGCGCCTCCGATCCAGCTCCCGACCGGCACCAGGTAGGAGGCCGCCACCACATACGCGAGGTGCCCGATCAGGAACGCGGCGAGCCCGGCGAGGAATGCCCGCGAGCTGGTCCCGAGCAGCGCGAGGTCGCCGATCGCGCCGAACACCAGGCCCACGAAGATCACCCGGGCGTAGTGCACCCGTCCCCCATCGTGGCCGACCTGAAACGCCTCGAAGCCGAGGCCGACGAACGACGCCGATGCGACCAGCTTCGCGAGCACGCGGAGCGTCTTCTGCTTCGCGTACTCCGCGCCGATCAGCACGAGCGTCGCGACGGCGCACGTGATGGTGAGCGCGATCAGCATCGATCGGTGCGCGCCGCATTGCGTATGATGCTCGCGCAGTGCGTTGCCGTGTGGTTGGCGCCCGGATCCGGATCCGGAGCCGCCAAGACTCCAAGACCGCCAGGCGGTGAGGGTCGTCGCGACCCTTCCTCGCGTGCTCGGCAGATCGCGTGCGATGCGTCGACGGGACCTCTGCTCGGCGATCTTGGCGTCTTGGCGGGGCTGCCTCCGGGACCGCCATGCGGGACGCCGCGCACCGTTGCGCCAGCAGTCCTGCGTAGCCCGTCGTGCCGCCGGGTCTCAACGCGCACGCGCGAGCTCCGCGATGACCAGCTCGAGGCGATCCTGGCCGAACAATAGCTCGCTGCCATTGACCACGAACGTCGGCACGCCGAACACGCCGGCGGCCGCGGCCGCTGCGGTGGTCTGAACGAGCTGAGCCTTGAGCGCGGGGTCCGAGGTGCGATCGACCCAGTCGCCCGGCAGGCCGCAGTGCTCGAGCACCGAGCGCAGCACGGGGGGATCCTCGAGGTCGCGCTGCTCGGCCCACATCGCGCGCGCGAGCGCGAGTGCGAGCCGGAGGCCGGTATCCCACCCGCGCTCCGCGGCGAGCAGGCACAGCCGCTGCGCGTGGACGGTGCGCTGGGGAAACTTGGCCGGCATGTCGAACGGCTCGCCCCACCAGCGTGCCCAGCGCGCCATCTCGCGGTTCACGTGGCGCTGCTTCGCCGCCGGCATCGCGAAGAGCGGCACGTCGACCTGTTTCACCGCCTTGAACAGGCCTCCGACGAGGATCGGCACCAGGCGCGGCGCCACGCCGGTCGCGCACGCGAGCGCGGCGAGCTGGGTCAGCCCGAGGTACGAGAACGGGCTTGCCACATCGAAGTAGACGTCGAGCGTGGCCCCCGGCGCGGCCGGCGGGGCCTCGAGCAGCGGACGCGGTCCACCGGGCGGCGACGAGCTGTCGGGATCCCAGCCGGCCAGCGCCGCGTCGACCCACGCGAGCCGGTCCTGTCCCCAGAACAGCAGCGGACCTTGCGGGCGGCGCAGGATCCACGCCGGAGCGCCGAAGATGCCGAGGCTGATCGCTTCCTCGGTGCGGGCGCGGAGCTCGTCCTTGATCGCAGGATCGTCGGCGCGGGCCTGAGCCGACGCGATGTCGTCGTCGCTCACGCCGCCGGCGGCGAGTGCGCCCGCGATCACGTCGTCGCGCGTGATGTCTTCGGCGCGCTGCCAGTACGCCGCGTACAGCGCGTGGATCGCGGCGGGCCAGCGGGAGTGGGGCAGGGCGAGGAGCGTGCGCAGCGCGCGAACGGTGCGCATCGGGTGCGCGCGGGGTAGCTGGAACGGGACGCCAAACCGCTTCGCCCAGCGGTGCATGTCGGCGTGGTTGTGGGCGGCTTTCTGCGGAGACAGCGTCGCCATCGGTCCATCGCCGGCTCCGGTGCCGCGGAACACGCCACCGAGCAGCATCGGGCGCCAGTCGAGCTCCACGCCAAACCGCGACGCCTGCCGCGAGGCGAGGTAGGCGTACGGGCACGAAAAGTCGAACCAGAGTTCGAGCACGAAGCAAGCGTTACACCCAATGTCCGCACCTGTGGGCGCACATCGGAAGACCCGGTGATCCCAGGTCGCTGGACCTTTCGCCCGCGTGCCCGGCAACGCTAGAATCTGCGGATCGGGACATGGCCAAGCTGGTCGACGGGTTCAAAGACGGCAAGCCGGATCTCGGCCGTCGCACGTTCTTGGTTCCGGAGAACCATGCCGAGGTGCTCGCGCTGCTCTATCACGAGCAAACGGGCATCGTCGGAGGCCTGCCGGTCGGGCCGGTGACCACCGATCCATTCGGCGCGCACGGGATCCGGATGTATCCGGATCAGGACCCCGTGGTGCTCGAGGAGACCCGCCGCTACTTCGAGAAGCTCGCGGAACGGTTCTCGAATGATCTTCCTAAAGCGTAGGCGGGGTTTCTCTGGTAGGATCCCTCGTCGATTTGATTCTGGTTCGTGAACGTCTTGTCTGGATACGGTCGGTTTGCGTTTGGCGGGGTGATGGTGCTGGCCGCCGCGTGTAGCGGGAAGCAGTCGCCCGGCTCGGCCTGTGCCAAGGATGTCGATTGTCGCGATCCGCGGATCTGCGATCGCGGCGTGTGCGTCGATCCGCGTCCGCTCCCCGCGGGCAATGCCGCCGAGGCCAGGCCCGATGGCGCGATCTCGACGGTGCCGGTCACCGGCTCGCCTCCGTTCGCGATGTTCGGCGGCGATGCGCGACACACCGGGCGGCGCGGCGGTCCCGCACCCGCCAAGCTTCCCACGGAGCAGTGGAAGGTTCCGCTCGGCGGAGTGGCCGCCGGATCACCCACGATCGGTCCCGATGGAACGATCTACGTGACCGCCCACGACGGCGGACTCTATGCGTTCACCCCGGCGGGCGTGCAGAAATGGAAGTTCGCGATGGGCGATCGCTCGTGGAGCACACCCGCGATCGCGCAGGACGGCACGATCTACGCCGGCTCCGACGACGATCACCTGTATGCCGTGAGCTCCGAGGGTAAGCTGCGCTGGAAGCGCCGGCTCGGCGATTGCGATCCGAAGGGCTTTGGCCCCGAGTCCTCGCGCTGCGATGTCGATGGCGGACCCACGATCGGTCCCGACGGCACGGTCTACGTCGGCGGGGATGGCATCCACGCGATCTGGCCCGATGGCACGCTGCGCTGGAAGCTCGCGACGCCCGAGCACGTCGCGTCGACGCCCGCACTCGGTGCCGACGGCACCGTCTACGCCGGATGCCAGGACGATGCGCTGTACGCGGTGGCCTCCGACGGGACCAAGCGGTGGGAGGTGCGCACCGGCGGCGATGTCGATGCGGCTCCGGCGATCGCCGCGAACGGCACGATCTACGTCGGAAGTGACGACCACGCCGTCTATGCCATCAGTCCCGCGGGGCAGGTGGTGTGGAAGACGGTCACCGGCGCCGATGTGCGCGGTGGCGCGGCGCTCGGTGCCGATGGGACGATCTACGTGGGCAGCTACGATGACCGGCTGTACGCGCTCCAGCCCGATGGCAAGGTGCGGTGGCGGGTCGCTGCCGCGGACAAGATCGCCGCGACGCCCGGCATTGCCACCAACAACACGATCCTCGTCGGCGCCGAGGATGAACATCTCTACGCGATCGCGCCAGACGGCACGCTCCTGTGGTCGCTCGCACTCGCAGGAGACGTCGACACGACGCCTGCGATCGGGCGCGACGGGACGATCTACGTCGCCGGCGACGACGCACAACTTCACGCTTTTCGTTAACTGAAAGAATTCCAACCTATGTCTACGTTCGATCGACAGGCCGTTACCGAGTGCCTGTCCCGCCTGGTCACCCCGGGCATCAAGCTCACCGCACTCGCCGACGAGCTCGGCGTCACCAAGCACCAGTACAACGATCTCCGGACCCTGATGGTCCAGCTCGTCGAGGAGGGTCGCGTGCTGGTCCTTCCGGGCGGCGCGTTTGCGCTTGCACCCTCCGGTCGTGCCGCGGATCGCCGCGCCGCGAAGCACAAGGCCGATACCCGCGGCGAGGAGTACGACCCACCCGACGAGCCGTTCGCCAACCAGTCACCGCCGCCGGCGAAGCCGAAGGCCAAGCACGCGCTCGCACCGCGAGCCGTCAAGCGCGGCGCGCTGCCGTGGAGCAAGGCCACCCCGGCCAAGCACGCCGTGCCGCCGCCGCCGAAGCCGGTCGTCACCAAGGTCATACCCGACTACGATCCGGATACCGGGGAGGTCACGGCCAAGCCAAAGGACGACCGGATCATGGGCCGGATCACCGTGCATCCCGCCGGCTACGGATTCGTGGCCACCGAGGCTGGCGAGACCGTGTTCGTTCCCGCCAAGTATCGCAACCTGTCTCTCGACGGGGACAAGGTCGCCGTCGACACCTGGCCCGGCGTGCGCGGCACCGAGGGCCGGGTCACCGAGGTGCTCGCGCGCGGTCGTGCGCGGTTGACCGGCATCCTGCGCCGCGTCGGTCGCGCGGTGTACCTCGAGCCCGATGATCCGCGGATCGCCGCTGACTATGGCCGCGTCCACATGGACGATGCGCCGAACGGCAAGAATGGCGATGCGATCGTCGTCGAGATCACGCGGTATCCCGATGCTGCGCGCCGCGAGCTCGCCGCGAAGCTCTTGAAGGTGCTCGGCGACCCCGAGGACCCGCGAACCGAGATCGAAAAGATCCTCGCGTGCGCCGTGATCCCGATCGAGTTCCCCGATGATGCGATCCTGCAGGCGAAGGCCACGCCGCAGGAGGTCGGTCCCGAGGACCTCGCGAATCGCCTCGACCTGCGCGACCGCCGGTTCGCGACGATCGATCCCGAGACCGCCCGCGACTTCGACGATGCGTTGTGCATCGAGGATGGACCGCATGGCGGACCGCGCGTATGGGTGGCGGTCGCGGACGTCTCGCACTACGTGCGGTGGGATGACGCGCTCGACAAGGAGGCCGCGATCCGCGGCGTCTCCGTGTACCTGCCGGATCGCGTGATCCCGATGCTCCCGCACCAGCTGTCCGCGCAGATCTGCTCGCTCAATCCGCAGGTGGATCGCTGCGCGATGGTCGTGCGCCTCGACTACACCGAGGACGGTGAGGTCGAGAACATCGGCTATGCCGCCGCGGTGATCCGCAGCAAGGGCCGGCTCGACTATCCCGGCGTTGCGGCTGCGCTCGGTGGCGACTTCCGCGGTCGACGCGAGGAATACCGGCCGTGGATCGCCGAGCTCACGCGGCTCAATGCCCTCGCGCGGATCCTCCGCACGAAGCGGCAGGCGCGCGGTGCGCTCGAGCTCGACCTTCCTGAGCCCAAGGTCATCCTCGATGCCGACGACCCGCGCCTCGTGCGCGATGTGGTCAAAGCCAAGGGCGATCCGGCGGTGAAGCAGGCGTACCAGCTCGTCGAGGAGTTCATGATCGCCGCCAACGAGGCGGTCGGAAAGTTCTTCCGTCAGCGCAACGTGCCCTCGGTGTGGCGCGTACATGCGCCGCCGAAGCAGGACCGCGTGGTCCAGCTCGCCGAGCTGCTCGGCGCGTATGGCATCAAGGTCGAGGTCGACCTTGCGGTCACGCCGCTCGGCATGAAGGCCGTGCTCGATCAGATCGCAGAGAAGCCGGGTGCCCAGGCGCTGTCGCTGCTCGTGCTGCGCACGCTGACCCAGGCGGTGTGGGACACGGTGCCGATCGGCCACTTCGGTCTCGCCTCCGGTGACTACCTGCACTTCACCTCGCCGATCCGGCGCTATCCGGATCTGCTGGTGCATCGCCTGCTGAAGAGCCATCTCCATCGCGATGGCCAGCCATCGGGCGTTGGCTACACCAAGCCGCCTCCGCCGATCGAGACCTTGACCGAGCTCGCCCACGCATCGAGCGGCCACGAGCGGCGCGCGATGGAAGCCGAGCGCGAGGCAGTGTCGATGTACCGCGCCTACATGATGCGAGACCAGGTCGGCCAGGACTTCGAGGGCACCGTGTCCGCGGTGACCAGCTTCGGCGCGTTCGTCGAGCTCGAGGAGCCGTACGTCGAGGGTCTGATCAAGCTCGAGTCGCTCGGCGACGAGCCGTTTTCCTACGATCAGGTGCACATGCGGCTGTCGGGGACCCGCACCGGCCGCTCGATCGAGCTCGGCGACAAGGTGAAGGTGCAGATCAACAACGTGTCGGTGATCCGCCGCCGGATCGACTTCACGCTGATCGCCACTGCGCAGAGTAACAAGCGGCGCCCGACGCTCGAGGCCAGTCCGCGCGCCGGCATCGTGCAGCGCAAGAAAGCAGGACGCGAGGTCGAGCGTGCGGTGAGCGGCCGCGGTCAGCGCGCGGGGCGCAACGACCGCAGCGAGGGACCGGGCGGCGTGCGAGCGTCCGCATCCGTCGGCAAGCTGCGGATCGGCGTCTCGCACCGAGGCCTGAGCGGCGGCGACGCTCCCCGTGGCCGCGGCAAGCCGGGCGGCGCCAAGAGCAGCAAGCCCGGCGGCAAGAAACCTCCGCGCCGCTAGCGCGCGGGGCGAACGGGGCCTCGGGGGGGCGGCCGGGGCGTCGCGCCGCTAGCGAGCCGAGAGCGCCTCGAGCAGCTTGCGGCGCGTGATCGGCTTCGCGACGAGGGCGCGGACACCGAGGTCGCGCGCGCGGCGGCGGTGCTCGGGATTGGCGCGCGAGGTGATGATGATGATCGGCGTCTGCCGGAACCTGTCGTCCTTGCGCAGCCGCGCGATCAGGTCGAAGCCGCCGAGCTCGGGCATCTCGAGGTCGGTGACGATCAGGTCGTAGCGCTGGCGCTGGGTCATCTGCAGCGCGCGCGCGCCGTCCTCGGCGACATCGACGATCCAGCCCTCGCGGCCGAGCATGCTGGTCATCGCCTCGCGGATCGCACGCGAGTCATCGATGACCAGCGCGCGGCCGGCGAGCACGACCGGTGCCGAATCGGCCGCGCTCATCGCCTCGGTGGGCGAGTCGGGGTGGGCGCGACGCACGAGCTGTGCGGGGTCGAGGATCAGCTGGACCTTGCCCGAGCCGCTGATCGTGGCACCCGCATACAAGGTCAGCGGGGCGAGCAGCGGGCCGAGCGGCTTGATGATGATCTCGCGCGGGCCGATGATCTTGTCGACGGTGCACACCAAGGTCTTGCCGGCGAACGAGACCACCACGCCTGGGCGCCGATCGGTGGCCGCGGCGGTGCCGAGCATCTGCTCGAGGCGGAGCACCGGCAGCAGCTCGTGCCGCACCGTCGCCACCTGAGCTCCGGGGTCGACAGTGGTGGTGTCCACGACATGGACGTTCGGGATCGCGTAGACCTGGCCGCCGACCTTGAACAGCATCGCCTGGGCGAGCGCGGTCGAGAGCGGGAGCCGCAGGCTGAACGTGGTGCCCCGGCCCGCCGTCGATGACACCTTGACCTCGCCGCCGAGCCTGGACACCGTCTCGCGCACGAGGCCGATGCCGATGCCGCGCCCCGCGAGCTCGTCGGCATCGCCGCGGATCGACACGCCGGTGCCGAGCAGCGCATCGAGGATCTCGGTGTCGTTTGCGAGCTGCGCGCGGGTCGGGCTCCACCGGCCGGTGGTGACCAGGCGCTCGCGCAACGCGGCGGTGTCGATACCGCGGCCATCGTCGGATAGCTCGAGCACGAGGAGGTTTCCGTCCTGGCGCGCACGCATCGTGATCGTCGCGGTGGCCGGCTTCCCGCGTGCGGCGCGTTCCTCCGGCGGTTCCACGCCGTGCGCCACCGCGTTGCGCAATAGCTGCGTGATCGGATCGACGAGCTGCTCGGCGACTGCCTTGTCGAACTCGGTCTCCTCGCCGATCGTTCGCAGCTCGACGTGGACGCCGGTCATCCGGCGCAGGGCGCGGAGCGTGCGCGCGGCGTGGGTCATCAGATCGCGGGCCGGGCCCATGCGGATCCTGGTCAGCCCGCGCTGGAGATCGCCGATCGTGCGGCGCAGCGCCTCGATCTCGTCGAGCAGCGCGGCGGTGGTCTGCGAGAGCAACGCCGCCTGGCTCGCGAGCTCGCCCTCCGCCTGGCCAAGTGCGTCGCGGTTCGCTGGGCCGTTCTCGTCGAGCGTATCCCGCAGGCTCTGCCGGGTTCGTGCCAGATCGCGGGCGAGCGTGCGCAGCAGCTGAACCCGGCGCTCGATTCGCGTGCGATCGAACAGCAGCTCGCCCGCGCTCGACATCAGATCTTCGATCCGCTTGGGTTCGACGCGGAGGTAGGCCTTGGGCTCCGGGGCAGGAGCCCCATCGGGCGCGGGCTCGAGCACGGTCTCCGGCGGCGGCTCGACGAACGGCGGCGGCAACGACTGCGGGCGCCGGTTCGGGCGCGCGATCTGATCGATCTGGTCGCGGATCTTCGCGGCTACCAGCTCGCCCGCGGGCTCACCTGCCACGTCGAGGTAGGCGCGCAGCCCATCGGTGATCTCGACGAGCTGATCCGCGGTCTGCGGTGTCCACGGCGAGGTCGTGCGGCCGAACGCGGCGAGCGCACTCTCGAGCCGGTGGGACAGATCGACCATCGTGTTGAGCCCGACGGTTCCGGCAGCGCCCTTCAGGGTGTGGGTCACCCGCATCATCTCGGTCAGCGCGTCGCTCGTTGGATTTTCGGAGCCGCCGGCGAGCACGCGCGTGGTCACGGTCTCGAGCGCGTCCTGCGCCTCCGATCGAAACAGCTGGCGCAGCATCGCCAGCTCGTCAGCGTCGAAGTCGAGCTCGCTGCCCTCGCTCATGGCAGGACGGCCAGCTCCGGGCCGGCACCGGCCACGGTGATCAGCTCGAGCGCTCGCCGCACCAGTTGCGCGGGATCGAGCAGGGTCAGCGGGCGGCCCGAGGCATCGACGATCGCGCCGTCGGTCTCGTGCAGCGACGCCACGTGATCGATCTGATCGACGCGGAGCGCACAGATCACGCCTTCCGTCTCGAGGACCAACGCGCCATCGCCCTGACGAGCGGCGGGGCCGGGCACCAGATCGAGCAGCACCGCCACGTCGAGCACGGGGAGGATCGCGCCGTGGAGATTGCACACGCCGCCGAATGCCGCTGGTGCCGTCGGCACGCCCGTCACGAAGCCTAAGCTCACCACCTCGCGGACCCAGCGCAGCTCGAGTGCGTAACGCACGGCGCCGATCGTGAACACGATGACGTTCCGCAGCTCCGGCATCCGGTCGAGCATACGCCCGAAAAAGCTTCCCACGCCTCCCAGCGTCTCGTGTCTAATCCGCATCATCATGAAGGGTCTCGCCATCGGTCTGTTCTGCGTCACCGCTGCTTGCCACACGTCGAGCGGTAACCCGCCGGGCGGAGATGATGCCGTCGACGTCGACGCGGCGGTCAGCTACCCGGGGTGGACGCCGCTGATCGCGCGGAGCTGGTCGATTCCCGCGGGCGCGACCGACACCTATCGCTGCAAGCGGATCCAGGTCATGCAGGACACCTGGATCGCCGGCTTCAAGTCGCTCGGCCCACTCGGCACGCACCACACCGTGGTCACGATCTCCGATACCGCGCCGCAGCTCGGCGATTACGACTGCCAGGTCGGCTCGCTCGATCTCAAGATGCTCTACGCCGCGGGCGTCAACACCGACGACATGATGTTCCCGAGCGGCGTCGCGATGAAGGTCAAGGCCGGTCAGTACATCAACCTGAACCTCCATCTGTTCAACGTCACCGACCAGACGCTGGCGGATAGCTCGGGCGTGCTGATCAAGACGGTCACGCCGGCCGAGGTCGTCCACGAGGCCGACATGACGTTCGCGGGAAGCTCGAACTTCTCGGTGCCGAGCGACAACCTGCCTCACGACGTGATCGGCGGCTGCGACGCGCCGGCCGAGTGGCACATCTTCGGGCTGTGGCCGCACATGCACCAGCACGCGACGCACCAGAAGGTCCGGCTGACCACGGGCACGCCGGTGACCCTGCTCGACGACGCGTACTCGTTCTCCGAGCAGAAGAACTATCCGATGGCCGAGCGCATGGTCGCCGCGGGCACCCACATCGAGGTCACCTGCACCTTTGTCAACAACACCGGCACCGCGCTGAAGTTCGGCGACTCCTCCAACGAGGAGATGTGCTTCAGCGGCATGTACAAGTGGCCGGCCGGCGGCAACCTGTTCCAGTGCTCGACGTTCTAGCGGGCGATGTGCTGCGCGACCCGGCGGCGCCGGGCCTTGCTAGCTCGCCGCTTTGGATTCGAGCACGAGCTCCGGGCGCGCCCGGTTCTCGACGACGTCGCGGGTGACCACGCATTCCTTGACGCCGGTCAGCGACGGGATCTCGTACATCACGTCGAGCATCACTTCCTCGAGGATCGCGCGCAGGCCTCGGGCTCCCGAGTTCCGGCGCGCAGCCTCGGTGGCGATCGCGGTGAGGGCATCGGGACGGAAGTTCAGCTTCACGCCCTCGAGCTCGAACAGCCGGTGATACTGCTTGGCGAGCGCGTTCTTCGGCTTCCACAGCACCTCGGTCAACGCGTCGACATCGAGCGCATCGCACGAGACGATCACGGGTAGGCGGCCCATGAACTCGGGGATCATGCCGAACTTGATCAGATCCTCGGTGCGCGCCTGGCGCCGCAGCTGATCCTTATCGTCCTCGGCGGTGGAGACGTGGGCACCGAAGCCCAGGCCACGCTGGCCGGTGCGCCGGCGGACGATGTCCTCGAGGCCGTTGAACGCGCCGCAGCAGATGAACAGGATGTCCGTGGTGTCGATCTGGATCAACTCCTGCTGCGGGCGATTGCGCGCGCCGTCCGGGGTGATCGTCGCGGTCTTGCCTTCGAGGATCTTGAGCAGCGCTTGCTGGACGCCCTCGCCCGAGACATCGCGCGTCGGGGACGGACTGCCGCCCTTGCGGGCGATCTTGTCGATCTCGTCGATGCAGATGATGCCGCGCGCCGTCTTCTCGACGTCGCCGCCGGCTGCGCGGAACAGCGCCTTCACCACGCTCTCGACGTCCTCGCCGACATACCCGGCCTCGGTCAGCGTGGTGGCATCGGCGATCGCGAACGGAACATCGAGCTTCTTCGCGAGCGTCTGGGCGAGCAAGGTCTTGCCCGAGCCAGTCGGCCCGACCAGGAGGATGTTGCCCTTCTGGAGCTCGACATCGCTCTGCTTGCCACGCAGGCCGATTCGCTTGTAGTGGTTATAGACGGCCACGGAGAGCGCACGCTTGGCGTCCTTCTGACCCACGACGTAGCGGTCGAGCTCATCGACAACCGCGCGGGGCGGCGGGTACTTCGGCCGCTCCGACGCTTCTTCCTTCGCGAGGATGTCGTTGCACAGCGTGACGCACTGGTCGCAGATGAAGACCCGAGGGCCCGAAATGAGCTTCCTCACTTCGCGCCGCTGCTTTCCGCAGAAGGAGCAGTGGAACTCTTCCATCCGGCTCCAAGTCTTACATGTTCCGGGGGGCTGGCAACAGCGTGGATCGCCCTTTGCGCCTGTCCCGATCGGGTAGGACCGTGAAGTACACCTACGTGACGACTTGACCCGGGAGCGTACGCAACGGGACAACTTCGGGTGTGCGTGCCGTTGTGCTCTGTGCGGAACCCGACATGGCGTTCGAGCCGGGATCGGTCGCTTCCCTGCTGCAGGAGCTGGGGTGTCGCACGACCCTCGGGCGGTTTGACCTCGGTGGGCTCGACATGGACCAGCTCGCAGAGCGCCCCCCGAACGTGGTGATCGTCGAGGCCGGCGACGATCTGGCCCGCGCGCAGAAGACAATCAAGCGGCTCCGCGATGATGGCCCCCTCATCGAAGTCCCGATCCTCTTGGCGGTCACCGTGGCCCGGCTGCCATCGCTGGACTTCTCGATCGGGTTCGACGACTTCGTCCTGATGCCCTTGGTCCCGGCCGAGCTCTACGGTCGGATGCGCCAGCTCGACTGGAAGACCGCCACGTTCGGCTCCGACGAGGTCATGAAGATCGACGACCTCGTGATCGACATCGCCGGCTACGAGGTCCGCATCGCCGGACGGCGGATCGAGCTCACGCACCAGGAATTCGAGCTGCTGCGGTTCCTCGCCCAGCACCGGGGCCGAGTGTTCACCCGCGAGGCACTGCTCGAACGGGCCTGGGGCTATCGCTATGCCGGTGGAACCCGCACCGTCGATATCCACGTGCGCCGGGTCCGCGCCAAGCTGGGAGACATCGGGTCTTTGATCGAGACCGTGCGAAACGTCGGCTACAAGATGCGCGGGTAGCAAGCGGTCGGGGCTTGGGTTGAGGTACGATGATTAGGTGGCGGGGCGAGCCTCGATCGTCGGCGCTGCCGTGACGCACGTCGGCAACGTGCGTGAGCATAACGAGGATGCGCACTTCTTCGATGCGGATCTCGGATTGTTCCTGGTGTGCGATGGCATGGGCGGTCATGCCGCCGGCGAGGTCGCCGCGGCGATCGCGATCCAGACCATCCGTCAGCAGTGGATCGACGTGGACACCAGCGAGGTCGCGGAGGTCTGGCTCGCACGTGGAACCGCGATCGCCAAGAAGCAGCTGATCGAGGCGCTGCGAAACGGGGTTCACGCCGCGCACAGTGCGATCGTCGCCGAGGGCGTGCGCGACCCGACCAAGCAGGGCATGGGCACCACGCTGGTCGGCGCGATCGTGGTCGGCAACGAGCTGATCTTCGCGCATGCCGGAGATTCTCGCGCGTACATCGTTCGCGATGGCATCGCGATGCAGCTCACCGAGGACCACACGCTGCTGCAACGGCTCCTCGCGGCCGGCATCGACGTCGATGTCTCGGGCGACGGCGCGCGGTTTCGCAGCATGCTGACCAATGCACTCGGCATCGGCCCCGAATGCAAGGTCTCGACGTTCGTGGTCCCACTCGCCGACGGTGACCGGTTCATGCTGTGCAGCGACGGCATCAGCGAGTACGTCCAGGAGAACGAGGTCGGCGAGGTGCTGGTCAAGCAGCCGAGCCCGGCCCGTGCGGCGCAGAAGCTGGTCGATCTCGCACTCGAGCGCGGCGGCGGAGACAACGCCACCGCGATCGTGATCCGCGTGCTCGAGGCCGGCGAGACCCCGGTCCCAGCCGAGCAGCGCCGCCGCGACGATCTGTCGATCAGCCTGTGCGAGCTGTGGAGCGAGAAGGTGTCCCCGCAACAGCGATTGCGCGCGCTGCGGATCGCGATCCCGCGGGACCATGCCGTGGGCGATCGACTGCCCGCGCACACGCTCGGCGACCGCGTGGCCTGGATCCTTGTCGAGGGCGAGGTCACCGTCGACGGTGAGCCTGCCGGGCCCGGTGCGTTCATCTATCCCGAGTCCCTGATCGCCGGCTCGGCGATCCCCGACAAGGATGCGCTCGCGATCGCGCGCACCGAGGTCCGTGCCGTCGCGATCCGCAACGACGACTTCCGCGAGCTGTGCGATGACGACGCCGAGCTTGGCGAGGCGCTGCTCGAGAGTCTTGCCGCGATCATCGGCGGGCGCACGCGGCGGCCCCGCGCGAAGCTCGAGGTCGACCGATACGGCAAGGCCATCTCGCAGTCGCCCACCGGCCCGTCGATGGCCGCGGTCGCCAAGGCCGATGTGCCACCGGCAGCGAACAACGTGCTCGCGCGCGCAGCCACGCCCCCGGTCGGTGTCGCGGTCGCCGCGATCGGCCGCGCACAGACGCCACCCGCCGGGAACCGCGAGATCTCGGATCCGGAGATCTCGATCACGGGGCTGTCCGAGCCCGACGTCGAGCGGGTGATCGAGATGGAGGCCGACGAACCGACCAGCGCGCTCGATTCCGGCGATCACGCCATGATCTCGGTCTCCCACGATGATGGCAGCGCGAGGGTGATCGAGACGGTCACCGATTCGAGCTCCGCGACGATCCAGGTCACCGTCGAGGATCCCACGCGCCGCCGGCCCGTCACCGCCGATGACGCGGCGCAGGTCTCTGGAACCATCGAACCCGATCGTCCGCGCGGTGCCAGCCAGACTGACTCCGGCAGGGACGACTGACTACCTGTTGTACTCGACAAGGTCCATCACGATGTCACCGAGCTCGGTGACCGCGGTGACCTTGAGCGGAACGCGGTCCGCGTCGTCGGACAGCCAGACCTTGAACGTGCGCGAGGGCTTGTCACCTTCGATCGTCATGTTGTTGCGCGCGCGATACGAGCGGCCCTCGAACACGATCGCCCGGCGATTGCCGAGCGCCGATCCGATGCTCTCCTCGCCGGCGTAGGTGACATCCACGCGCCACAACCGCCGGCCACCGACGACGAAGACCGTACGGTTCTGGCCCTTGAGGCCCTTCCAGCCGCGGAGCTGCGCCATCGCGGTGTGCGCGTCGTGAACCGTGGTGGTGCCGAAGTTCAAGACCTGTGCCTTCGGCTCCTTGTCCCCGGTGCGCTGGTAGGTGACGGTGGCGACGTTGCCGACGAACTTCGCCGACGCGGTGATCCGTTTGTCGCCCTGTTCGACCACGGTCTCGAGCGACAGCGGGCGGCCGCTGTCGATGTCGATCACGGTCGATGCCTCGTCCGAGATCTTCGTGAACAACGCCGCGGCCCCCGCGGTGGCCGCTCGCGAACGCACGACGATCGCACGATGACCGTCGACGTTGCCGACCTCACCGACCGCGAGCTGCGCCTCGCCGGCGAGGATCCCAGCGAGGTGAACCTCGAACACCATGTTCTCGCCAGGATTCAGGCCGAGCTCGCCGGCCGGCGTCGGGAGCGCTGGCGTCGCCTGCTGCATGGTCATCGCATCGGCCCCCGCGCAGCCGGAGGCCACGGCGAGAACGAGGGCTGCGCGGCGCATCCTTCATGGATGAACGAAACGCTGCTCGCTGGCAAGCCTGGACCGCCGGGCCGCGTGGGACAGGTCACGAGAGCGGGCACGGCAGGTGGTAGCCTCGCGGCGTGACCTCGCGGCGGCTCGGTATCACGCTCGGCGATCCGGCCGGCATCGGTCCGGAGATCGTCGCCGCCACGCTCGCCTCGGCGAGTGCCGAGGTCCTGTCGCGCGTCATCGTTTACGGCGATCCCGGGCCGCTCGAGCGAGGTGCGCGCGCCATGCGCGTCCGGCTGCCCCCGGACCTCGTGCTCGTCGGGAGCCGTGGTGGTGATCGTGCGATCGCGGGCGTGCCCGACGAGGCGAGCGGAGCCGCGCAGGTCGGCTACCTGGAGGCCGCGGTACAAGCCGCGGGCACGGGGGAGCTCGCGGCGATCGTCACAGCGCCGATCTCGAAGACCTGGGCCCGGCGCGCCGGCTTTGCGTTTCCTGGTCACACCGAGATGCTCGCGGAGCGGCTCGGGGCGCGCGACGTGGTGATGATGTTCGCGGGGCCGCGGTTCAAGATCGCACTCGCCACGGTGCACGTGCCGCTGCGCGAGGTCGCACGCGTCCTCACCACTGCGCGGCTGCGCCGGGTGATCGAGCTGCTCGCCGAGTCGCTGATCCGGGATTTCGGGATCGCAGCGCCGAGGATCGGCGTGGTGGGTCTCAATCCGCACGCAGGCGAGGGCGGCCTGCTCGGCACCGAGGATGCCGAGGTCATCGCGCCCGCGCTGACCGCACTACCGCCGGCCGTGATCAGCGGGCCGCTGATTCCGGACGCCGCGTTCCGCGATGCACTGCTTGGCTCGGTCGATGCGCTGGTCGCGCAGTATCACGACCAGGGCTTGATCCCGGTGAAGCTCGTCGACTTCGACGAGGCGGTGAACCTCACGCTCGGACTGCCGATCGTGCGCACGTCTCCCGATCACGGCACCGCCTACGACATCGCTGGCAGAGGTGTCGCACGCCCGGTCTCGATGCAGCGCGCGCTCGAGCTCGCGGTCACGATGGTCGACCGCCGTCACCGCTTGGTCGCGGCGGGCGGCGGGGGCGATTCCTAGTACAGCGCCTTGAGCGCCTCGGAGTCCGAGATGATGACCTTGCGACCCTCGGTCTGGATCAGCCGCTTGCGCTTGAACTGCGATAGCGTCAACGACACGGTCTCGCGCGTGGAGCCGATCAGGTTCGCGAGCTCCTGGTGCGTGATCTTGAGCGCGACCAGTGTGCCGCGTGCATCGTCGACGCCATACTCCTGACCCAGCTTGACCAGCAGCTCGGCGAGCTTGGACGACACGTCGCGGAACACGAGCGCCTCGACCTTGTTCTCGAGCTCGCGGCGGCGAACGATCATGAGCCGCGTCATCGCGAGGCCGAGTGCCGGGTGACTGTGGATCAGCTCCTCGAAGTGCACGCGATCGATCTCCGAGAGCAGCGCATTCTCGACCGCCTCGGCCATCTCGGTGCGCGGTCCGCCGTCCAGTATGCACGAGTCGCCGAACAGCTCGGCGGGGCCGTGATAGGCCAGGGTGAGTGACTTGCCGTCACGCGTGACCTTGCTGACCTTGATGCGCCCGCCATGCACGAAGAACAGCGACCGACCCGGATCACCCGGCAGGTAGATGACGTCGCGTCGTCGCGCCTCGCGCAGCTCCACACGTTCGGCCATCCGTGCGATCGCATCGGGACCGAGGTCCGCGAGCAGCGGCACCTTGCGGAGGTACCAAAGGACGCGCTTGGGATCCTGCACGTTTGAAGTGTAGCAGCGCTTGCGTTTGGTCGTGCGGTGTTGCCCGGGTTACACACCTCACGCGATCGTGAGGTCCGCTGCCCCTGGTTCCGAACTGGCCTGTTTTCGCACAGTTGCGTCACGCCACGACGGAGTGCTGGCCATCCGCTCGGCCAGCGGAGCGACGATCAGATCCTCGATCGTGCGGCGCAGCGGACGCGCCCCGAGCTTGGGATCGTGCCCGAGCACGGCGAGTCGAGCGGGTGCGGCGAGCGAGAGCTCGAGGCGGAGGTTGCGCGCGACGAGGCCCGGCCGCTTGCGCAGCTTGTCGAGCTCGAGCTCGACGATGTTCTCCAGCGCCGCGGCGGAGCTCGAGCTCCTCGCTCCACAGGTAGCGCTCGGCGGCGTTGTCATCGACGAGCAGCGCGGCCTGCGGCGCGAGCCGGGCGAGCGCGGTCTCTAGATCCTCGGCCATCGCGGCGGGCGGCGGCTGATCGAACATGATCCGATGCCGGCGAAGCAATACCGTCGAGATCAGGCCGCCGTGGTGGCGGGTCACGAACACGCGAAACGACGGGCGTAATAGCGGAGCTCTCCCGTTGCGAGGTCGTTGGCGCGCTGCAGGATCGGCGAGCGCCGGATCCGGTCGAGCGCGCCGCCGGCCTGCGAGATCGCGGGCTCGAGCGCCGCGGTCGCGAGATCGAGCGCGCCTTCCAGGATGTAGGTGCCGGGATGCGGCTGCCGCTCCTCCATCGGCTCGAGCGACGCCTGGATCTGTCCCCGGTCTTCGGCGAAGCGAACGATCCGCAGTCGTGCCGGCTTTGCGGTGGCGAGCAGATCGGTCAGCGAACCGCCGATCTTGTCCTCGAGCCAGCGCTTCACCGTGCGCGCGCCGTACCGAGGGTCAAACGCGTCCACGACCGCGCGGCGCCGCACCGCCGCGCCCGCATACACGAACGTGTTGCGCTCGCGGAGGCCGCGCCGCGCCAGCAGCCTTCGCGACGTCGGCGAGGATCCGGTCGCGGGTCTCGCCGAACCCGATCGGCGCCGCGTTCCGGCTGCCGAGGTTCGACGTCATGATCACGACCGCGCTCGCGAAGCTCGCGACCTCGCTCTTCGCATCGGTGAGCCGGCCCTCGTCGAACAGCTGGAGTAGCAGGTGCAACGCCTGCGGATGTGCCTTCTCGATCTCGTCGAGCAGCACCACGCAGAATGGCTGCGCGTGCACGCGCGAGGTGAGCAGCCCGTCGAGATTCCACCGATCGCCGATCAGGCGCGCCACGGCATCCGGACCCGAGAGCTCGCCCATGTCGATCCGCAGTAGTCGCTCGCCCGCACCGTACAGGTACTCGGCGATGCCGGTGGCGAGCTCGGTCTTGCCGGTTCCGGTGGGACCGGTGAACAGCATCACGCTGACCGGGCGATTCGGATCGGAGAGCCCGGCACGCACGCGCAGGATGACGTCGGTGGCGGCGCGGGTGGCGTCCGGTTGGCCGATCACGCGCGCGGCAAATGCGGCCTCGACCTCGGCCGGGTCGAGCGGTTCGTCGAGCGAGATCAGCTTCGCGGACAGCCCGGTGGCACGCGCGAGGTAGTCGAGCACGTCGCTCGGCCCGATCTCCTTGCGAGCTTCGCCCTGCCGGGTCGCGGCATCGTGCGCCACGCGCTGCACGATCTCGATCGCCACGCCTGGTCGTGCACGCCACGGGAACAGCGCTCTGCCGAGCTCGAGTGCGGTGCGCGGGACGAACGGGTGCAACTCGACCTGCGTGCGGGTCTCGAGCGCCCGGATCTCGTGGAGCAGCAGCTGCGAGGTCTCGACGGCGGATGCGGCGGGGACCGAGACCAGCGCGAGCGCTTCGGCGAGCCCGGGTGCGTCGCGTTTGAGGCGCGCGAACTGCGCCGGGGTGAGCTCCGCGATCACCGCGAGGTCGCCGCGGCGCACCGGACCGCGGAAGAAGTCGGCGAAGCTGCTCTCGCTCTGCCGGGACTGCCCGAGCCGCCCGAACAGGTGCAGATCCTCGATCCACAAGATGCCGCGGCGCTTGCGCGCATCATCGAGCACCGCGAGGCAGCGCTCCTCCCACTGCCCCAGATACGACATCCCGGCGATCAGGCGCTTGCCGGTGATTCGCCACACTGATGGCAGCGATCGAGATTCTTGTGAATCGGATAGCCTTCCTCGACGGCGCTCCGCCCGGTCGAGCGCCACCGCGGTGAGCTCGCCGACCACGCGCACACGTCCGTCGGTGATGTGGCGTCGCATCGCGGCACCGAGCTCGATGCCGCCCTCCGCCGGGAGGTCCGCGAACAGCGCACCGAAATCATCGAAGTAGAGGATCGCATCGAGCGTCTCGGCCGCGGCGAGCACCGCGGAGACCCGCGCTTGCCACTCGCCGAGGCCGCTCGCACCGGCGACCAGCTCGCTGGCCGAAGTCGCCCACACCATCCGCGCGGGGTGCGTGGTGGCCCATGCCGAGGCGAGCGCGCTCTTACCTGCGGCTTCGTCTCCGACGAGCAGCACGCTGCGGCGGTTGCGACCGTCGAGCAAGCGCGTGAGCTCGCCGAGCAGCTCCTCGCGGCCGACCAGCGGCGGCGCCGGCTCGGGCGGGAGGACGCGGCGACCTGCGCCATCGAGCGTGGCAACTGCCTGGCGACGACGCTCCGCTTCCGCGAGCGCCTTGCGACCGTGCGCCTCCGCGAGCGGTGTGGTCGCGAGCTCGACATTGATCGGCTCGAGGGACGCCTTCGACCACGTCATCAACCGGCGCCAGCCATCGAGATCGAGCGTGAGGGCCGCCGGCAGCACGCGGAGCTCCGCGGTGATCCGGTTCGCCAGCTCCTCCTTGCGGTCGAGAAAGCGCGCATGCTGCAGCACCGGAACGAACACCCAGTGACCTGCGGCCAGACCCTCGGTCTTCGGATCCGGAACCACCGTGATGGCGATCCGGGTGCATGCGGCCGAGCCGGTCCGGCAGCTCGGGGCGACCCACCTCGACCTCGATGGTCTCCAATCGCACACCCTCGGGCAGCAGCAGCCGCGCAACCGTGGTGCGGCGCGACTCGTCAGTCAGCCCCGACAGCGCGAGGGCGAGCTCGGTGCGAGTGCGATCCTCGGGACCGTACGAGGCGATCTGCGGCGCCGCCACGGGCGCGAGCTCGTGGTGATCCGATGGCAGCTCGCGGCGCAGCGCCAGCGTCTCGAACCGTAGCTTGGGCTCGCCGGTGCTCATGCGGGCTCCCGCGCGATCAGCGTGAGCCCGGCGGCGGTCGCGATCGCACAGCCCACGAGCGCGAGGTTTGGATGCGCATCGAGCGCGGTCGCAAGCGCGGCGGGCTGGCGCCGTGCGACGAGGATCGCGAGCGTGTTGTTGAGGAAGTGCGCGAGCATGCCGGGCACCACTGAATCCGCACGGTGGGTGAGGGCGCCGAGCATCACGGCGAGCGTGAACGTCGGCACCAGCTGGATCAGCGACAGGTGATAACCCGCAAACAGCAGTGAGGTTACCAGCACCGCGCCGACCGGGAACAGCACCTTCGCGAGCGAGCGCTGCACCGCGCCGCGGAACAACACCTCCTCGCAGACCGCAGGGACCACGGCGATCGCGAGCAACGCGACGAGCAGCGGTGGTCGACCGACGACGTCATTGAACGTATGCAGCGTGCCCTCATCGAACGGCAGCAACAGCACGAGGCGAACGTTCAGGTACCAGGCGGTTGCCCCGATCAGCATGGCGGCGAGCACCGCGGTGCGGCTGGGCCGCCGCAGGCCGAGGGCGCTGCCGCGCAACCCGAGGTGAAGCATCGCGGCGATCGGCAGACCGAGCAGGAACGACGAGGCGATCACCAGGGTCGCGAGGAGCGGGAGGCCGAGCTGCTGCCCGGCAGCACCGATCAGCAACATGCTCGCGATCCCGCCGAACAGCACGCTGACCGCCACCGTCGGTGGGAGGGCCGCGCCCGCATGATACAAGCGTGGGGTGCGTGGTTCGTTCGGACTCGTCATCGGCCTGGTGGTCGGTGCCGGAGGAATGTATCTCGCGCTGCGTCCACCGTGGGGCGGTGGAGCCACGAGCACATCACCGATCGATGCGGGCACGGTGGCGCAGGTCCGCGGAGACGCTGGCGTGGGGCACAAGGTGAAGAACAAGCGCCGCCGGCCCCCGGGCACGGTGACGCCACCGGGCCAAGCTCCAGGGTCCGACGACGAGTACGAGGAGACCGAGCCGCTGCCGACCCTCACGGCCGGCGACCGCCAACTCGAGTGGCGCGGCGATGACGTCACCCCGCCGCCGACCAAGATCAACATGGGTGGTGGTGCCGAGGCGCGACCGCTCGACTCCGGGGAGATCAACGGCACGCTGGGCAGCCAGGCGGGTCCGGTGCGCGACTGCGTCATCGCCAGCGTCACCAATACTGATCTGCGCGGTGAGTTCCACGTCAAGCTGCTGGTCGATGGCTCGGGGAAGGTCAGCAAGAGCCGGATCCAGGCGCCGCGCTACACGTTCGCGCACGGGCTGCTGTCGTGCGTGCAGCGCGCGGCGAGCCGGATGAAGTTCCCGGCGACCGGCGGCTTCACGTCCGTCGACGTGCCCGTCAACGTGAACTAGGACCTGCGGTCACTAGACGGACAACGAGATCTCGCGCCGCGCGGTCGACGTGCCGATGAGAGCGTGCACACGCCCGTCGTCGGCCACACGCTGCCGCGGCGGAATCACGTCCTCGTTCGCAAGCTCTCCGGTTCGCTGGCTTGCTCGTTGCGAGCTCTCCCGGAGATTTCGCCGCTGGGCCGCAGAGAGCGCGGAGCGGAAGCTCGATGGACGTGTGGTGAACCCGTCGACAACACCACGCTCAACTGGGACTTCGGCGAGGGGCGAGCCCGGCGGCGAGCTAATCGCTCAGTGCCGCGTTGTAGTAGGCGTCCTCGGGGCTCGCGAGATAGATCTCGTAGGTCGCGAGGTTGAGCGAGCCGGGCACCGTGAACTCTTGCCGGAATCGCCCGTTCGCATCGGAGACGGTGCGGCCGAGCGGGATCGGGTTGGCGCCGTGACGACCCGCCGGCGCGAGGAACACGTCCACCGGGTGATCCGGGATGGCCTTGCCCTGCGCTGCGACCCGGCCCTCGACGTGAACGACATCGCCGCGAAACGCACTCGCATCTGCGAGCGTGACGTCGAGCCGCGGGGTGACTTTCTTCGGATCCTGGGTCACGGTGGGGAGCGTGGGATCGGGCGTGATCCGATCGGGGCCGGCCGTGCCCGAGCCCTTGCCGCTGCCACCGCTGCCACCCATCGACCCCGAGGGCGTGGCGTCGGGCTTCTTGCGATCGGAGATCTGCTTCGACGTCAGTCCGCGGATGTCGCCTTCGAGCTGCGTGTACTGCTGCGTGTACTCGGGCGGCTTGGCGAACGGATCCTCCGCGCGTGGCGTGTGGAGCTGCTTATCCTCGGCGTTCTGGACGTCCATGCGGAGCGCGGCGCCCCCGAGATCGATGCGCTGCCAGCGCCGTTCGGGGAACCAGACCTCGATGAACGCGTGGGCTTCGTTTTGGACGTAGCGCGCCGGGATGCCAAGCGTGTTCGCCGTGATCATGAAGGCGAACGCACGGTGGCGGCAGACGCCCGCCTGGCTGTCGCAGAGATCGCGATAGATGTCGCCGGTGCTCGGCGGCAGCTTCTTTGCCTCGAAGCCGCGGAAGTACTTCACGAGCAGGTTGAAGGCGTCGTGAAGGTTCATGTCGGGATCGATCCCGATCTTGTCGAGCGTGGTGCGACCGGCAGACCGGATGTGGTCGGGGAGGATCGGGCGCAGCTCGGGCGGTGTCATCGTGGCGACCATGCGCGCCGTGTAGTTCGCCTTGGTCGGCAGGCTCGGCGCGAAGTACCCCTGGTCGGCGTCGACGTAGATGATCAGCCGGTACTGGCCGGATGCGCTCGACTCCTCGCTGCGGACGTAGAAGTTGTCCGCGCCGTCCTTCTCGAACTTGAGCGCGATCTTTGGCTTCACGTCGTACGACAGGATCCGCATGTCGGGCGCCACGCTGGGTAGCGGCACGTCCGCGTTCGGCGCCAGCTCGATCATCATGTTCCCGTAGAACCAGTCACGCGTCTTCGGATCGGTGACACCGCCGACCGGCACCTCGGTCAATGCGGGTCGGGCGATCTTGAGCGTGTAGTCATCGCCCACCGCATCGAGCGAGCTCATCCGCTTGAACGGCAGCACGTCGGGGTTGAACACCGAGACGTAGTGCAGGGTGGCGTCGCTGCCGGTGTTGCCGTCAGGCTTGATCGAGGTCTGGCGATCGGCGCCGAAGTCCTTGGTGCCGAGGACCGGCTCGCCGTGGCTCTTGTCGAACGGGGCATCGACCGACGGCTTCGGAATGATCGAGTCCCCCGAGCGTAGCGCGGTGGGGACGGCGCCGCTGCCACCCGAGCCGATCGCCGGGCTGGTATCGGCGCCGCTCGGCGGGGGCAGATCCTCGTGGGGCACGGGGGCCTTGCGTTGGCTGCTCTGCGCGACCGCGAGCCCCGCGACGAGACCTCCGGTCGTTACCGCGAGCAGGGCGAGCATCGACGCCGTACGCATTCATCGATACTGACACGGGTTGCCGGCAGCGTAGCCGTATGATGGTGCGGTGACCGCGAGGGGGGCCGTCGCGATTTCGGGCACGTCGACTCGACGCGCAGGTCGTGGGCTGTTGCGCGTCGAGGAGCGAGCGCTTGTGAGCTCGGCCGGAGTGGTGTTCGCCCTCGCCAGTGGCGGTGCAGCGATGAGCGCCGCGGCCGCCGATGCGATGTTCCTTTCGGAGGTCGGACCAGCCCACCTTGGCGAGGCGGTCGCGCTGTCGTCCGCGCTGCTCGCGGTGGTGCTCGCGGTGGTCGGCGGGCTCGCGGATCGGCTCGAGCGACGCCGTGTGCTCGCGAGTCTCGCGATGGTCTCGGGCCTGGTGATCGCCGGGCTCGCCGCGCTATCGGCGTTCGCGCCCATGCCCATGGCGATCCTGACGCTGGTCGGCGGGAAGCAGCTGGCCGCCGCTACCGACCTCGCCTTCTGGGTGGTGATCGCCGAGCGCCTCGATGCGCGGCGTAGCCAGCGGTTGTTGCCGATCCTCGCAGCCACAGGCGGGGCAGGGGCGACGATCGGAGCCGTGCTCGTGGTTCCACTCGCCGCCGCCGGCGGTGCACGTGGCGTACTGGTGTGCGGCGCTGTGCTGCTCGTGCTCGCAGCGCTCGGGGCATCGCAGTTGCCGCAAACGCGCCGGGTTGGTGCGCCGGCCGTGCGCGTCGGTGGCCTGATCGTGCGGTCGTGGCGTGATGGATTCCGGGCGGTCCGCCGGCATCCGCTCGCGCGTCAGCTCGCGATCGTCGTCGGCGCGGCGGGCGTGTTCGGCTCGCTCGCATACTTCGCACTCGGCGTAGAGGTCGCGGCGCGCGGCGGATCGACGGCGGATCTCGCCGCGCTGCTCGGTGGCGTTCGCGGCGCGGGCCAGCTCGTCACGCTGCTCGTGCAGCTGGTTCTGGCATCGCGGATCATCCGGCGCGTCGGGACCGGAAATGCGCTGCTACTCGCGCCACTCGTAGCGCTGTGCGCCGGCCTCGGCCTCGTGATCGCACCGGTGCTCGCGGTCGCGATCGCCACGCAGATGTCCTCTCGCGTCCTCGATGCCGGCATCGAGACGCCCACCGAGAAGCTCGCTCAGACCTTGCTCCCGCATGCGATGCGCGGGCGGATCGCGGGCTTCCTCGATGGCACCGCGAAGCGTGCGGGTGCCGTCCTCGGCGGGCTGATCGCGGCGGTGCTCGCGGGACGCCCGGACGCGTTCTATGCAATCACCGCGATCGCCGCCGCGCTGTGGCTGCTCGCCGCCACGAGAACTGCACGCGCGCTGCCATCGCTCGCCGTCGAGCATGTGGCACAGGCACCGGCGAGCGATGCCGATGCCGCGGTGGACGAGGGCGCGCTCGCCGTGCTGTATCGCGAGCTCGCGGGCCCCAACCCGGAACGGGCCGCCGAGGTGCTCGCGCGACTGTACGAGCGCGGCCGGGTCGACGTGGTCGGTCCGCTGGTCGCCGCGGCCGTCCAGCGAAATCGTCCGCCGCTGTGGCGCGCGGTGATCGCGGTGCTCGATGCGCCGTCCGAGGCCCATGGTCCCGCACTCGCCGAAGCCGTGGTCGGCGCCGGTCCACGCGGACGCGAGCTCGCGGTGCGGGCACTCGGTCTCGCCGGTGGTGTTCCCGCAGCGACGATCGCGGACTGGGCAGCGGACCGCGATCCGGCGATCGCGTTCACGGCGGAAGTGGCGATGCTGCGGCTCGCGCGCGACGTCGACGCGGTGCTCGGCCTGCTCGGCGATACGTTGCGCGAAGCCGGCGTCAGCTCTCGCGTGGCCATCGAGGAGCTTGGCGTCGAGATCGCGCGAGGTCTCGCTTCGTGCAACGAGGCCCACACGCTCGAGGCAGCACGGCACCTGACGCGTGCGCTCCGCCGGCAGCGCGGCGATAGCGCGAGCCGCACGCTGGCGTTCCACGCGCTCGCACGCGTGGTCGCCTGGGCCCACGACCGCCGCGAGGCCGAGCTGTCGCTGTTGCGCACGGATCTGCTCGAGCTTGCGCGCCAACGGGTCGAGGCCGGCGCCACGCCGATCGCGCCGGAACATCAGCTGTCCTCGCTGATGCGCGCGCCTGGTACGCTCACCGACGAGGCCCCGGAGATCGCGGCGGCGCTCCGGCTGTACGGCGAGCTGCTCGAGGGTGCCGATACGGTGGAGGTTGACGACCTGCGCCGGATCTCCCGCGCACTCGGTGAGGCCGACGATGACGTGCGCGCGGCCGCCGAGGCCGCGCTGACCGCGCTCGGACCCGCCGCTGCTGGCGAGCTGATCGCCACCGCCGCCTGGGGCCGCCGTCGCGCCCGCGACCGCGCGGCCGCATTGCTCGCCGAGCTTCCGGTCACCGCCGGCGCGATCGATCAACTGATCGATGCCGAGCTCGACTCCCTCGATCAGACCCATTCCGCAATCTCCGTGCTCGATCAGCCGGGCGACGAGCTCCTCGCCCGGCGTCTCGAGGAGCGCCTCCACGAGATCGCTCACACCGTGCTGCTGCTCGTCGCCGCGCGCAGTCGTTCGCGAGCGATCTCGCGGGCCGCCGTGGCGTGGCGTCATGCCCGCGGCGGTCAGGAGCGCGCTCGCACCCTCGCCGTCATCCAGGCATCGCTGCCGCGCGCGCTGGTCACGCGCCTGGTGGAGGCGGTCGACGATCTGACCGTCGCCGATCGCGCCGGACAGCTCGCGCGGGCGGGCATCGAACCGCCCGGCCGCGAGTCCGTGATCCGCACCGAGCTGGCCGGCCGCGATCGCCTCGCCCGCGGCCTGGTCCTCCATCTGCTCGGGGCCGCCGGTCGCAGCGCGCACCGCGAGACGATCGCAGGCGCCGCCCGCGCCGAGGTCCTCGCGATCAGCCCCGCCGAGCTGCTGCGGCGGGTCACCGACGCGCTGTCTGACACCCGTGCCGAACCCGCCCGTGCCGACGAAGGAGACGCTGACATGCCGAGTCGCGTGGAGACCCTGATCGCCCTGGGCCGTGTCCCACTCCTGGCCTCGCTCACCACCCGCCAGCTCGCCGACGTCGCCGAGCGCGCCCGCTGGTCGCACGTCCGCGAAGGCAGCGTGGTGATCACCAGCGGCGATCCGCTGGATGCGCTGATCGTCGTCGAGGATGGCGAGCTCGAGCTCGGCGAGCGCACGATCGTGAAGGGCGAGGCTGTGGACGAGCTCGCATGCGTCGCGCCAGTGGGCATCCTCGCCGACCTGCGCGCGACACGCGCGAGCCGCCTGATCCGCCTCGAGCGCGTCGACTTCGAGGAGCTCGTCGATGACGTCCCCGGCCTTGCCGCCGCCGTGTGCCGCGCCCTCGGCGAACGCGCGCGCCGCGCCGAGGACGGCAGCTACCGCTCGCCTCTGGTGAGCAGGGGGTAGGGCTGGGGACTAGGGCTGGGGACGGGTTCGTCCGGCGTCCGGCCGAAGTAGCGCACGTTGAAACCGTCCCCCAGGCCATCAATGAGCTCGCGGGGTTGCACACCGCCAGTAGCGTAAGTTGAAACCGTCCCCGGATCAGGGAGCCACGAGATCCTTCGCGCACACCTGCATCTGCTCGGTCTTCGTTGCCTTCAGGAAGCAGGTCCGCACCTCGGGCTTCCAGGAGTCGCGGGTGCACGCCTCGGCCGACCGGCGGATGATCTTGGTCTTCTCCTGCTCGAGCTGGGCCTTCTGCTGATCGTCTTTGGCCTCGGAGATCAGGACCTCGGCGATGTGCCCGGAGACGTCGAGGCAATCCTGGGAGACCGGAGCGAGCGCATCCGCGCCGGCATCGACAGCGGCCGTTGGCGTTGGCGGGGGCTGCGCCGGGGGAGCCACAGCCTGCGCCGGATCGCCCAGCGGCGGGGGCGTCGTCGTCGTCGAGGGCTCTGCGGGGGGCGCCTTCTTCGGCGGGGGCTCGTGCTCGCAGGCCGCGAACAGGGTGCTCGCGGCGATCAGCACGGACAGCAGCAGGGGAGCTCGCACGAGGCTAGTCTACGCTACCCGCCGACGTAGGGTCGGGCCTGGACGATCCAGAAGCTCTCGCCCTCGAGCACCCACTCGACATCGAGCGGCTGGCCATGGGTGAAGACCGGGATGAACGCCTTGACCTGTTCGGCCAGCGCCTTCGCGCGCTCCTCGGTCAGGATCACGCCCTCGCCGGGTGGTACCGCCACCTCGTGGATGCCGCCGTTGGCGTCGAACTTCAGCATGATTGGATCGTCGGTCCGCGAGATGATCTTCGTGCCGTCGTTGGTGGGGTCGAAGATGATCTGCTCCGGCACCTTCTGCCCCTCGACGACACGCATGCCGAGGCCGAACTTCGCGTTGATCGTGTAGCTGTGGTCGTCGGTGACGTCCCACAGGTTCTTGGTGACGAGCACGCCGGCCGCGGATGCATTGACGCCGATCTGGATCAGCACGCCGCCGTAGACCTGCTTGTGGTTGATGCCGAACGCATCGCGCTCGTCGACGGCGCGCAGCGTCCACACCGACGCCCAGACACCCTTGAGCGCCTCGCCGATCGCATGCTTTCCGACGACGTTCGGGAACGTGTCGTAGAGGCCTGCGCCGTTGAAGCCCGGCAGGTCCTCGGCGTTGGTCGAGCTGCGCACGAACACGCCCTTGCCGCCGAGCTTGAGGCGGACGCGCTTGTAGATCACGTCGAGTGAGGCCTGGTCGATCGGGGCGTCCTGGATCTGCTTGCGCATCGTCGCGAGCGCGGTCTTGCGCCAGGTCGGATCCTTGAACCTCGGGTCCGCGAGCATCGCGTCGACCTTGGTGTCGAGCTTGTTCTGCCGCATGTGCTGCTGGTAGTAGAAGAACCCGACGCCGAACCCGGCCGGGATGCGAACGCCCTCGAGGTTGGCCGTGACGATCTCGCCGAGGTTCGCGGCCTTGGTCCCGTAGATCACGACGTCCTTCGCGCGCATTCGCGTCAGCATCGCGAGCCGTGGATTGCCGACATCCGCCTTCGGTAGGTCGACGTGCTTGGCCGCCGCGATCTTGTTGCTCGCGTCTTCGATCTCCTGCGCCGTCGCCTCGCGCAGCACCATGGTCGTGTCGTTGACCTCGTAATAGACCATCTTGCCGTCGAGCTTTCCGTACTTGTCCCGCGCCTTCTTGTCGCCCGCATTGGGGATGCCCCACGCGCCCGCGCGCAGGTTGACGTGTGACAGCGGCGTCGAGAACTGCGTCGCGAGGATGCCGGCCACCGGCGTGATGTCGGGATAGCTCTCCTGGAGCAGCACGATGTCGTGGCGATCGAACACCGCCGACTCGTACGGCGTGCCGACCGCCACGACGTGGAGCTTGCCGACGGCCTTGCCCTTGGTGAACGCCTGGTACGGCGAGCTCTTGTAGATCTCGTCGTTGGTGACGATCTTCAGGCCCTTCTTCTGGACGTCGAGCGAGACGTTCTGCTGCATCGGCGAGTCGGGCCGGAACGGCAGCCCCTTCCGGAAGAACACTTGCTCGAGCCGCTTGCTCGCACGCAGCACATCCTCGGTAC
This sequence comes from Myxococcales bacterium, assembly GCA_043753855.1. Lineage (GTDB taxonomy): Bacteria > Myxococcota_A > Polyangia > Haliangiales > Haliangiaceae > JABFXX01. The sequence goes on along the minus strand of JAYUVX010000156.1, from coordinate 14,838 downwards.
CGATCTTGTCGCCCTCCCAGAACGAAAAGCTCCAGCGGTCGACCTTGATGTGGTGTGTCAGGTACCCGAGGATGAACTTCGGTTTGATCCGCTCGTAGTTCTTGTTGTACTCGCGGACGTTGTCGGCAGTCCACGCCTTCTTGAGCAGCACTCCGAGGACGAAGTCCGCGTGAATGTTGAACAGGTTGACGTCGAAGAAGTAGATGTCGTTGGTCTTCAGGTCGATGATGAACTTGCCGAGCTCGTCGGTGGCGACGATCTTCGAGTAGTTCTTCCAGGTCTGGAGGTCCGGTACCTCCTTGACCCATGCGCGCTGCTCGCCCTTCGCATGAGCAGTGGGCGCCACCGTGGCGATCGCCACCACCGCAGCGAGTACCAGTCCTGCGTGCTTCATGGCTCTTTATAACGCGTATAGTCCGCGCGTGGTCTCGTCAGCTCCCACGCCCCCCGGTGCCCGCGCAGCGACGCTGGCGGTGGTCGTCGCAGCGCTCGGATATTTCGTCGATATCTACGATCTGATCCTGTTCGGCATGGTCCGCACGCCGAGCCTCAAGGCGCTCGGCTTCACCGGCGATGCGCTGACCACCGAGGGCGTCTACCTGCTCAACATGCAGATGGGCGGCATGCTGCTCGGCGGCATCTTGTGGGGCGTGATCGGCGACAAGCGGGGGCGGCTCTCCGTGTTGTTCGGATCGATCGCGATGTACTCGATCGCGAACCTCGTCAACGGCACCGTCGACACCCTGCAGGGCTATGCGTGGTGCCGGCTGATCGCGGGCATCGGTCTCGCAGGCGAGCTCGGCGCCGGCATCACGCTGGTGAGCGAGCTGATGGGCAAGCACAACCGCGGCATCGGCACCACGCTGGTCGCGGCGCTCGGCGTCTCGGGTGGAGTGGTCGCCGGTCTGCTCGGTGGAGCGTTCCCGGGCATCGGTGTCGACTGGCGAACCGCGTACTACATCGGCGGCGGTATGGGGATCGCGCTGCTCGCGCTGCGCATCGGCGTCGTCGAGTCGGGGATGTTTCACTCCACCGTGGCCAAGACGACGGTGTCGCGCGGCAACTTCTTCCGCCTGTTCACCAACAAGGCGCGGCTCAAGCGCTACCTCGCGATCATCTGCGTAGGCGTTCCGGTCTGGTACGTCATCGGTATCCTGTTCCTGTTCTCGCGCGAGCTCGGCGGCGCGCTCGGTCTCGATCCGGCACCGAATCCGGCGACGTCGCTGTTCTTCTGCTATGCCGGCTGTGCGGTAGGCGGACTCGGTTGCGGCATGCTCAGTCAGTATCTGCGAAGCCGGAAGCAGGCGCTCGCGATCTTCCTCGGTGCCACCGCCCTCTCGATGCTGCTGTACTTCACGATCGGCGGGACCTCCCGCACCGTGTTCTACGTGCTGTGCTGCGTGGGGGGCGCGTCGTCGGGATACTGGGCGGTGTTCGTGGCGACCGCCGCCGAGCTGTTCGGCACCAACCTGCGCGCCACCGTGACCACCACGGTTCCGAACTTCGTGCGCGGCTCCGCGGTGCTCGTCACCACCGGGTTCAAGGATCTCACGCCGAGCCTGGGCCTGCTCGGCGCGGCGATCGCGGTCGGCGTGACCACGCTCGGGGTCGCCGTGCTCGGCCTGATCTCGTTGCGGGAGACATTCGGCGTCGACCTCGACTTCCACGAGGAAGATCCGCCGCAGCTCCCCACCGCTACTGCGGCAGGGTGATGTTCGGGATCCGGCCGCCCGCGGTGGCGCCATCGCCGTTTGGAATGAACGCCTGCGTGCTCGTGGTGTTCGCACCGGAGTAGCGGAACACCAGCTGATCACCGCTCGCGAATCCGATCGCGGGCGCGACCTCGTCGATCTCGTACGGCTGCGCGGTGTAGACGCCGCCCGGTAGCGGCTCGAAGTGGTGGGTCCAGCTCGCGAGCGAGGTGTCCATGCTGCCGCGCCGCCAGATCAGATCAAAGGTCACGTCGACGGCCCGGATGACGATCGCATCGCAGATCACGTGATACGTGCCGCCGGCGACATCTGCCTTCAGCGAGAATGGAGCTTCTTGAGACCCACCGGGTCCCACGCCGGGCGCTCAAAATGGCGTCGGCTCGTGATCGATCAGCTTGACCTTCACCTCGCTGCCATCGAGTGCGAGCCAGAGAGTCTCCGGGTTACCGGGATCGGAGGGACACCCCGCGAGCCATGGCAGGAGCACCAGCGCGAGCCGCGTCACTTGCTCTTCTCGGCGGTGGCGGGAGGTGCGGTGAACACCGCGATGAAATGCGTGGGCACAGGCGTCGACTCGGATTGGAGCACGAGCCCGGCCTTCTGGGCAGCCGCCATCGACTTCGGCCGGTGGTGGATCCGGTTCGAGATCACGATCCGGCCGCCTGGCTTCAGCGCCGCGGTGGCGGCCTTGAGCCAGGCCACCTCGTCGGTGAAATAGTGATCGACCTCGGCGAGCAGGATCGCATCGTACGCGCCCGCCTCGAGTCCGGGGGTCTCGGAGCCAACCACCCGGCGCTCGACGATGTCAGCCAGCCCGACCGCCGCGAGCCGGGATTGCAAGAGCTCGAGCACCGCGCCATCGATATCGGTGGCGACCACGGTCCCGTTCGGCGCCACGGCGCGGGCGAGGTGAACGGTGAGCAGGCCGGTGCCGGCACCGACGTCGGCGACGCGCGAGCCCGGCTTGATCCCGAGGGCCTCGATGACCTTCTCCGGCTTGCGCTCGCTATCGAAGCGCGCCTGTTCGCGGCTCGTGTCATCGCTGCCGGGTCGGCTGGAGCCCACGGAGATGCTCCCTTCGCTCCCTTCATCCTTCTTGTCGCCACACGCCGCGGCCAGCACCAGCAGCAGCAGCAGAACAGCAGCGATACGCATCGCGGGTAGCCTACCGCAAGATCTACCTCCGCACCGCCCTTCGGCGACGCCGCGGGCCGGTGCGGCCCCTTGCGGCAAACTCCGTACGCGCTTCGGCGCCGCTGCGCGGTCCAGCGCGCCAGCCCTTGCGGCTACCTCCGCCGGCCCTTTGCAAATTAAAGGGGCCGCTGGATTCGACCAGCAGCCCCTGCGTCACACTTCGTGAGGACGTGCGGTGACTAGATGTCCTTCGGAAGGCCGAACTTGTTCGAGATCGTGATGCCGTTGGCGAACTGCGAGATCGCGCGCTCGTCGCGCTTGGCGATCGCGTAGGCGATCGATGCCATCGCGAACTTTGCCGTGTTCGCGCCGTTGTACGGAGCATCCGCGCCGTTCGCGTCGAAGCCCTTGACGGCGCCGTTGCGATCGATGCTGCCGAAGTTGCCCGACTTCAGGTGTCCTGCGCTGTACACGTAGACGGTCATGCCGGCCGCGATCTGGCACCCCCGACGAACGTCATCTCTGGAGATTTATTTGAGAAAGTAGTTGCCCTGCCCACAAGGTGCATGAGGTTACGCCCCCAGGTGGGCACGGCTGTCCCCAGCAGCGAACTCGCTGATTTCGCACGGCGGAACTGCGCAACAACACGTGGTTAGGTGTAGGCATGGCCTCCCAGGCCCTGGCTTGCGGGCGTGGCGGTGGAACGGGGTCTGGAGTCACCTCAGGCCGGTCGCCGGACGGTCACGAGCCGATCGCGCGCTGCAGCTGCGTCGCGGTCTGCGTGGATCCATCGTGGCTCCAGCCCGGCGGTGCCAGGAGGTAGCCGAGCTTGGCGCCGAGTGTCGGCGCGCGCGCGACGTCCCTGCCGATCGCCGCGAGCTCGTGGAAGCCGATCCGCAATGGGTTGTAGGTCTCGATGTCCTTGGTGAGGCCGTAGATCACGTGCGCTTGCTCGCGCGCAAACGTACCGAACAGGCGGTCCCAGACGATCAGGACACCGCCATGGTTCTTGTCGAGGTACGCGACGTTGTTCCCGTGATGCACGCGGTGATGCGACGGCGTGTTGAGGATCCACTCGAGCGGGCCGAGCTGGTCGATCGCCTCGGTGTGCAGCCAGAACTGATAGATCAGGCTCGCCGCCTGCGCGGTGAGCACCATCCACGGCGGAAACCCGATCAGCGGTAGCGGTGCCCAGAACAGCGGACCGGTGAACGGGGTCAGCAGCGGCTGCCGCAGCGCGGTCGACAGGTTGTAGCGCTTGCTCGAATGATGGTTGACGTGGCACGCCCACAGCAGGCGCACCTCGTGGTGGAGGCGATGGAACCAGTAGTACGAGTGATCCTCGACGACGAACAGGATCGCCCACGCCCACGGACCGGTCGCCGCGACGACGTCGACGACGCGGTGCTCGTAGAGCAGCGCGTAGAACGGGATCGAGAGCAGCTTCGCACCACCGGCGATGCCGACGTTCATGAGGCCCATCGACAGGCTCGCGAGCGTGTCCTTCGTGGAGTAGCCGCGGATGTCGCGGCGAGCGGTGCGACGAGACCACGCCAGTTCCACGAGGAGGAGCACCACGAACGCTGGGATGGAATACAGAACGAGGTTAGACACCGCTTCCCCTTTCGAAACGCTAGCACGGCGCGCGAGACTCCCCGCCATGGCTCACGGTGGTGACCGGATTGCAGAAGTTCTCGCGCGTCACGGTGCAACCCACCTGTTCACGCTGTGCGGCGGCCACATCTCTCCGATCCTGACGGGGGCCCACAATCGAGGACTCCGCGTGGTGGATGTTCGCGACGAGGCGAACGCCGTGTTCGCGGCCGATGCGGTCGCGCGCATGACGGGGACGATCGGAGTCGCGGCGGTGACTGCAGGTCCGGGCGTCACCAACATGTGCACGCCGCTGAAGAACGCCGAGATGGCGCAGACGCCGATGATCGTGTTCGGCGGATCCACCGCGACGCTGCTCAAGGGGCGTGGCGCGCTGCAGGACATCGACCAGCTGTCGATCGTCAAATCGATGACGAAGTGGTGCACGACGGTGAAGACCGTTCCCGCGCTGGCGCCCACCGTGGAGCGTGCGTGTCAGATCGCGACCAGTGGCGTGCCCGGTCCGGTGTTCATCGAGGTGCCCGTCGATCTGCTCTATCCCGAGGAGATCGTGAAGACCTGGTACGAGAAGGAAATGGGGATGGGCAAGGCCAAGGGCATCGGCGCGAAGGCGCTCGAGCTCTATATCAAGGGCCACCTCTACCGTCAGTTCCACGCGCCGACGATGCCCGACGTGCACTTCCCGTCGCTGCCGAACCTACGCGGCGATGGTGCCCTCGAGAGGGCGGCCGCGGCGTTCAAGACGGCGCACAAGCCGGTGATCGTCGTCGGTAGCCAGACCATGGTCGGCATCAAGGATGCGGGGCGGCTCGCGCGCTCGCTTGGCATGCTCGGCGCGCCGGTCTATCTCGCCGGCACCGCGCGCGGCTTGCTCGGCCGCAGCCACGAAGTGCAGCTTCGCCACAACCGTGGCGCTGCGCTCAAGGAGGCCGACTGCGTCGTGGTCTGCGGGTTCCCGTTCGACTTCCGGCTCGGCTACGGCCGCGGCATCAACAAGGCCGCCACGTTGATCGCCGCGAATCTGTCCTCCCACGAGCTCCGCAAGAATCGCCGGCCCGACATCGGGCTCGAGATGCACGCCGGCGAGTTCCTGATCGCACTCGCCGATCGCGTCAGCTCCGCGGGCGAGTCGTGGCGAGGATGGACCGAGCAGCTGCGCGCAGCCGATTCCAAGCGTGACGCCGAAATCGCTGCGAAGGCGCAGCCTGCGGGTGAGCTGGTCGACCCGCTGCACTTCTTCCTCCGCATGGAGGAGGCGATGGCGGACGACGCGGTGCTAGTCGTCGATGGCGGCGACTTCGTGGCGACCGCGAGCTACATCGTGCGGCCGCGCGCTCCGCTGTCGTGGCTCGATCCGGGCGTGTTCGGCACGCTCGGCGTCGGAGGCGGGTACGCGCTCGGTGCCGCGATGGTGCGGCCGGGCAAGGAGGTGTGGCTGATCTGGGGAGATGGCTCGAGTGCCTACTCGCTGGCCGAGTTCGACAGCTACGTCCGCCACGGCGTCGCGCCGATCGCGGTGATCGGCAACGACGCCTCGTGGGCGCAGATCGCGCGCGAGCAGGTGGAGATCCTCGGCACCACGCTCGGCTGTGATCTGCGGCGCACCGATTACCACAAGGTGGCGGAGGGCTATGGCGGCGTCGGCCTGATCCTCACCGACCCCAAGCGGGTCGACGCCACGTTGGCGGAGGCCAAGGCGATCGCCCGGACCGGGCGTCCGGTCTGCATCAACGTGCACCTGCGCAAGACCGACTTTCGCAAGGGTTCGATCTCGATCTAGATCGACCCAGCGGCGACCGACGGCAATTTGCGAGTGATCCGGCGGTCTCTGCCGTCTTGGATCACTTGTGCTTGACACGGATGAAATTGAAATCTATTTTCAAAGTCAGATGATGTACCGCCTGCTACTCGCCTCGCTTGCCGTCCTGATGATGGGAACCCCTGCGCACGCCGACCGGCGTTCGTTCACCAACACCTACGAGTACTCGACGGTGCCCGAGGGCAAGACGGCGCTCGAGCTATGGTCGACGCAGGGCAGGCGCACCTGGAGCTCGTCGAGCCCCCAGTTCTACGAGCAGATCCTCGAGATCGAGCACGGGCTCACGGACCACTGGGACATCGCGTACTACACGGTGCTGAGCCAGGTGGCCGGTGACGCGATGACGAGCGAGCCGCTTCACCTCGACGAGGTCAGGCTCGAGACCCGCTATCGCCTGGCCGATCGCGGCGAGTGGCCGGTCGACGTGCTGCTCTACCTCGAGCTGTCGAAGCATTTCGGCGAGAGCCACTACGGCATCGAGGGCAAGGTGATCGTCGCGCGGGACTTCGACAAGCTCACCCTCGCGGTTAACGCGATCAGCGAGGTCGTGGTCGGCAAGGATGCCGCTGAAACCGAGCCCGAGCTGGCGTTCGCCGCCGGCGCCACCTACGAGCTGCATCCCAAGGTGCGGTTCGGTGCGGAGACCTGGGGCGCACGCGAGGAAGCCGTGAACTTCCTGTCGGCGGGTCCGGCGATCAGCGTCGCGCCCTCGAGCAACCTGTGGCTGACGGTCACCGCGGGCTTCGGGCTGACCGACGCCGCCGACAAGTTCTCGGCGCGCGCAATCGTGGGGATCGAGCTGTGAACCGCGCGCTGCTCGTCGGTCTGTTCGTCGCTCCGGTGCTCGCGGGCTGTCGCGTCACGCCGCCGCGGGCAACGGCGGTCGATGCGCAGCGTGGGAACGTCGAGCTGGCGCAGCTGCAGGAAGGTCGTGCGTTGATGGTGACCAAGTGCGGCAACTGCCACGCGCCGCCGATGCCGAAGGATCACCGTGAAAGCGAGTGGCCGGCCAAGCTCGACGAGATGGCGGCGCGCGCCAACCTCGACTCCCGGCAGCGATTTCTGATCCAGCAGTACTTCGTGGTGATGGCGCGGCGCTAGCGAGCCCCCGTGCCCCCATGTCCGTGCCCGGCGGGCTGCTGAGACCGAAACCTGTTCGTGCCCGTGCCCGTCGACGATCGGACAACATGATCGGCTCCGACACGAGCCGGGCAGCGGCACGGGTACGGGTACGGGATCACGCGCGCAGATCCGCGAGGAACGACTGCGCCCACGCCGCCGCGGTGTCCTGCCAGACGTTCGCGCGGAGGGCCGCATGACGTACGCGCCGATCCTCGATTGAGAGCTGGAGGGCGGCATCCAGATCATCCGCCACACCATCGACGTGATACGGGTTGGTTAGCACCGCGAGCGGCATCCGCTCCGCCGCGCCGCAGAACTTCGACAGCACGAGCACACCCGGGTCCTCGGGATCCTGCGCCGCGACGTACTCCTTTGCGACCAAGTTCATGCCGTCGCGCAGCGGCGTGACCAGCCCGACCGCGGCGTTGCGATAGAGGTGCGCGAGTGTGTCCTGATCGTAGGACCGATACAGGTAGCGGACCGGGACCCAGTCGGCCTCGCCGAACGCGCCATTGATCCGACCGACGAGTGCCTCGACACGGCCGCGCAGCTCGGCGTAGTCCGCGACCTCCGAGCGCGTGGGCACCGAGACCTGGACGAACGATGTCTTGTTGCGCCACTGAGGATAGCGCTCGAGCAGCTTCGCGAACGCCTCGAGCCGTTCCGGGATGCCCTTCGAGTAATCGAGGCGGTCCACGCCGAGGATCAACTTGCGGCCCGACAGCATCGCATCGAGCGAGCCGAGCTCCGCACTGGGCGGCCGCAGGGCGGCCTCCGCGAATCGATCCGGATCGATGCCCACCGGATTGACCCGCACGCATGCGCGGGCGCGCCGTTCGCCCTCCGCGCCAAGCACGCCACGCGCGGTGACCACGAAGTTCTCGGCCCAGCGCTCGCACTGCAGGCCGACGCGATCGTAGTCGAGCAGCGCGCTCAGGATCTCGGCGGCCCACGGCAGGGTCTCGAACAGATCGAGCGGCGGGAACGGCACGTGGAGATAGAACCCGAGGCGACCGGTGTGCCCCGCGCGGCGCAGCTCGCGCCCGGTCAGCATGAGGTGAAAGTCCTGCACCCAGACATCGGCGGTGGTGCCGCCCGCCTCGATCAGGAGCCGTGCGTACGCGCGGTTCGCGTCCTGGTAGCAGTTCCACTCGCTGTCGAGGTAGCGCACCCGGCCCGGGAATGCGTGGAGCAACGGCCACAGGCTCTGGTTGCAGAACCCCGAGTAGAACCGCTGGTGCCAGGTCGGGGGATAGTCGAATTGCGCGCGCGTGAACGCCTCGCCGTCCTCGATCCGGAGCTTCAGGCCCGGATCTCGCTCGGCACCACTCCAACCGAGCCAGATGCCGCCGTTCTCCGTTAGCGCGGGGAGCAGCGCCGACACCAGGCCTCCGACCTCGCGCGCGCGACCGGCGCTCGGTGCGGCGGGGAGCCGATTCGAGGCGACGAGCAAGCGCGGCGGTGATGGCAGCCGCGGAGCGCGGGCGCGGATCAGCTCGTCGGGAAGCGGCGCCGGCTCCGGCGCGGAGGCGACGTGCCCGGATCGCGCGTCGATCAACCAGCGAAGGAACCGATGCACGGCCGCCGGATCGGCCAGCCTCACCCCGGCCTGCGTGCGCCGCGGACGTTCGGCGACCATGACGCCCAGGTCGTGCTCGCGCAGGCTGACGAACATGTCCTCGTCGGTCAGGTCATCGCCGATCGCGAGCACCGTGGCACCGGCCGGGGCGCGGCTGCGCAGCCAGTTGAGCGCGCTGCCCTTGTGCGCGGAGACGTGGCGGACCTCGAGCGCCTCGGCCTCGGGTAGCCGCTCGAGTCCGTGCTGGGTCTCGAGCCACTCGTCGACGATGTCCTCGGCAGCCGCGACGATCAGATCGTGATGTGCCGCGTCGACCTGGCGCCAGTGCAAGCACACCGAGCACGACTTGCGCTCGACCAGTGCGCCCGGATGACGGCGCGCGAGGTTGGTGAGCGCCTGCTCGATCTCGTCGAGCTGCGGTACCGGCGGCAGCGCAGCGGACCACGCCCCATCGGTGAACCGCCACACGCCGTGCTCGGCGGCGAACGCGATGCTCGGGAATCGGGCGGGAAGCCCCTCCATCAGCGACAGCGGGCGGCCGCTGATGACGCCCAGCGTCACCCCGGGGAGCGCCGTGAGCGCATCGAGCAACGCCGCGGAGCCTTCGTCGATCTTCGCCTCGTTCGGCGTCGGGGCGAACGGGAGCAGGGTGCCGTCGAGATCGAGTGCGATCACGAGCTCGCGGACCGTCGCGAGCTGTGTCCACTCGGTGTTCACGGCCACACCCTATGCCGCGACGGCAATCTGCGGCAACGTCGCCGTCACCCTCACCGGGACCTCTCCGAGGATCTCGGACCAAAAAAACCAACCGCGCTGCGTCCCTGCGAAGGGCTCACAGCGCGGCGAGTGGAAGACAAAGGCATTTCCCAGGCGAGCGTCTCGACGTGACCACGCCATCGTCGGTTCGCTCTTCGCGTCGAACGTGTCTTAGCTCGCGACCGGGGTGCCGCTGGTAATGTTCCAGCTGCATCCCTGTCCTGGTAGCGCCTGACCTCGGGTAATGCGATCGACGTGCCAGGCGCGCCTAGTAGTGATCTCGCTGGTCGGGCGGCACGGCGGACGTGAGCGGCTCGAAGTCGTCTTCCAGATTCACGACAGTTGCGGGGAGCGCGGCGAGCAGCTCCTGCTCGGCGAACCACGGCAGCTGTGCCTCGACGCGCGCCACCTGTGTGCGCCGTGCGGCTAGCCAGTCATCGGACCAGCGGATCAGGCCAAACAGCGTCTCCCGGCGCGTGAGCTCACGCAGTAATTTCACGAGTTCGAGGCCGTGGCGCAGATCGAGCAGTGCCGTGCGATAGGAGCGCTCGGGATCCATCACCCGATCCACGACGAGATGACGCAGGTTCGAGAGCGTCGCTCCCAGTCCGCGACGGTGTGATGCGAGGTCGTGGCCTTCGAGCAGCAACGCGAACCGAGCCTGCATCTGCGCGGCATGATCGGCGACCGCCCGAAGCGCCCGCACCGGCGGCGTCTCGCCTAGCCGCTTGGCTTCGCGGGCCGGATGTTCGACCGCGAGGATCTCGGCCCGCAAGGTCTCGCGGATGAGCTTCTGGAGGAGGCGGCGGGGCTCGACACCGGGCTGGAGCATGGAGCCCAACGATTTGCACTCACCATGCCGGTGGTTGCCGCTCTGCCGTCGTGATGACTCGCGCACTCCGAGGAGCGCCGGCGTGCGCCGCCGCCCGCCGTGCTGCCCGGCCCACACGAGGACTGGCACGTGGGATGCGTGGGACCGAGATAGGAGCTGCCCGATGAAGCTATGTTACGTACCCGGCGCGTGCTCGCTCGCGGCTCACATCGCCCTCCGCGAGGCGGGGCGACACTTCGATCTCGAACGCGTGGACCTCACGTCGCACCGCACGGCGAGCGGCCGCGATTACCTCGAGATCAACCCGAAGGGCTACGTCCCGGCGCTCGAGCTCGACGGCGCCGGCGGCGAGCTCCTGACCGAGGCGCAGGTGATCCTTCAGTACGTCGCCGACCTCGCCCAGGACACCGCGCTGATCCCGGTTCCCGGAACGTTCGCGCGCTACCACGCGCAGGAGTGGCTCGCGTTCATCTCGACCGAGCTGCACAAGCAATTCGGTCCGCTGTTCGACCCCGCGTCGACGCAGGCCTTGAAGTCGTACCAGCGCGGCAAGATCGGGGACCGCCTGCTGTACCTCGGCGATGTGCTCGGAACCCGCGGCTATCTCATGGGCGAGCAGTTCACGGTCTGCGATGCCTACCTGTTCGTGATGCTGCAGTGGTGCGGCAGGTTCGGTACCGACCTCGCGCTGTGGCCGAACCTCGATGACTACGAGGTCAAGCTGGCCGGGCGTCCCGCGATCCAGGCAGCGATGGCGGCCGAGGGCCTCTCGGGTCGCCACCACTTCGACCGCCAGCGCCGCAGCGCCTAGCCTTACGTTCACGCGCGGTTGTTCGCCCGGGCCCGCGAAGCTGCGGTAGAACCCAGGCGTGCGGTCCGGCGTGGTTTCGGTGGTGCTGGCGGTGCTCGCTGCGTGCAGCTCGAGCAAGACGCCCGCGCGCGTGACACCTGCCGCGCCCCAGACGGTGGCGAGCAACGTGCTGCGCGGTGACTACGCCGGATCGCGTGCGTGCGAGGACTGTCACGCGAGCCAGTTCGCCTCCTGGCAGCAATCACCGATGCGCAACATGACGCGCGACGCGGCCACCGCCACGATTCGAGCGCCGTTCGAGGGCGCGTCGATCCAGATCGGCACCGATACCTGCACGATGGAGATGGAGGGCGGGGCGCGGTTCATGCGGGTCACCAGCGAGAAGGGTGTGGCGCGCTATCGGGTGACCAAGGTGGTCGGCGGCCGCTATCGCGAGGACTTCGTCGGGATCGATGTGACCACCGCGGCCGATCCGGTGACCGGCGGCATCGGCGCCGAGCGCGTGCTGCCGGCAACGTTCGTGTTCGCCACCCAGTCGTGGCGCTACAAGGGCTACTCGGTGATGGTCAAGGAGCGGCCGGAGCTATCGGTGCGCGCCGTGTGGGCGAGTGACTGCATCAGCTGTCACAACACCCTGCCGCTCGCGACCATGCTGTACGACGAGCTCTATGGGCCCGGCCTGCCGAGCTACCAGGGCAAGCTCTCCGATCGGCTGTTGCCGAGGTCGCTGATGTGGACCGCGGCCGCGCGCGACACGGCGGGCCTCGCGCGCGCGCTCACGGACGAGATCACGTTTCTCGGCGGCACACCGGCGGCATCCTCGTCGCTGCGCGATCTGCTCCCCGCGGCGGCGACCGCGAGTGCGCAGTACCTAGACGGCAAGCACCTCGTCGAGCTCGGGATCGGTTGCGAGGCGTGCCACAACGGCTCGAAGTCGCACGCCCTGGAACCGGCGCTGCGACCGACGTTCGCGGTGCAGAGTACGGTGCTCGGTGTCACGCCGCCGAAGGGGCAGGACGGAACCCGGGCGCAGTGGATCAACAAGACCTGCGCGAAGTGCCACACCGTCCTGTTCACGCGCTATCCATGGACCTGGGAGGGTGGGGAACGCCGCAAGAATCCGGGTGGCAGCACCACGAACTCCGGCGAGGGGCGCGACTTCCAGCTCGGCGGGTGTGCGTCGCAGATGAGTTGCACCACCTGTCACGATCCGCATGCGGCCGATGCTCCCGCCGCGATGGCCGCCCTAGCGACGCCGGCCGGCAACAAGGTCTGCGTCGGCTGTCACCCGGCCTATGCGATGGCGGCCGCGGTCGCCCAGCACTCCCACCACGCCGCGGGGAGCCCCGGCAGCGCGTGCATCGCCTGCCACATGCCGAAGAAGAACATGGGCCTCGACTACGCGCTGATCCGGTATCACCGCATCGGATCACCCACCGACGCAAAGCGCGTCGCGAGCGATCGTCCGCTCGAATGCGCGCTGTGCCACGCGGACAAGAGCGTCGACTCGCTGGTGTCGACGATGGAGAGCTGGTGGAACAAGAGCTACGACCGCGCTGCGCTGACCGCGCTGTATGGCCCCGACCTCGGCGTCAACGTGATCAGCGCGACGTTGTTCCGCGGCAAGCCGCACGAGCAGGCCGTGGCGATCACCACGCTCGGCCAGCTCCGCGATCGCACCGCGTTGCCGGCGCTCGCACCGCACCTCGCGCATCCGTATCCGCTGGTCCGCTACTACACCGCGCGCGCGCTGCAGACGATCACCGGCGAGCGTGTCGACCTCGATCTCGGAAGATCGAGCGCCGAGCTGCGAACGGCCGCCGCGGCGTGGCTCGACGCGCACCGGTGAGCAGGCGTCGCACTCACATCAGCGGTAGATCCCCCGTCACCGCGTCGACCTCATCGATCCACGCCGGTCCGACGGCGCAGCAGGTCTTGGTCGGCACGCCGTGAAACTCGGTCGCGCCGGCATCGGTGATCAGGGCGACCGGAACCCCCGCAGCGTGCGCTTTCTCGACGATCGCATCGAGTGCGGCCTCGGAGCTCACCGACACACAGATCTTCGTGAACCGGCCGGTCAGCCATGCGGCCATCGGCTCGGTCATCGCAAGGGTGTACGTCGTCCCGGCGTCGTTGGCTGTTCCCGCCGCCAGGATCACGCGCATCGACGCATGCGCACCCTGCGCGATCATCTTGCCCTTGCGCATGTTGAGGTCCTTGCGCATGACGATCACCTGCTTCGCGGTCCGCTCCATGGCCGGCGAGCTTACCGCCGCAGCATCGCGCTCGGGCTGCGGCCGAACTGCCGCGAGAACGCCGGGGAGAACGCCGACACGCTGGTGTAGCCGACGTCGAGTGCAGCGTCGGTGACCCGGGTCCCGTCCTCGAATCGTCGGCGTCGGAACGCTGAGGTTCTTCGAGGTCCCAGAGGGCAATGTTTTCGGGGCCATGCAGTACGACGATCACGCCGAATCATCGCGTGGTATACCCGGGGTCAAGGTAGCCAAGGCGCGCGTAGCCGGATGTTCCGGCGCGTGACACCAGACTGGCATACCGGTTTTGAAAGGTCAGGACGGAATGCAGACGACTCCTCGTCGCGTCACCATCCACTCGTTGCGGCAGATGAAAGAGAACGGCGAGCGATTCGCCATGCTCACTGCCTACGACGCCACGTTTGCGCGTCTCCTCGACGAGGCCGGAGCCGACGTGCTGCTGGTCGGCGACTCGCTCGGCATGGTCGTCCAGGGTCACGAGACCACCCTGCCGGTCACGCTCGAGGAAATGGCGTACCACTGTCGCGCCGTCGTTCGTGGCACGCGGCGCGCCCACGTCGTCGGCGACATGCCGTTCATGTCGTATCAGGCGTCGGTCGAGCAGGGGATGACCAACGCCGGCAAGCTGATGAAGGAAGGCGGCTGTCACTCGGTCAAGCTCGAGGGCGGCGCCGTTCACGCCGAGCTCGTGCGGCGCCTGGTGGCCTCCGGCATTCCGGTGATGGGCCACATCGGCCTCACGCCGCAGAGCTACCACCAGCTCGGTGGATTCAAGGTCCAGGGTCGCGACGCGGGTGGACGCGAGCGGCTGCTCGGGGACGCGCGCGCGCTCGAGGAAGCTGGCTGCTACTCGATCGTGCTCGAGGCGATTCCCGCCGACATCGCGAGAGAGATCACGGCCACCGTCTCGGTGCCGACGATCGGCATCGGCGCCGGCACGAGCTGTGATGGCCAGGTGCTGGTCTCGTACGACATGCTCGGCATGGACGAGACGTTCAAGCCGCGGTTCGTTCGCCGCTACGCCACGCTCGGCGCGACGATCAAGGATGCGGTGGCGCACTACGTCGCCGACGTTCGGGCAGGGGCGTTCCCCTCCGATGCGGAGTCGTTCACGGTGACCGAGAACAAGGCCACGTCGAACGCGATCGACCCGGCGCTGTACTCGACCGCCGCCAAGAAGTAGCGC
>JAYUVX010000155.1:0-16929 GCA_043753855.1 Myxococcales bacterium | reverse complement strand
CTATCTCGCGCGCGAGCTGCTCGACGAGCTGCCTCGCGTGCTCGCGCGGATCTAGCAGCTCGCTACTGGAACAGGTCCTTCTCGTGGGAGAGGTAGCGCCGCGCCTTGCGCTGGGCGACTTCGTTCGCGAGCCGCTGCTCGGGCCAAACCGACGGGGAGGTCTCGAGGACCTGCTTCAGCTGGTCGTGGAAGAACTTGCGATCATTGGTCGCGAGGCCCACGCGGTACGCCATCAGGGTGCGGGCGAGCAGGAACTTGTTGTCGGTCACCTTCAGGGCCATCTCGAACATCGCGCGACCCTTCTCTGGATCACCGCCCATCGCCTTCCCACGCGCGGTGTTGAGCATGCCGAGTGCGACGTAGGGGAGTGCGGCGTGGGCACGGTTCTTCGGCAGACCGTTCTTCTGATCGATCTCGACCACGCGGTTCAAAATTGCCTCGACCGTGGGGAGGTACGCGATCATCTCGATCCGCGTCAGGTTGTGATTGATCAACGAACCGAGCGCGGCGCCGGCGAACAGCAGCGGGAACCGCTTACCCGATCCGGTGTCCTTGATCAGCTTGTTGACCGTGTCCTGGCTGTCGGCGAACAGCTCCTTCTGCCAGCGGCCGCCGAGCGTCCTCAGCGCGTAGTTGAGGCAGCGCGTGAAGATGTGGTTCGCGCGGGTGTTGTGATACTCAATCTGCTCGAGGTCCTTCTTGAACTTCGCGGCCTCCCAGTCGTCCTCGACGAACGCCGTACCGTACTGGCAGTAGCCCTCGGTCAGGATCTTGATCAGTCGCTCGTTATCCGGATCGACGATCCAGAAGCTCTCGACGGTCTTCAGCGCGCCCGGGATCGCCTGGCGGGCCATCTCGTAGTCGGCTTCCTGCTGGAGGCTCGGCTGACCCCGCTCGAGCACCTTCGAGGTGGTGTTGACCGTGATCTTGCCAATGTCGCAGCCAGAGGCTGCCACGGCGATGATGGAAGCTACTGCAAGGGCTGCACGCATGGAGGCCGGACGCTAAGTCAGCGAAAGGCCCGAGTCAATCAACGGCGCGAGTGGAGTACAGTGCCAGTCATGAGGACGGCCGGCCCTGGGCTGGTGCTCGCAGCGAGCGCGATCATCGCGCTTTCGGGGTGCGATCCGGGCGCCACGTACACCCATCGTCGCGATCCGGGCGCCCTCGTCGTCGCCGAGGCGGCGGGCGTGATCGGACTCGATCCGATCCGGGTCACCGACTCCGAGTCGATCGAGGTCGGTGAGCTGCTGTTCGAGGGCCTCGTGCGCTGGAAGCCGGGGACCACGGACATCACCGCCGGGCTCGCGACGTCGTGGAAGGCCGAGGCCGACGGCAAGAGCTGGCGGTTCGAGCTCGCTGATCACGTGCAGTTTCACGACGGCACCCCGTTCGACGCCGCCGCCGTCAAGTTCTCGTTCGAGCGGCTGCTCGATCCGACGCACCCGAACTACATCAAGGGCGAGGACGGACGGTACTGGCGCGCGCTGCTGAAGGACATCACCAGCGTGAACGTGATCGACGCGCACACCGTCGAGATCAAGACCTCGCGACCCTACGCGCCGCTGGTCGGTGATGTCGCGATGTTCCCGATGGTGTCGCCAACCGCGGTCGCGCGCTGGGGCGATGCGTTCCGCGACCACCCGGTCGGCACCGGGCCGTTCGCGTTCGAGAGCTGGACGCGCGGCGAGCAGGTGGTGGTCCGCCGGTACCCCGGCTACTGGGGCAAGCCGCCCGCGATCGACCGGATCGTGTTCCGCGTGATCGTCGATGCGCGCCAGCGGCTGGTGGAGCTCGAGTCCGGATCGGTCGACATCGCGACCTCGATCCTCCCCGACGAGCAATCATTCGTCGAGCTGCACCCGGATCTCGTCCTCAAGTCGACGCCGGGCAACGACGTCAGCTACCTCGCCTTCAACACGCAGCATCCTCCGTTCGATGACGTACGCGTGCGCCGGGCGGCGAGCTTCGCGATCAACAAGGAGCCGATCGTCAAGCTCGTGTATCAGGGCCGGGCGATCGCCGCCGATGGGCCTCTGCCACCGACGCAGTGGGGCTATCACAAGCCAGCCACGCGGTACTCCTACGACCTGGTCGCCGCGCGCAAGCTGCTCGCGGAGGCGGTCGCGGACAAGCGGTTCGATCCGGAGCGGGTCTACAAGCTGTACTCGCTGTCGACGCCGCGGCCGTATCTGTCGCAGCCCGAGCGCGTCGCGCGGTTTCTCCAGGCAGCGCTCGGTCAGGTCGGGATCAAGACCGAGCTGGTGCTGCAGCCGTACAGCGAGCACAAGCGCGCGGTCGAGGCCGGGGAGCATGACCTCGGTGTGTTCGGGTGGGTCGGCGACACCGGCGATCCGGACAACTTCCTCTATGTCCTGTTCCACTCCGACAACGCGCAGGTCGGTGCCGCGAAGAACATCGCGTTCTACAAGCAGCCAGGTGTCGATGCGCTGCTGACCGACGCGCAGGGTGCGAGCGACGAGCCGACGCGCTCGGTGCTATACGCCGCGGTTCAGGATCGGATCGCGTCGGATGCGCCGTGGGTTCCACTCGCGCACTCCGAGCTCGTGGTCGCGGCTCGCGCCGAGCTCGAAGGGCTGATCCTGTCGCCGCGTGGACATCCGATCTATCCATTGATCCGGCGGGCAGATCCGGAATGAGCTCGCAGGCGGAGCAGCCATGAGCACCGTGCGACCGCGGAGCTCGCCGAAGGCGCCAATGAGCCCGCGGATCGTGACGTCCGCTCCCCCGCCGCGGCTGCGGCTGAGGCTGCGGAGCAAGCTCGTGATCGCGATGGCGTTCGCCGGGCTGGTGCCGGTGCTGATCGTCGCGGTGCTCGCGACCCGCGTGATCCTGTCGAACCTCGACCACGGCCTGCGCGCCGATGCGCGCCGGCAGCTCACCGTGGGGCTCAACCTCGTCCTGCGCGCCGTGGAGCGGATCGGCGACGAGAACGTGCAGATGTCGGAATCGGTCGAGCTCGCGGCGGCGATCGATGCTGGACCCGACGCGATCGAGGCGTGGATCGCCCACGAGGGCGCGCACGTCCCGTCAGCGCGGCTGCAGCTGATCGACGCGAACGGCGTGGTGATCGCCGATCGCGTACTTGGCGGTGCGACGGCGCGGTTCGCCGATGTCGGCGTCGAGTCGCACGATGCGCTGGTCGCGGCGGGGCAATCGTGGACGCGCGCGGTGTCGCTGGTTGCGATCGGCGACCGCGTGGTGGTTCGCGCGGTGTCGCCGGTCGTGGATGCCGGTCTCGCGCTGAAGGGCGTGCTCGTGCTGTCGACGCCACTCGATGGCGACTTCGCGGATGGCATCAAGGGGGCGCTGTCGGCCGATGTGTTGATCGGCGGGCTGTCAGGCGAGCTCGCGGTGACGTTCCGCTCGACGCTCGGCAAGCGCGCCGAGCCGCTCGAGATCTCGGCCGAGGACCGGATCTCCGCGACCCGTGGCCAGAAGGTCGTGCGCGATGTCGATCTGCCCACCGGCACCTACGAGGTCGCGGTGACCCGCCTGCTCGACAGCCAGGACCATGCGATCGGCCTGATCGGCGTGGCGATCGATCGCGGCTCGCTAGCGGCGACCAAGCGGCTCGCGATCCGCTCGCTGATCGGCGGCGGCATCGGGGCGCTGGTGTTCGCGCTCGTGCTCGCGCTGTTTTGGTCGCGGCGTCTGGGCGCGCCGATCGCGCGGCTCCATCGCGGTGCGACCGCCGTGTCGCGCGGCGATCTCGAGCACCGGATCGAGATCCCCGGCGGTGACGAGCTCACCGACCTGGCGACCGCGTTCAACCAGATGACGATCACGCTCAAGGATAACCAGGCGCGGCTCGCCGCCCGCATGCGCGAGATCGTCGCGCTCCACGATGCCGGCCGCGCGGTCTCGAGCGTCATCGATCTCGATCTGGTGTCGCGCAAGATCGTCGATGCCGTGGCGCGCACGTTCGACATCCAGCTGGCGGCACTGTGGCTGGCCGAGGGTGGCGCAAGGCCCGGCCTGCGCGCCTCGGCGGCTCGCGCTCGTCGCGCGGATGTGTCGAGCGTGCTCGCCACGGACGAGGCCCTCGCCGCCGCCGAGTCCCTGCTGCCACTCGCCGAGCAGGTGTTGAAGACCCGCCAGCCGATCCGGCTCGATCGCGCGAGCGAGGACCCGGTGTACAGCGAGTCGGCGAGGCAGGCCGGCGCGCCGGGGCCGCTGGTCGCGCTACCGCTCGATCGCAAGGCGCGCGTCGTCGGCGTGCTCGCGGTCGGCCGCGCCGAGGACGCGCGCGAGTTCTCCGAGGCGGACTTCAACCTCCTGACCACATTCGCCGACCAGGCCGGTGCCGCCGTCGAGAACGCACTGCTCTACCAGGAGGTGCGCGGGGCCAGCGAGGAGCTCGAGCGCAAGGTCCGACTGCGCACCGCGGAGCTGACCGCGATCAACCACGAGCTTGGCCGTGCACTCCATGATCTGCGCGAGACCCAGTCACAGCTGATCCTCTCCGAGCGGATGGCCGGCCTCGGCCTCCTGGTCGCGGGCGTCGCTCACGAGATTAACTCCCCGACCGCCGCGATCCGCGGTTCGATCGATGGCCTCGGTGCGGCGCTGGTCCGGGTCGGCCGCCATGGCACCGAGCTCGCGACCCGGGCGAAGACCCCGGAGGTGATCCGCGCGGTCACGGCGTATCTCGAGAGCACCGCGCCATCCCTCGCGGATCGCCCGCTGGTAACGGGCCTCTCCGCGCGCAAGGCGGCGAAGGAGCTGGTCGCCACGCTCGAGGCGGATGGGCACGGCGGCGCGGAGGTCAGCGGTGTTCACGCGCTCGCCGCGGAGCTCGCCGATCTCGGCGCCACCCCGGAGGACACCCGGCGGCTGATCGCCGTTCTCGGTCCCCAACGCGATGGTGCGCTGGCGCGCGAGGTGGTCGCAGCGCTCACCGACCACGTCTACCTGCATCGCACGGCGTCCACGGTGCGTCATGCGATCGGGCAGATCCAGCGGATCGTCGGTGCGCTCAAGAGCTACTCGCACCTCGATCAGCAGGCGACCCGCACCGAGGCCGACCTCCACGAAGGGCTGGAGACGACGCTCGCGCTCCTGCACCACGCGCTGCGTGATATCATCGTCGAACGGCACTACGGCAACCTGCCGCGCGTTCCGGTGTACGTCGACGAGCTCAACCAGGTGTGGACGAATCTGATCCAGAACGCGCAGCAAGCACTCGCGGGCAAGGGGACGATCGTCGTCGAGACCTCCGTCGAGGTGATGGGGCCGCTCGACGAGCGGTGGGCAGTGGTCCGCGTGATCGATGATGGGCCGGGTGTGGCAGCCGATGTGCTGCCGCAGATCTTCGAGCCGTTCTTCACCACCAAACCCAAGGGCGAGGGCACCGGGCTCGGGCTCGGCATCGCGCGCCAGATCGTCGAGAAGCACCAGGGCGAGCTGCGCTGCACCTCCGGACCCGGCCGCACGGTGTTCGAGGTCCGGCTCCCGATCCGCAGCTCGCAGGTCACCACATGAGCCGGCCGGTGGAGACGTGAACCGCCGCGAGGTGATCGTCTGCGTCGATGACGAGGAGGGCGTGCTCCGCGTCCTGCGCGCCCAGCTCGGTGCGCGGTTCGGCCACGAGTGCCAGATCGCGACGGCGCGCTCCGGCGACGAGGCGGTCGCCCTGTTCGACGAGCTGAGTCGTGAGGGTGAGCAGATCGCCCTCGTGATCGCCGACCAGATCATGCCCGGGATGAAGGGCGTCGAGCTGCTCGAGATCGTGGATCGTAGGCTGCCGACCACGACCAAGATCCTGCTGACCGGGCAGGCTGGCCTCGACGCGGTGATCGAGGCGATCAACCGCGCGCACCTCAATCACTACATCGGCAAGCCGTGGGATGAGACCGCGCTGCTGCTCGCGGTCGAGACGCTGCTGCGAACCTACCGGCTGGTCAACGAGAACCAGCACCTGATCGCCTCGCTGCAGGCGAAGAACCAGGCGCTGCTGGAGATGAACCGCGAGCTCGAGGCCAAGATCCACGAGCGCACGCACGAGCTCGCCGAGGCCAACACCCGGCTCGCGCAGCTCGCTGTCACCGACGGACTGACCGGCCTGTACAACCACCGCCACTTCCACGAGCGGCTGACGCTCGAGGTCGAGCGCAGTCAGCGCAGTGGGCTGCCCCTGTCGCTGCTGATGCTCGACGTCGATCACTTCAAGCAGTTCAACGACAACTTCGGGCACCCCTCGGGTGACGAGGTCCTGCGCCAGCTCGCCCGCGTGCTCGCCGACACCCGGCGCGCCAACGATGTCGTCGCGCGGTACGGCGGCGAGGAGTTCGCGGTGATCCTCGTCGACACCGCGAAGTTCACCGCGGCCAAGGTCGCAGAGCGCGTGCGCGAACGGATCTACGGTCACGACTTCTCGGACGCGGCGCCGCGGGCGGGCAAGCTCAGCACGTCGATCGGCGTGGCCACGTTCCCCGACGACGGCACCGATGCCGAGCAGCTGGTCCGCTCCGCCGATACCGCGCTGTACGCGGCGAAGCGCGCTGGCCGGAACCGCGTGGTGCTGGCGAGTGAGGCGCTTGCCCACACGCCGGAACCGCCCGGCGGAGGGTGATTCTGGCCTCGTGCGAGGTTTGACGATCTCGCAGGCGGTACCCCCTGCTCGGCGTGATCCAGCCGGCGCGAAATGTTAGGTTCGCCGCCGATGAGCGCTGAAGACATCGCGGTGATCGGAGCAGGAAGCTACGGCACCTGTCTCGCCGTGCTGTTCGGGCACCACGGGCATCGCGTGAGTCTCTACAACCGCAACCCCGAAGCCACGCGCGAGATGCAGGCGTCGCGCGAGAACGCGGCGTACCTCCCGGGTCACAAGCTGCCGGCGTCGGTGACCGTCACCAGCGACCTCGAGGAGTGCGTCCGCGGTAAGCGGTTCGTCGTCGGTGTCACCCCGTCGCACGGCATCCGTGAGGTGCTCGGCAAGGCATCGGCGTGGATGGATCCCGATGCGATCGTGATCAACGCGTCGAAGGGCCTCGAGGACGGGACGCTGCAGACGATCGACGGCGTGTATCGCGACGTGCTGCCGCCGCGGATCGCGGCGCGCGCGACCTATCTCTCGGGTCCCACCTTCGCGGGCGAGCTGGCGGCGGGGATGCCCGCGGCGATCGTCCTGGCGGGTCGCGACCCCGAGACCACGCTCGCCGCCCAGTACGCGCTGACCGGCTTGAACTTCCGGATCTATGCCACCGATGACGTCGCTGGCGTCCTGCTCGGCGGTGCGCTCAAGAACGTGATCGCGATCGGCGCCGGGATCTCGGACGGGATGGGGTTCGGGTCGAACACGCGGATCATGCTGATCACCCGCGGGCTCGCCGAGATCACGCGGCTCGGCGTCATGCTCGGTGCGCACCCGCAGACGTTCGCCGGGCTCTCGGGGATGGGCGATCTGGTGCTGACCTGCTCCGGCGATTCGTCGCGCAACCGGCGGGTCGGCCTCGCGCTCGGCCGAGGCACGTCGATGGAGACCATCCTGTCGGAGATGAAGCAGGTCGCCGAGGGTGTGAAGACAGCGAAAGTCGCGAAGGCGCTCGCCGAGAAGCTCGGATGTGATGCGCCGATCATCGACGCGATGCACGCGATCATCCACCAGGGTGTCCCGGTGCGCGATGCGATGACCCGCATGCTGTCGCGGCCGCCGCGGATGGAACGCGACTAGCGATGCTCGGCTATATCCTCGACGAGATCTTCGGCGCGACCGGTCACCGCGCGCCGTCGGGCCATCCCGAGCGCCCGGCGCGCGCCGAGGCGGTACGCGATGCGTTGCTCGCCGCGGGGATCGCACAGCGCGGTCGCCAGCTGATCACGCGGCTCGCCACCGACGAAGAGCTCGCGCGCGTGCACGCCGGCAGCTACCTCGATGATCTGAGCCGCACGATCCCGGGCAAGACCGGGTGGATCGATGCCGATACCTATTACTCACCGGGCTCGTGGGATGCTGCACGCACCGCCGCGGGCAGTACCGCGCAGCTCGCGACCGACGTGCTCGACGGCGCGCTGATCCAGGGCATCTCGGTGGTCCGCCCGCCCGGGCACCACGCCACCCGCGACCGCGCGATGGGGTTCTGCCTGATCAACAACGTCGCGGTCGCTGCGGCCGCCGCACGTGCGCACGGTGCGGCGCGCGTCGCGATCCTCGACTGGGACGTGCATCACGGCAACGGGACGCAGGACATCTTCTGGGACGACCCGTCGGTGCTCTACCTGTCCGTGCACCAGTACCCGTACTACCCCGGCACCGGCGCGCCGACCGAGATCGGCGGGGCAGGGGCGAAGGGCACCACCGTCAACGTCGGCTTGCCGCATGGATCCGGTGATGACGAGTACGCGGCGGTGTTCGATCACGTGTTCCTCCCCGCGCTCACCCGGTTCAAGCCGGATCTGATCCTGGTGTCGGCG
The DNA here is from genome assembly GCA_043753855.1 of Myxococcales bacterium. Lineage (GTDB taxonomy): Bacteria > Myxococcota_A > Polyangia > Haliangiales > Haliangiaceae > JABFXX01. The sequence goes on along the minus strand of JAYUVX010000155.1, from coordinate 8,493 downwards.
GGGTTCGACGCGTTCCAGCACGATCCGCTCGCCGGCATGCGCGTCACGCACGATGGGTTCGCCGCGATGGCGCAGCGGCTGCGCGCGCTCGCCGATCAACTCACCGGCGGCAAGATCGTCGCGGTGCTCGAAGGCGGCTACGACCTCGATGGCCTCGCCGGTGGAATGACCCGCGTGCTGTCGGCGTTCGCAGCTCCGGCGACCGCGTTGCCGCCGGTGGTCGCGCTGCCCGCGAACCTGGTCGCGCGCGCCGCGATCGAGGGCACGCTCGCCGCGCACGCCGCCGCCGGTGTCCCGATCCCGAAGGCCGAGGCCGCATGAAGCGGCAGCAGACGGCGGACCTCGAACCGACCGCGTTCGGTGGCCGCTACACGCTGCTACGGCGGCTCGCGATCGGCGGCATGGCGGAGATCTATCTTGCCCGGCAGGCCGCGATGGCCGGGTTCGAGAAGGAGGTCGTCATCAAGCGGCTCCGCGCGGAGCTCGCCGATGATCCGCGGATCGTCGAGATGTTCCTCGACGAGGCGCGGATCGGCGCGCTGCTCAACCACCCCAACATTGTTCACGTCTACGACGTCGACGAGCACGATGGCATCCCGTACATCGCGATGGAGTACATCGTCGGCGAGGAGCTCAACGAGCTGTGCCGGCGCGGGCTGATGCACGGACGATTCCTGCCGATCGAGCACGCGGTCGAGTTGATCCGCCAGGCGGCGGCGGGCATGGGCTACTTCCACGCCAAGCGCGGCGGTGAGGGCACGCCGCTCAGCGACCTGCCGCTCGAGATCGTGCACCTCGATATCTCGCCGACCAACCTGCTCGTCACGCAGGACGGCACGATGAAGGTGATCGACTTCGGCATCGCGCGCGCCCGCGGCCAGCGCACGCGCAGCGACGTGATCCCCGGCAAGCTCTCGTACATGTCGCCGGAGCAGGCGGCGCGCTCCGAGGCGTCACCGCCGATCGATCACCGCAGCGACATCTTCTCGCTCGGCATCGTGCTCTACGAGATCACCGTAGGCAAGCGGCTGTATCGCGGCCCGGCGAGCGAGATCGTGCCGAAGCTGATCGCCGCCGAGGTCGAGCCGCCCACGTTCGCGCGGCGCGGCTATCCCGCGGCGCTCGAAGCGATCGTGATGCGCGCGCTCGAGAAGCACCCGCAGGAGCGCTACCAGACCGCGTACGACCTGGCCGACGATCTCGAGTCGTTCCTGCGCGACGAGCGGCTGCACTCTGGTCCGGTCCGGATCGCTCGCTACCTCGACATGCTCACGCATGCCGGCGGTGGTCAGCGACGTCCCGAGCTGGTCAGCGAGGCCGAGGCACGCGCCGCGAGCGGCAGCGACGACCTCGACTTCGACAGCCAGGTGTTCGATGGCTACAAGGCCACCGAAGGCGCGCCCGGACCCGAGCAGGCTCCCGAGTGGGAGGACGCCGAGCAGCCCGAGGCCGACGTCGCGGCGGCGCTCGGGATGGAGCTCGCCGAGCTGCGCGCGCTGCGAACTCCGCTTCCGGTGCGGCCGGCGGGCATGGCGCCGGTGTCCGGGAAGCAGCCGAAGCCAGCGCCGGTCGCTGCCGATGAAGAGATCAGCGTGACCAGTCCGCTCTCCAAGATCGAGGAGGCCGAGCTCGCCGAGGCCGAAGCCGCCGCGCCATCGAAGCAGCGGGCGGTCACGGATGAGGGCGATGGTGCCGGCGAGCCGCTCACCGAGCGCAACGACGCGGGCGTCTCGAAGTCTGCCGCCGCCGCCGCAGCAGCAGCGTCGGCCGCGGCACGCGCGCAGCGGGAGACTCCTCCGAGCCGGCCCACGCCCGCGCCGACGCCGCCTCGGGCGCAGACGGCGGTGCCGACCGTCGGAGCCGGGCTACTGGTGCGAACCGAGAGCTCGCGGCTGCCGTGGATCCTCGTCGGGGCACTCCTCGTGGCAGTCCTCGCTCTCGTAGCGTATATCGTCATGAAGTGAAGCTCCCGTTCGTCGTCCTCGCGCTGGTTGCGTGCTCCGATCATGATCGGATCGACCGGGTGGCGGCGCAGAGCGCGGCGCCGCGGCAACGCCGCGTGATCGAGCCACCGGTGGGCGTCGTGCGGGCGCTGCCGCCGCATGCGATCCGCGCCAACAGCGTCGGTCCCTACAAGCTGGGCGAGAAGCTCTCGGATTTGCTCGAGCAGCTGCCATCGGGCCCGCGGCTCGCGCTGTTCGAGGTTCCCAACCTGCTCCATCGCAGCCTGATCCGCGCCGAGGACAACGCGGTGCTGATCGGCGGCGAGCCGCAGGGCACCGCCACGTTCGTCGCGGTGGTCGGTCCCGAGGTCGCGCGCACGGAGTCCGGGATCCACGTCGGTTCGACGCGCGCGGAGCTGGTGCGGGCGCTGGGTGCGCCGGCCGAGGACGTCGATCACGCGCGCGATCCACGCCTCGTGATCCCGAGCGGATTGCGCGGCGCGCGCGTGCTGTTCGCGGGGGACCGGATCGTGGCGATCGCGATCGTGGGTGAGCCCACCCGAACGGCTCCGACACGCGACGAGTGCCCGCGACCACCGTCCACCGAGAAGGCGACCGGCGCGTGCCTGACCGGGGTGGGCGAGCTGGTGGAGCTCAACGACAACGAGATCTCGCTGCGGCTCCCCGATGTCGAGAAGCCGATGTCCGCGTTCCCGGTGAAGAACGTGGTGTTCGCGGTGCCGCTCCGGGCGCCGGATGGCAAGGACGAGCTCGTGGTGATCACGCGCAGCACCGATGATCCTCAGCTCCGCAGCTGGTCGCTGATCGCGTTTCGGTTCGACAACGGCAAGATCACGCGCAGCATCGAGAGCCCGCTGTATCAGGTGTCGAGCTCTAACGCCCGCTGGATCGGCTCCGAGCTCGGGGACATCGACCTCTACCTCGAGCTGGCGAGCCGGGGCGATGCGATCGAGGTCGGAGGTCTCCTCACCACCCGGCACCCGGGCGCCGAGGCGATGCGCGATGTCGTGGTGATCTCGACGGTCTCGGTGCCACGGCGGCAACGTAAGTCCGCATCCGCCGAACCCGGGAGCGCCGAGCCGTCCGACGCCGGGACCCCGACGCGCGACGGCAGCGGTGGTGGTGGGGCCGACAGCCGCGCCAAACCCTGAGAGCATCAGCGGTGTCATCGGGTCTACCCCTTTGCCACCACAGGTTTTTTTCGGCACAATCAGGGGACGTGTCTCGCCGTGTTCCGCGTTCGTCCGGTGATGCCCGCAGGGGGGCTCTGCGGTGAAGTTCCTCTGCGATCGCTGCAAGACCCGCTACTCGATCGGTGACGACCGGGTTCGCGGCAAGATCCTGAAGATTCGCTGCAAGAACTGCGCGAATGTGATCACCGTTCGCGAAGGCATGACCGACGCGGATGCAGCCGAAGCCGCCGGATCACGCCGCAGCGCCAAGCCCACCACGATGTCGCCGCCGATCGCCGAGAGCGCGCCCAACGGTGCGCCGGCCGGAGCGCTCGGTGCCGCGTTCGCGTCCGCGATGACGCGCCCGCCGCCGGCTCTCGAGGAGGAGTGGTACGTCTCGAACGACGGCGATCAGGAAGGTCCGTACTCGCTCGCCGACGCGCAGCGCTGGATCTCCGGCAAGCCGTTCGACGCCGACCTCCACTGCTGGAGCGAGGGCTTCGACGACTGGCTCGCGGTCGACAAGGTGAGCCACTTCCGCGGTCTCAGAAAGAAGCCGGGCGCTCCGCCACCGCTGCCGCGCGCGACAGGAGCCGTTCCCGCGCTGCGCGCACCGACCCGGCCGATCTCGACACCGCCGCCACAACCGATCGACGACGAGCCCAGGCCGCTATTCGCGGCGACGATGGCGTCCCTCGAGAAGGGTGCCGCCGCGTCGGCGGGCTCTGCGTCCGCGGGCCTGGGATTGCCCTCGCCGCAGGCCGCGCGACCGTCGCCCACCCCGTCGCGGTATCCGTCGCCGATCAGGGGTACATCGGCGATCCCGTCGGTCCAGGCGCGCGCCAATGGTTCGGCGTCGGGCGCCGCGAAGGCGCTCGCGGTCACTCCGGATCCGGCACCGTTCAAGCCAACGAAGTCGGGTCCGGTACCACGCCTCGAGACGCGCCGGGGCCTCGGCGGCACGTTCGACGGTGTCGATCAGGCGACCCAGATCGAAGCCCTTCCGTTCGACTCCGAAGCACAGACCGCGGCCGAGCCGATCGCGTCGCAGGCCAGGCGCGCGTCGGCTCCTGCGAGTGCACTGCCGGTGCCCACCGCCGCCGCATCGCCCGCTCCCGCGTCGATCACTCCGCGGCTCGCGAACGCGCCGGTCACCGACGCGTCCGAGGGCGATCAAGACGACGAGCTCGCGATCGGCGAGGTGTCGCGCGTCGTCAACCTCGCCGATCTGATGCGGCCGGCGAAGAAGCCAGCGCCCGCCGCACGCCGCACCCCGTCCAACGCCGCCCTCGCGCGCACCGGGGCGATCGCGAAGCTCGGGAACACCGGACCGGTTCCCCGCCAGCCGAGCGATGATCCGAACCTCGCACCGAACGGCATCTCGTCGGACCCATCGGCGGTTCCCGGCACCGAGATGGCGATGGCCCCGGCGCCCGCCGAGCACAGCCACAAGCGCGGGATGATCATCCTGCTCGGTGTGTCGGTGCTGCTGCTCGCCGGTGTGATCGTCGCCGTCGTCGTGATCGCGGGCGATGACACGATCGACAAGGGGCTCGGCCGTACCGACCAGATCGATACCGTGCGTCCCGATGATCCACTCCGTCCGCGACTGCCCGGCGAGAAGGCAGGCTCCGCCGCGGTCGCCACCAATCCGTTCTTCCCGACCAGGCCACCGATCAAGCGCCCGAACACCGGCAACCCGACGAACCTCACTAACGGCAGCAACGGGCTGACCCCGGAGCTGCCGGGAGGTGATTCGTTGACGCCCGAGGACATCGACACCGTGTCGAAGAAGTACTCGAGCGGCACCCAGCGCTGCTACATGCGCTCGCAGAAGGGCGTCGAGGCGATCAACGTCGGCGTCGTGAAGTCGATCCAGGCGACGCTGACGGTCGCCAAGGATGGCGCGGTCACCGAGGTCGCGCTCGGCTCGCATGCCACCGACAGCTTCGGCAAGTGCCTCTCCACGGCGATCCGCGGCTGGAAGTTTCGCGCATCGACGGGCGGACGCTACAAGATCACGCTGGCATTCGTCGCGGAGTGAGCTCGTCCGCGACGTCCGCGAGGATCTCCGCCGCTGCCTCGACCTCCGTGGCCGTGGTCTCGAGCCCGAACGACAGCCGCACCATCCCGACGTCGGGCGGAAGGCCGATCGCGGCGAGCACGGCCGATGGCTTGCCAAGGGGATCGATCGATCGATCCGCGCACGCGGAACCGGTGGAGATATAGACGCCGCGGCTCGACAGCACGCTGCGCAGCGCACTCGCGGGGATCCCCGGCAGCCCGAGCGCGAGGATGTGGGGCGAGCGGCGCTGATCGGGAACCAGCTTGCGATGCGCGACGCCGCGGGTCTCGAGCACGGCCGTGACCCGGCCCGCGAGCTCGAGCCAGTGGGCACGCGCGGTCGGCAACGCCGCGATCGCGCGCTCGGCGGCGAGGCCGAGGCCCGCGGCCCCCGGAGCGTCCTGCGTGCCGCCGCGCAGCCCCTTCTGCTGACCGCCGCCGACCCACAGCGGCTCGAGCACGACGCCGGTCTTCAGCCATAGCGCGCCACAGCCCTTCGGGCCGTGCAGCTTGTGACCGGCAATCGCGACCGAGTCCGCGCCGAGTGCGGTGACCTCGAGCGGCACCTTGCCGAACGCCTGCGCGGCATCGATGTGGACGTGGCAGCTCGGCGCGCGCGCCCGCACCGCACTGACGATCGCCGCGACCGGCTGCACGATGCCGATCTCGTTCTGCACCATCACGATCGCGAGCACCCCGGCATCGATCGCCGCCTCCGCGACCACGTCGGGATCGAGCACGCCATCGGGGCCGGGTGCCACCTCGATGACCTCGCGACCCTCACCGCCGAGGCGTGCAGCCGCAGCGCCGACCGCGGGGTGCTCGATCGAGGACACCACGATCGGGCCGGGCTTGACCCGTGCCGCCCCGAGCACGGCGAGCGCATCGGCCTCGGTGCAGCCGCTCGTCCACACGATGTCGCCGAGCCTTCCGCCCGGATCGCCGAGCGCTGCCAGCAAGCGCTGCCGGCCGAGCTCGATCTGTTCACGCGCCGCGGCCCCCTGTGGGTGAGCAGCGCTCGGGTTCCCCCAGGCGGTGCGCATCACCTCGGTCATCAGCGCGAGCACCTCGTCGGTGACGCGGGTCGAGGCGGCGTTGTCGAGGTAGATTGGCTGCAAACCCATTCCAGGCGTCTACCTCCACTTCCCCTGGTGCCGCAAGCTGTGCCCGTACTGCGACTTCGCAGTCGAGCTCGGGGAGCCGCTCCACGATGCGTATCTGACCGCCGTGCTCGCGGAGCTCGAGGCGCGCGCGGATGCGTTCCCCGGTGAGCTGATCTCGATCTATCTCGGCGGCGGAACTCCGTCGCTGTGGCGGCCTGACTGCATCGCGGCCGCGATCACGGCGATCCGCGCGCGTTATGGCCAAACGCTGCCGCGCGAGGTCACGATCGAGGCCAACCCCACCGATTGCACCGATGTAAACCTCGCGGCGTGGCGGGCCGCGGGCATCGATCGCGTGTCGATCGGCGTGCAGTCGCTCGAGCCGCAGGCCCTGGTCACGCTCGGCCGCGATCACCGGTTCGGTGATGGTCGTGCTGCGGTGGAGCGCTCGCTCGCCGCCGGGCTCACGACGTCCGCCGACTTCATCCTCGGTACGCCCGGTTCGGCCGCCGCGGTGGAGGCGCTCGGGGCGGATCATCTGTCGGTCTACGAGCTCACGATCGAGGAGCGCACGTCGTTCGGTCAGCGAGTACGCGATGGCCGGCTGGTACCGCTCGACGAGGATCGGCTGACCGACCTCTACGTGGAGACCCACGAGCGGCTGCTCGCGGCAGGGTTCGAGCACTACGAGATCAGCTCTTATGCGCGTCCCGGCAAGCGCGCGGTGCACAACAGCCTGTACTGGAGCGGTGCGCCGTTCCTCGGGCTCGGCGTCGGCGCCGCGTCGTTACAGCACCTCCCCGGAGGCGGCGGGATCCGCGCGACCAACCCGCGAAGGGCAGTTGCCTACCTCGCGGCACCTGGATCGCCTGCCGAGCGCCTCGAGATTCCGGCCGGCGAGATGCTGGTGGATCGGCTTTGGCTCGGGCTGCGGACCTCCGACGGCGTGTGGGAGGCCGATCTGACGCCGGCGCTCGTGGCGGAGCTGGTCACCGCAGGCCTCGTGGAGCGCCGTGACGGCCGGATCTGCCCGACACTGCGTGGGTTTCTGATGGCGGATCGGACCGCCGCTCGCATCGTGCAAAGCTCTCGCGATCTTGTAAGCTGGTCCGACCGGCGATGAGTGGAACCGACCTCTCCAGGCGTGCGCAGAAGATCCTGCACGCCGTGATCACCGAGTACCTGCATGGCGGCGACGCGGTGGGGTCGCGCACGGTCACGCGGCGCCATGATCTCGGGCTCTCGCCGGCCACCGTGCGCAACGTGATGGCGGATCTCGAGGAGATGGGGCTGCTCGAGCAACGGCACTCGTCGGCCGGGCGCGTGCCAACCCCGACCGGGCTGCGGTTCTTCATCGATAGCTTGCTGAAGGTGCGCGGGCTCTCCCCGCGCGAGAAGGAGGAGATCCGCGAGCGCGTGATCGCTCCGACCCCCGACGAGGTGGTCCAGCGCGCCTCGCGGCTGCTCTCCGATCTCACGCAGCACGCCGCGGTGATCATCGCGCCCGATCCGGATCAGCAGCGACTCGGCCAGATCGAGTTCGTGCCGCTGCGCGACGGCAAGCTGATCGCCGTCCTGGTCACCACCGACGGTCGGATCGAGAACCGGCTGATCATGGACGACGTAGATGCTCGCCGGCTGGAGCGAATCCACAACTACCTGAACCAGCAGTTCTCGGGGATGACGCTCGATGAGGTGCGCGAGCACGTAATCCGCGAGCTTGGCGAGGACAAGAACAAGTATGACGAAGCGATCTCCGAGGCGCTGCGGCTCGGTCACGCGGTGTTCGTCGCGCGGCCGGATCGCTCCGCCGAGGTGCTGATCAGCGGGCAGGCCAACCTGCTCGATGATGCGCTGGCGCAGGACCGCGCGCGCGATCTGCTGAAGACGCTCGAGGACAAGGAGACGCTCGCGCGCCTGCTGGATCGCACGCGTCACGCCGAGGGGCTGCAGGTGTTCCTGGGCGCCGAGACCGCGATGGCGGCGCTGGTCGGTAGCTCGGTGGTCGCGGTGTCCTACGGGCCCGAGGACATGCCGATCGGTGCGCTCGCGGTGATCGGTCCCATGAGGATGAACTACGGGAAGGTGATGTCGGTTGTGGACGTCACCGCAGAAACCGTGTCCCGGCTGCTCGCCGAGCTGCACTCCTAACAGCCCGCAGCCCTGTCCAGCGTGGCGAAAGGTGGTTAT
>JAYUVX010000154.1:0-16931 GCA_043753855.1 Myxococcales bacterium | reverse complement strand
TGGCCGCGCTGACCACCGCGCGGGTTGCCACTCGGTGCGTCCTTCGGTCGGGCCTGACGAGCGGCAGGAGAGTCGCTCGATGGCGGCTTGCTCGAGTTCGACGAGTTCTCGCCCAGTCGACGTTCTAGGTCCGCTACCCGCGCCTGCAGCCGCGCGATCTCGCGATCTTTTGCTTCGATCGTCGCCTTCTGCGCCTCGACGAGGCGCTCCAGCTTGGCGAGCCGATCATCGACGCTGATCACCCATTCGTTAGATCACGTCGATCGTCCGGGGGCGATCGAGACGATCGCCTTCGAGCGTGCGTAGAGATCCGGACTCCACCGCGTGAACCGGTACTGACTCTCATCCTGATCACGCCGCGATGCAGACGGCCTTTCGCGACGGCACGTGATCGATCGGCGGGGACAATCGCAGGCCTTGCTCGACGTTGCGATCGAGTAGCGAGTCGACCTCGCCCATGCCGACATGGGGAACATCCAGGTTTGTCGACCCCGCATCTGCCGACCTGCGCATGATGGCGCAGCGCGGGTTCCACGCGCCGTTTCTGCAATTCTTAGAGCGGGTCACGCACTCACTCCGTGCGGCGAGGCTCCGTACCGTGCGGAGCGTGTCATCGTCGGCGACGTGACCGCCCGTGATCGTGGTGACCGTGGTCAGCCATGGCAGTTGTCCTCGCAGCAGTCTTCTCCGCGCCAGGCCTCGCGTCCTTCGGACACGAGGAAGAACGTCATCGCGAGTGCGGCGACGGGATCAGCCCACCACCAGCCAAGCGCGGCATTCGCGCCCGCACCCACCAGGGTCGTGATCGACAGCCAGACGCACGCGGTCGTTTGGAACGAGTCCGCGGCCAGCGCCCGACTCTTGATGGCAGCGGCTACCCGACGCTTCTCACGAGCGAGCCACAGCATCACCGGGACCGAGATTCCAGCGAGCACGAGGCCGGGAATGCTGGGCTCGGGACGCTCTTGGAGCCACAGAGCCTTGCCGCCGTCGAACAGGATGTAGGTCGCGAGCGCGAACAGCGAGAAGCCAACGAGCTTGTGCGCGCGCTCGTCGATGCGCTCGAGGCGCGCGGGGTCAAAGCTCTTGCACTCCGCGTTCAATCGCCAGAGCAGCACGATGCTCGACAAGCACTCCACGAAGCTATCGACCCCGAACCCGAACACCACCACGCTTCCGGCCGCGAGGGCAGCAGCCACGGCGACGACGCCCTCGATCAGGTTCCACGAGAGCGTGAACCATTCGAGGCGCCGGCCGCGCGCAACGAGCTCCGCGCGACTCATGGCACGACCTCCCGCCGTCCGCGCCACCGGAGGCCGATGTCGTGGACAAGCTGATAGAACGTCGGCAAGGCGAGCAAGGTGAACACCGTCGATGTCAGGAGGCCACCGGTCATGACGATCGCAAGGGGCCGCTCGATCTCCGTGCCGTGAAGGTTCAGCACCAGGAGCGGCAGGAGCCCCAGGATCGCGGTCGCTGCCGTCATGATCTTTGGGCGCACGCGGCCGATGCATGCCTCACGCAAGGCCGCGGTGAACGGCAGACCCTCGGCGATCAGGCCGCGGGTCTGCGTGACGAGCACGAGGCCATTCTGGACCGCGATCCCGAACAGGCCGATCAGGCCGACCAGCGACGAGACGCTCCAGCTCTCGCCTGCGATCAGCAGCGCCACGATCCCGCCGACGAACGCGCTCGGCAGGGTCGCCAGGATCACGATGGTTTCGGCGAGCGAGCCGAGCGCCATGTAGAGCAGCAGGAACACCGCGAGCAGTGCCAGGCCGACGGCGAGGTAGAGCGCTCGCTCTGCACGCGCCTGGCTCTCGACCTTGCCGCCGACATCGACGAAGTATCCGGCCGGAAGCTTCAGCTTCTCGGTGAGCGCTTCCTTGACCTCGCGCGCGGCCGATCCGAGGTCTCGCCCGGAGACGCTCGCCTCCACGGCGATCCGACGGCTTCCCGCCTCCCGCTTGATCGTGCCAAGGCCGAAGGTGGTCTCGATCTTCGCGAGCTTGCCGAGCGGGATGCGACTGCCGTCGTGCCCGTCGACCATCAAGCTCGTGAGCGCGTTACTGTCCTTCCGGAAGTCCGGCGCGAGCTTGACCATCAGCTCGTAGCGGCGCTGCCCGACCCAGACTTCGGAGACCTGTTGTCCCGCGAGCCCGATTTGAACCGCCTCGATCACGTCGCCCGGTGTGAGCCCCACGCGCGCCGCTGCATCGCGGTCGACCTGGACGGTCAACTGAGGCAACCCGACGAGTGGCTCGGCGCGAACGTCCTCCATGCCGTCGATGTGTCGAATGACCCCGGCCGCGGTATCAGCAAGATCCGCGAGCTTCTGCGCATCCGGCCCGAAGATCCGGACCGAGATATCCGCGGGGGTGCCGCCAAGCCCCTCGTCGATCCGCATGCCGAGCGGGGTCGTGAACAGCGCCGAGACGCCGGGTACCTTCTCGACGGCTTCGCGCATCTCGTTGACGAGCGCCTCGCCTTTGCGCGCGCGTTCGGGCTTGAGCAGGATCAGCACGTCCGAAGTCGTGTGTGGCATCGGATCTTCAGTGCGCTCCGCGCGCCCGGTGCGTCGAACGACGTCGGTGACCTCGGGGAAGCCGCGCAGCACATCCTCGACGCGATGGTTCAGGCGATCGACCTCTTCGAGCGACGCCTCGGGCGGAAGGAACGTCTGCATCAGGATCGCACCTTCATCGAGCGGCGGAACGAAGTCCGAGCCGAGCTTCGTCGCGATCCAGAGCGCGGGCGCGGTGATCGCGAGCACGATGATCATGACGAGCTTCGTGTGGCGCAGCGCCCGATCGAGGACGGGGCGGTAGACGCGCTTCAGGTTGCGGATCAGCCACACGTCCTCATGCGCCCCTGGCTTGGCCGGGCGCAGGAGCCCGGCCGCAACAACGGGGACCAGCGCCAGCGACAGCACGAGCGCCGCGAGCACCGCGGAGATCACGGCGCCCGCGAGTGGCTTGTACATGCGGCCCTCGATGCCCGTCATCGCGAACAGAGGGATGAACACCGCAATCACGACCGCGGTAGCGAACGCGATCGGGCGACCGACCTCGATCGCCGCAGCGAGCGCGTGGCCGCGTCGATCGCCGTCTTGGTGTTGCGAGATCCGGTGGACGACGTTCTCGACCACGATGATCGACGAATCGACGAGCAGGCCGACCGCGATCGCGAGACCGCCGAGCGTCATCGTGTTGATCCCGATGCCCGCGATTCGCATGAACACGCCCGACACGGCGAGGGAGAGGGGCAGGGTGAGCGTGACGATCAGCGCCGCCCGCACGTTACCCAGGAGCAGGAACAGCACGAGCGCGACGAGCCCTGCGCCGATCAAGACGGCGCGTCCGACCCCGCCGAGGGATGACTCGACCAGGTCGGATTGGTCGTAGACGATCCGGATCTCGACACCTTTCGGCAGGCTGCCTTTCAGGTCGTCGATCGCGTCTCGGATCCCGCGTGCCACCGCGACGGTGTCGCCGCCGAACTGCTTCACGATGCGACAGCTCACGACTTCGCCTGCAAGCCGATGGGCAATTCCGCGCCGCACGGCGGGCGCCTCGCGGACGTCCGTCACGTCACCGAGCAGCACGGGCGTGCCGCCTTTCATCGCGACGACGGTGTTGCGCAGTTGCTCGACGGTCTGCGCGCGGCCGGCAGCGCGCACGGTCCATTCCATCTGTGCCTGGGTCACGAACCCGCCGGCTGCGCTGACGTTCGCGCCGCGCGCGGCATGCATGATCTCGTCGAGGGAGACTCCACGTGCCGCCATCCGATCGGGATCCATCTGGATCTGGAACTCGCGCAGGTAGCCACCGAGCCGCTCGACTGCGGCAACGCCGGGCACCGCGAGGAGCCGGTTCTTGATCTCGTTCTCGGCGAGATCACGGAGCGTCATGAGATCCGCGACGCCCGGCTTCGCTTCGATCGTGATCTCGAAGATCTCGTTCAGGCGTCCGGTCACGCCGGAAAGGAGCGGGGCCTCGGTTCCGGTTGGGAGCTCGACCTGGGATAGCCGCTCCGCCACGTACTGACGCGAGCGCGCGTAATCCGCATCGGGCTCGAACTCGACCGTGATCTGCACGACGCCAAGGGTTGAAGACGAGCGTAGTCGGCGGACTTCGGGGAGGCCGGAGAGTGCCGTCTCGAACGGGATCGCGACGCGCATCTCCAGCTCGTCGGCGCTCATCGTCGGGTTTTGAACGATGATGTTGAAGACCGGCGCGGAGAGATCGGGGAACACGTCGCGCGGTAGCTCGCGCATCCAGACGGCGCCGAGCGCCGCGCCCGCGAGCGCCAGCACGATCGCGATCAGCGGCTTGCGGAAGCTTGCTGTGATGAACTTCTCCATGGCTAATCCTCGTGCCCGCCGCCGCTCGCCTTGTCGGCCTCGGCCTTGAGGAGGAACGCGCCGTCGATCACGACTTCATCGCCAGACTTCAGGCCGGTGAGGACCTCGACCTCCGCCCCGAGGTCGCGCCCGCGTCCGATCTGCCGGATGGCGAATTCCCCCAAACCGTGCGGGATGAAGACCGCCCAGCTCGACCCGACGCGCTGAACCGCTGCAACGGGAATCACCACCACGGGCGCTGCCCCGATCTCGCCGAGCGGGATCGAGACGTTCGCGGACATGCCCGGCCGTAGGTTTCCGTCGGGGTTCGGAACGTCGAGGCGGATCTCGATTGTACGGGAGGACTTGTCGACCTCGCGGCCGATCCACTTGATCACCGCGGCGGTGGTCTTGCCCGGCAGGGCCGCGAAGCTCGCCGTTCCGGTCGCGCCCGTCTGAACACGCACCGCATCCCGCTCGAACACGTGCGCGAGCAGCCAGAGCGTGGACAGGTCACCGACGCGGAACAGGGTCTTCGATGGATCTGCTAGCTGGCCAACGACGACGGTCCGCTCGATGATCGTGCCCGCGAGCGGCGCCTTGATCGCGAGTGAGTTGTCGCCGGCCGCGCCGCCGAACTTGCGAAGCGACGAAGTGGCCACGGTGTACGCAGCCTGAGCTTCCGAGACAGCAGAGTCCGCTTCGATCAGGTCGCGCTCCGGGATAAGCCGATCGGCAGCGAGCGCTCGCTTGCGCTCCGCGTTCTTCTTCGCGATCTCGAGACGCGAACGCGCAGCTCCGACCTCCGCACGTCCTTCTCCAAGCTCGGGGCTGTTCAGCTCGACCAGTATCTGGCCCGCCTTCACTTCATCGCCCGGCTTCGCATACACCTTGGTCACGCGCGCCGTGACCGGCGCCGCGATCTCGGCGTACTCGTCCTCGTTCACGTGCAGCTCGCCGAGAGCGGAGACGGTCTCGCCCGCGGCGCGCACTTGCGCCTGGCCGGTGGTGACGCGTAGGTCGCGCATCATGTCGGGCGCGATCTTGATCATCTCCGGGCCGTGGTCGTGGGGCTGACCACCATTCGCGGTATCGGAGCCCGGGTGCTCGACGACCTCGGCTTTGTCGTGATCGTTGTCGGCCTTGGCCTTCTCGCCGCCGCAACCGATCCCAAGCAAGAGGGCCAGCAATGCGAAGTTCTTCATGGTGCACCTCCCGCGATGAACCGCACCGTGGCGGCAGTCCTCGCGAGCGCGCGCAACCTCTCGAGGTACTCGCGCCGTCCGTTGAGAATCTCCTGACGCGCGACGAGGTAGTCATTCACGGCGAGCTGACCCGCATCGATCGTCTTCTGTAGTAGTTGCTCGCTGTCGTTCAGGAGCGGCACGACTTCCCTCTCGAACAGAGCGACCGCTTGCTGCGCGCTGGTGTATGCCGCGAGCGCATCGATGATCTGTCGGTTCGCTGTCCGGAGGGTCGCGCTACGCGTGTCGATCGCACGCCGTTCTCGCGCAGCTGCGGCGGCCTTGTCGCCTTGCGCCCGATTCCACAGCGGCAGCGTCATGCGGAGCCCGCCGAGCACGATCGAATCGGTGTCCTCGCGGTGATAGCTCGCCCACAGCGACACCTCGGGCCGGCCACTCGCGTTTGCCTGGTCCCGCTCGGCGCCTGCGACCATGCGCTCGGTGTCGAGCACGCGCACGTCGGCGCGATTCGTCGTACTCGCACGAAGCGCAGCCAGGTCGGGCAGGGCGGCGGGCTTCAATTCTCCGCGCAGCGCGATCACGTCGTCGGGTGCCGCGCCGATCAGTGCTCCGAGCTGCGCGATCGCCGTCGCGCGTTCGGAGTGCGCGGCCTGCGTCGCCGATCGCGCCCGGCCGAGCGCGCTGCGCGCCAGGTTCGCATCGAGGTCGGTGATCTCGCCGGCCTTGCGCCTGCGGTCTGCCGCCTCGGCAGCTCGCTTCGCGAGGTCCTCGGCGTGCTGCGACAGCTCGGCGCCGCTCTGGGCGAACAGAGCCTCATAGAACGCGGACGCGACCTCGAGATCGAGCTCGCGCAAGGATGCGTCGAGCTCCGCCTGCATGTGCGCGACTCCGGCACGCGCAAGACGACGCCTTGGCGATCGGCGCCACGGTTCGAGGTTCTGCTCGATTCTCAGCTCGGCATCGATCGGCCGCGAGCTGGTGAGGCGTGGTCCAGCGCCGACCTCGATCTCGGGATTGTCCAGGAACGTGACGTTCGCGCCTATCACACCGGACTGAGCGATCGCCAGCTGGCCGCGTGCGGCGATGGCGCTCGGTGCTGCCTTATGTGCGCGAGCGAGCGCACCTGGCAGATCGATCTCGATCTGCCCGGCGAGCGCGGGAGATGACTGAAACAGGAGCGCGGCTACGACAAGCCGCGCGATCGGAACATGAAACATGACGCACCTCGATCAGAAACGCAGCGAACGGATCGCAGCGTCGGAACGACGTCGGCTCGATGGATGGACGAGTCAGACGGCGTGACGAGGGACGTGCAAAATCTCGCGCGGGTCGGGGCTGGAATGTGCGCGGTCGTTAGTGGCGAAGTGAACCGGTGTGACGTCGATGGGCGCGGCGACGGTCATGACCGCGAGGGTCGGTGGCGCGATGCCGACCGAGCTGGGGCAGTGACATGGACACGACGGAGCGTCGTTGCCAGGCGTGCAGTCGTTGTCGCAACCGTCGTCGCGGCACTCGGTCTCGCATGCCTGCCGGCGAACCGCCTCGGCGATGCCCGTCGCCTGCAGCAGGGCGAGAACGAGCAGTAACACCCGAGGAACCGACACGCTTCATCCTTAGCACAGCAGAGGTCGGGGCGCGGTCACCCGCGCCACAGCAGATAGAAGCCCATCCCGAGCAGCATGGCCACCGTCACGCGATCAACCCAGACGCGTACGCCGCTGCGGTCGAGGCGTGCTTCAAGCCGTGCGGCGGCGAGGCCAAGAACGAGAATGGGCAAGCCAGCGCCAACACCATAGTCGAAGAGCAGGAGCCCGCCCTACGCGAGGCTGCCGTCATATCAAGGTGCGAATGATGCGTTCGATGCCGAGGTTCTCGGTGTACAACGTTCCGACAAGCGCAAGCCGTCGGGCGCACGCGCACGCTTCGAGACGCTCTCGATCAGCTCGGTGCTGTTGAGCGTGTAGACCGCAACGGATGTGCGGTAGCGGACGACGCGGTGATCGCCGGGAAGCGGCGGCCACCCGGCGTGCTCGTCGGGTTCATCGGTCGGGCATAGATCGAGCTGGCCGCCCACTTCGGGAAACGCCTTGGCGAACGCATTCGCGGCGACGGCCGGATAACAGCTATGCAGCCGAGACAGTCGTAGCGCTTCGCCTCGAACGTCGTAGCCACGCACGGAAAAAAAGGTCGCGGATCTCTGCGGTCTCGGGCAGCTCGCGCAGTGCTGTGACCGTCTGGTGGAAGCAGCCACAGGAATGGCACTTCTTCGCGTTGGCGGCTGTCGTCAACTGATCACGAACGACCGCGAGAGCTTCGGACCTCATCGCGCTCATGCCGCACTCCGGTCGAACGCCTGGCAAACGAGCTTGGCCACGGATCGATTGGCGAGCGAGTAGTACGCCATCTTCCCGTCGTTCCTGTACTCGAGGATCTTCAGGTCCCGCAGCTTACGCAGGTGATGCGACGCGGCAGACACGCTCATACCGACGGCATGCGCGACGTCGCAGACGCACAGCTCGGCGCCTTCGATCAGCGCATAGAGAACCTTGAGACGAGTGCGATCCGCCAACGCCGCGAACCGCGTGCGAATGTCGTCGACGGCCGCGTCCGAGGGCCTCGATGCCCTGAGCTGCGCAACGAGATCCTGCTTGAAGCACGGCACGTCGCACAGGTCGGCCGACAGCGGGCCGACCGGGGCTGCCGCTTCGTTCATTCATTCGCGCTCACGTTTGAATGAGTGCCGCCGACTCGTCCGCCCGTCAAGCTGATCTTGGAACCGCTGTGCAGAGCGGCGAGTGTCCTTGTACACCTACGACGAGCGTCGTAGGATGCATGGCGATGAAAACTCCGAAGCTGCCCGGCGGCGAGCTTGAAGTCGCAGTCCTCGCGGCGGTGTGGGATCTGAAGGAAGCGTCCGCACGCGAGATTCACGACCGCGTCGGTGCTGATGCCGGCCTCGTCTACACGACGATCGCCAAGGTGCTCGACCGACTCCTTGCCAAACAGCTGGTGAGTCGCGTGCGTGTTGGGAAAGCGTTCATCTATCGTCCCGCCGTCGCGCGCGAAGTCGTCGATCGAGCACGGGCGACGGTGAGTGTGCGCGAGTTGTTCGGTGACGATCCGCAGCCAGCGCTCGCGGCGCTTGTCGATGCCGTCGAGACGCTCGATCCGGATCTCCTGGACCAGCTAGGTCGCGCCGTCGCGCGGCGACGGAGGTCGCGCGGTGGATCGTGAGCTGGTGCTCGCCGCACTTGTCGCCGTCACCGTCGGGCCGCTGATCGCAGCGGTGGCGGCGCTGCGATGGCGGTCGATCTGGGCGCCCGTAATTCCGGCCGCTCTCGCGCTCGCATTGCTGATCGGCTGGGCGCTCGTCGAACCCGAGAAGGCAGAGCCGGTGCCGGGTTGGGCGCTTGCATTTGCGCTACCGGTGGCGCTCGTGTGGACGCGTGCGATCCTGCGCGCTCTCCGTGCACTCCGAGATCCACGAGGTCCTGCGGCTGCCGACACCGTGGGATTGCTTTGGCCGCGCGTCCGGGTTGCACGATGGTTCTTCGAATCACTCGACGCGGGAGCACTCGCAGCGGCCGTCGAGCACGAGCTCGCACACGCGCGCCATCGGGATCCGCTTCGGATCTGGCACGCGACGATGAGGCCCGGCGGCGGGGGACGGACGGCGCCGATCTCGCAGCCGCCATCATCGCCGCAGCGAAGCGACCCTGCCTGCCACGCAACGCCATCGCGATGCTCGGCGCGCGCGATCTGGAACTGCGCGAGCGCATCGAACGGCTTCTTGCGCCGATTCCACCGGCAGCTCGCGTTCCGCGGTCTCGAACGATGCCGCTCGTCGTAGCGCTCCTGAGCGCCTTGGTTGTCGGTGCCTGTGCGGGCGAGCCTGTTGTACGCGCGCTGTTCGGGGTGACGTGATGGGAGCCGGTCGGCCACTATCCAGACCGCCGCACGCGACGGCCGGTGAATGATGGCAACCCTCGATGTTTCAGCCATTCTTGGCCTGATCGCGCTGGTCGGAGTCTGCGCCGATGCGTGGTTGGGTCTCGCGGTCTGGGCGCGGATCAAGGTTCGCGCTGGACGTGTGACCCCGTTCGTCTTGCACAAGTGGACGGGCTACGTGGCGGCCACGATCGTGGGGGCGCACGTCGTGCTGATTCCACTGGATCCGCGGTCCAAGTTTTCGTGGGCGGATCTGGCGCTGCCGCTGTGGACCGAGCATCAGCCGGTTGCGAATACGCTGGGCGCGGTCGCACTCTGGCTCCTCGCCATCGTGGTCGTGTCTTCGTACTTGCTGAAGCGGCTTGGCTTTCAACGCTGGCGCAAGCTGCACTACTTCGCATATGCCGCGATCCCCGTGCTGGTCGTGCACGGGGTGATCACGGACCCGGCGTTGCGCGACCAACCGATCGACTTCCTGGACGCCGAGAAGTTTCTCGTCGAGGGCGCAGCCCTCTTGTTCTTGGTCGCCGTGTTGATCCGGCTACGTTTGCGGGGCCGCAAGCCCAAGGCGAGAGGCAAACGAAGCCACGCGGTTGCGATGGTGCTGGAGATCCTGATCGTCCCCGTTGGCGCGCGCGCTGATGGTCCCGCGAGCGACGGACCCACGCAGCGGTGGAGTGTCGATCCTGATGCGGGCGCGGTCTGGACTCGCGGCGGATGGACATACACGACGTGGGGCTTTGCGCAGGGCGTCGTGTGGGACGGCGAGCCTTACTGGCGTCGCGCACGTCAAGGTATGTCACTGTTGTCGACGGCATTCGGCGGAGTGCGTGCCACTGCAGTCTACGAGGTTGATTTCACCGACAACGACTTCTTCCGGCAGGGCCCCGGGTGGAAGATCTTCGAGAACGCCTTCATCGGCCTGCAAGACGCCGAGAGCGCGGATCGTTTCCGCTTCTTGTACGGTGAGAACACCCACGTACTCAGCCGCGAAGACAACCTCTCGAGTGGCAACCTGGCAACGATCAACCGATCGATGATCCTCGAGAGCCACGGCTCGGTACACGCGTTCGGCACCCAGTGGGGCGGACAGCTTCGGGGGGCCGCCGGCCGCGGCGTTCTGCTCACGGCCTCGATCGGTGACAACACGGGGTCGCTCAATCAGGAACAGCCACATTTCGGCGTCGCCAACGACTTCGGTGGGAAGGCCAGCGCACAGCTGTGGAAGGACGCCGCTGATTCGCGCCTCACGGTCGGCGCGGCGGGCGACTACACCCGCCACTCCGACGACCCGGAGTTCATCCTTGCCAGCTCACTGGGCAACGCACCGCTGTTGCGAGCGCCCGTCGGCGGGGCTCGCACAGCCGGAGAGGTCGACGCGGAGCTGATTTTGCGAGGACACACCCTTCCGCTTCAGATCGAGAGCGAGTGGATCGCCTCGCGCTTCGCAGGCACGGGCACGGTCGCGCTGGGCGGCTACGTTCAGGGCTTGACGCAGCTCTATGGCTCGCGGTGCCACGGCGACCTCTCGGTGTTCGTGCGACCCGAGTTTGCGCGCCTCTCCAACAACGGCGTATCCGCCGCAACAATCGCCGTGCGCGCCGGCATCGACTGGAACGTCCCGCTGACGGCTCAGCGCGCCAACGTCCTTGTGGAGGGCGCGTGGCACCGATCCCAGGGCGCGGCGGCCGTCCTCGTCGCGCAAGATGCGGTTTGGGAACTGCGCCTGATGCTCCGGGTCTCGCTGACACGCCATGCGCGGTTCTGATTCCTTTCGCGCACAGACTCTGCGTCGGCTTGTCCAGAGCGGACGCCGGCTGGTTCATGCGTCCGTGATCTACGTACCGCTCGCGCGTGATGGGAGCGTCAAATGGCCCGTTGACCGGACCAGCCGCGGTACGTACTGCAGACCGACAACCATGCGAACGCTGGCTATTTCCCTGCTCGTTGTCGGCTCGCTGCAGGCAACTGGCTACGCGGCGCCTGACAGCACCCCGGCGCCGGATCCCGTCCCGGCGGTAGGCTCCACAACTCCGTGGATCGATCTTGCGCCGTCCAAGGCGCTCGCGCCGGCAGTCGAACCGCCGACCGTGGGCGATCACAAGCTCGCCTCCGCGCTGACGCTCGGTGGATTCTACGCCGGGTTCACGACCTGGACGTATTTCGCCTGGTACCGCAAGCACAAGCCGCTCTCCGAGTTCAAGTGGGGCTGCATCGTCTGCGATGGCAACGACGGCAACATCAAGTTGTGGAGCGGCGAGGGGTGGCTCGGCTCGAAGCAGTACGCCGGTGGCGCCGACAAGTTCGGCCACCTGTGGGCGACCATGGGCCTCGCGCGCTTCGGCACGGAGCTGCTCCATTGGGGCGGCCATGACAAGCTGAAGGCCGCGATCATCGGGACCGCTCTTTCCGAGGTGCTCTTCCTGGGTGTCGAGGTCAAGGACGGCTTCTACTACGAGTTTTCATTCGGCGACCTCGCGTTCGACACGCTCGGCGCAGTGCTCGGATTCGCGCTCTCGATGTCGCCAAGGCTCGACGAGCTGATCGATTTCCGCGTCGAGTACTGGCCAAGCAAGGCGTACCGCGCGCAGCTCGAAGGCGGAAATGTGAACATCGCCGAGGACTACACGGGCGAGACGTACTTGCTGGCGCTGCACCTCGGTGGGATTCATCAGCTACGCGACTGGAACTACGGCGGCTGGTCGCGCTTCGTAGATGTCGCGCTCGGCTATGCGACCCGGGGCTACAAGCCGGAGCCACCGCCGGGCGCCGATCCGTATCCGGTGAGCCAGCACATGTTCATCGGCGTGTCGTTGAACGCGCAGGGCTTCTTCGATTGGCTACTCGATGGACGTTCGCGCACCGCACGCAAGATCACGCACGGACTGTTCGAGATGTTCAACGTCCCGTATGGATCTCTGCCCCTGCTCGAGCACACGCAGGCCCCGAGCGAAACGGTGGCTCCGGGAGGAGCCTGACATGCGCGACGCCGTACGTCGTATCCCGTGCGTTGCATCGGCAGGGCGGGAGGTGATCCGATAGGGTCGTCTTGACATTCGGACGGCCGGCGCACAGGATCATGCGCACGCGCACGGCGCCAATGACTCCTACGAGAGCCCATTCGGGCACCGTAGGACTGCGTGACCTCGGTGCTCTGCAGAAGTCCCCGAGATGAATACCGAGAGTCCGAAGCGACGCCCCCTATCCCGCGACGTCGTGGTCCTCGGGTGGGTCGCGTTCTTCAACGACATCTCCAGCGAGATGATCTACCCGCTGCTGCCGCTGTTCATGGTCGCAGTCCTTGGCGCGTCAGCGACCTCGCTCGGATGGGTCGAGGGCATCGCAACTGCAGTCGTGTCCGTGCTCACCGCGTGGGCCGGTTGGCGTAGCGATCGGTTCCGTCGCCGCGTTCCGTACGTCCGGATCGGGTACGGCCTTCCGGTCATCGGCAAGGGGATCCTGGTCGCTGCGATCGCATGGCCGATGGTCTTGCTCGGTCGCACCATCGATCGAATCGGCAAGGGCATCCGGTCGAGTCCGCGCGATGCGTTGATCGCGGACACCACGAGCTCGCAGGATCTCGGTCGGGCATTCGGGCTGCATCGCGCGATGGACAGCGCAGGCGCTGTCGTCGGTGTGTTGCTGTCAGCGTTCCTGCTGTGGTGGCTCAGTGGCTCGCCGATCAAGAACGCGTCGGTGACGCAGACCGAGCACACTGCTGCGGCGTTTCGCACGATCTTTGCTGTCGCTGCCGGGCTCGGGCTGGCGGCTGTGGGGTTCACGTTCGCGCTGCGCGAGCCTCCGCACGAGGATGCGAAGCCGGCAGCATCAGTCGTGACAGCGACCGGGCTCGGCGGGCTCTCGCGCGGGTACTGGAAGGTCATGGTGCTCCTCGTCGTGTTCTCGCTCGCGAACAGTAGCGACGCGTTCCTGTTGTTGCGAGCGGGCCAGGTTGGCCTCGCGCCCTGGGAGGTGGTGCTGCTCTATGCGCTGTTCAGCCTCGTCTACACGGTGGTCTCGTATCCGGCGGGCGTGATCAGCGATCGGTTCGGCCGATGGCGGGTGATCGGGGTGGGCTGGGCGATCTACGCGATCGTGTACCTTGCGCTCACGGGGGCGGGCACCGTCTCGATCTGGCCGCTGCTCGGCGTGTATGGCGTCTACGTCGCGCTCACCGACGGCGTTGGCAAGGCGCTCCTGGCCGATCACGTACCGCGCGAGCGACGCGGCTTTGCGATCGGGCTGTTCTACATGGCGACCGGAGCGACGATGCTGGTCAGCACTGTGATCGCGGGGCTGCTTTGGGATCGTGTCGGTCCAGCATCTCCCTTCTGGTTCGGTGGTCTCACTGCGGCTGCGGCGGTCGTGCTGCTACTCGTGATGCGACCCTGGCGAGGACAACCTGAGCGAGCATGAACGTGGCAGCGCGGCTCGACCACGTCGTGTTGAGGCAGCGACCCACGCCCTCGACTCTAGATGAACTACCCGATTCCGCACGCGAGGAACGAACAAGAGGGCGGTCATCTCGCGGCGGTGCGTCCTTGTCGATCGCCACGGCGCCGCGGAGCCCGAGGGCGCGGAGCCTCGCCACGGCGACCCACACCCGATTCTTTTGCGATTCGGGCCGTGCTGTCTCGCGCGGCCAGCCGGCGGCGAACAGCCCGGGGACCCCGACGCGCTCGGCGCGGCGTAGCGATGCCAGCGCGCCGAGCAACCTGGCCAGGAGCGGCTTGTCCCTGAGCTCCACGCGCTTGCCGCCGACCTCGAACCACGAGCCATCCTCGCCGCGACGATGCCCAGGGCGCCTGCGCGCTCGGCGACAGGTCCGGGCCACGTCGCGAGCTCGCGATCGAGCTCGCACACGAGGATCCACGCCGCATCGGACCACGCGCGGTCTTGTCCACGCGCGGCGCGGACGCGCTCGATCAAGGCGTTCGCGTCAGCGACCCGCCCCGCGGAGCGCAGCATGACCGCCTCGGCGAGGTCGACGAGTGCGCTCGCCAGGGCCGCGGTGCTGCCGGCGGTCGCGACGTCCCGGTTCGTGCGGGCGAGATCACGCCGCGCACCCGCGAGATCGCCGGCGCGTGCCCGCGCTACCGCCCGGGTCAACATGAGCTCGAGGTGCGCGACCGGGACGTCGCTGGGAGCCACCCGCTCGAGGACCTGAAGCGCTTCCTCGGGACGTTCCGACAGCACCAGGCTCGCGGCGAGGCCGGCGTGGCAGGTCGCGACGTGCCAGTCGCCGAGGACTTCGAACGCAGCGAGCGCCTGCTCGTAGTGGCGCCTGGCCTCGTCGCCGCGGCCCCGTACCAGCGCGAGGTGGCCGAACATCTCCAGCACGTAGGCGGACATCCGGGGCAGGTCATGTTCCGCGAGCCGCTCGGCAAACGCGTGGCGCGCCAGCTGCGCGCCGGTCAGCTCAGCACCGCGGCCGCGCTGTGCAAGTTCACGCGCCGCTGGAGCACGACGAGCTCGAGGAAGTTGTGACCAAGCCGCCGGGCCTATCGCCGTGTTCGGCCACCGCGCTGGCCGAGCGCTCGCAACGGGCGATGAACGCGCTCGCGTGGCGGCGGGCGGCGGCCTCGAGTGCCGCGGGATCGTTGGGCGCGCGCTTGGCGAACTCGCGGACGCTGTCGAGGAGCCGCAGCCGACGGGTGCCGTCTGCGGTCTCGACATGGAGCCAGCCGTGCGCGACGAGCAACGCGAGCTGCGAGAAGAGAACGTCCACCGCCTCGACCACGTCATTCGCTTCATCGGGTGTGAACGTGCCGCGGAACGCCGTCAGCTGGACCAGGATCGCTTGCGCGGGCGCCAGCAGATCGCGCCACGCGGAGACCCGCGCGTCGTGCAGCGAGCGGTGGCGCTCCTTGCCGGGACCGCGGGGGACCGCGAAGCGGTCTTCGATCCCGGTGAGCATCGCCGCCGGATCGAGCACCGCGCTTCGCCCGGCACACAGCTCGATCGCCAGCGGAAGCCCATCGAGACGTTCGACCAGCGTCCGGACGATCGCCTCCTGCGCCGCGTCCTCCCGAAAGTGTCGTGAGGCCGCGCTGGCGCGCGCGACGAACAGCGCGATGCCATCCTCGATCGCGAGCGGTCCGAGCTCGAAGCGCCGCTCGCTCGCGAGTCCGACGGGACGCCGCGACGAGACGATCGCGGTCAGCGCCGGCGCGGCCGCGAGCAGGTCCTCGATGTGCGAGGCGACACACTCGACCTCGCCCTCGGCATTGTCGATGATCAATAGCGCCCGTTCGAGCCAGCGCCATCCCGAGCTGTTGCGTCGAGCTGGTCGAGGGCGCGAGGCCGAGCTCGTCGGCGAGCTTCGACAACGCGTCGTCGGGATCGAGCACCTCTCCGAGCCGCCACCACACCACGGGCGACGCCTCCTCGAGCGCGAGCTCACGGACGAGCCGGCTCTTGCCGACACCGGGTGGGCCGAGCACCGAGATCAGGCGAGCCACCCCGACCAGCTCCCGAAGCGCGTCGAGCTCTACGCGCCTGCCAACGAATGCCGCCGTCGATAGCGGTGTCGTCGGAGGCGGCCGCCGCGGCATACCGCGCCCAGGATGCAACGGTCCTCGCTTCGAGCATCCCTGGCCGATCGGTCGGTCACGGGCCGACCTGCCCGGTGTGTATCGCGTTGCCGCCGCTAACGGGCCACGGACCCGCCGCCAGGCCCCCAGGCGAACCGTCGAGCGCGAGCAAGACGACATCTCCTCCTGATGGATCCTCTCGTTTTGGCGGCGTAGTGGATGCGCACCCACGGGCGGATCGTGTCGACCGCTTCGTCGAGCGTGGGCACCTGGACGATCATGTAGCCGCCGACGAGCTCCTTCGATTCTGCGAAGGGGCCGTCGAGGATGAGGCGTTGCGCCGCCGCGCGCCGCACGCGCGTTCCTTTGGCGCTCAACTTCAAGCCGTGGCCGCCGATCATCGTGTTGCTCGCGGCGAGTGGTGCGCAGTATTCGTCCATGCGCGCCAGCGACTCGGGCGTCGGGCGGTTATTCGCGTCCTCGTCGTGGCTGCGGGTGAACGCGATGAACCGATGCGTGCCAGGTTTGCGCACCGGCGGTGGAGACGGCACGGGAGGATCCGGATCCGGCGGCGCGTCCAAGTCCTGCGGGGTGAACGACTCGCGGACCTCGAGGGTGGCGTCCCTGCCGGGCGCATTGTTCGCGAGCTCGACCGTCGCCGCGCGCGAGGCGACCTCGACGATCCACACCGCACGCAGCGCGGACCGCTCGTGCTCGACCACCGCCTCTAGCTTCGCGGCACGCAGCACGCAGACGATGTCATCACCGACCACGCGCACGTTGCTGTTCGACTCGGTGAGCGTGCGCGATGCGACGATCTTCGCGACATCGCGATATCAGCGCGCATGCCCGCGTGTGTGCTCGTCGTTCGCGTCGAGCATGCCGGGCCAGTAGCTCTCCATC
>JAYUVX010000153.1:0-45895 GCA_043753855.1 Myxococcales bacterium | reverse complement strand
GTGTCGCGCCGCCACTGCTCGATCTCGCCCACAGCCGCAGGGTTCGCGATCACGGACCTCGGCTCCAAGAACGGAACCGTGATCGATGGCGTCGCAGTCCAGAAGGTCGTGGCACCGCCGGGCGTTGCGTTACGGATCGGCAAGACGCTGGTCCAGCTGATGCCCGCCGACGAGGTACTCGACATCCCCCCGTCGACCAACGATCGGTTCGGCGCACTGCTCGGCGGCAGCCTGG
This sequence comes from Myxococcales bacterium, assembly GCA_043753855.1. GTDB lineage: Bacteria > Myxococcota_A > Polyangia > Haliangiales > Haliangiaceae > JABFXX01. Next base: position 45,660 of record JAYUVX010000153.1, on the reverse strand, counting down.
CAATGCGTCAGGTGTTCGCCGTGCTCGAGCGGGCCAGCAAGTCGGCGGCGCCGGTCCTGTTCCTCGGCGAGAGCGGCACCGGCAAGGAGCTGATGGCACGTGGCGTTCACGATGCATCGCCGCGCAAGGACGGCCCGTTCGTCGTGTTCGACTGCGGTGCATCGACCGAGACCCTGATCGAGAGCGATCTGTTCGGGCACACCAAGGGTGCGTTCACCGGAGCCGCGGGTGATCGGCAGGGCGCGTTCGCCGCCGCGCATGGTGGCACGCTGTTCCTCGACGAGATCGGGGATCTCCCGGTCGCACTGCAACCGAAGCTGTTGCGCATGCTCGAGGCGGGCGAGGTCGTGCCACTGGGCGGCCGCAAGAGCGAGCGCTACGACGTGCGGATCGTGGCCGCGACGCATCGCGATGTGTTTGGCGAGGTCGCGCGTGGCGGGTTCCGCGGCGATCTCTACTATCGGCTCGCCGTCGTCGAGGTTCACGTGCCGCCGCTGCGCCAGCGCACCGGTGATCTCGCCGCGCTGATCACGATGTTCCTCGAACGCGCTGGCTCGTTCGAGCTCGCCAAGCAGGTCGGTGGCGCCGCCCTGCAGCGGCTCGAGCGCTATCACTGGCCGGGAAACGTTCGCGAGCTACGTAACGTGATCACGCGTGCGGTCGCGCTCGCCGGCCCGGATGATGACTTTCAATCCCTGCCGTTCGTGCTGCGTCCCACCGCCGCCGCACCCGAGGGGCAGGTGACCCGTGCGGATCGCCCGTTCCACGAAGCGAAGGACGAGCTGATCGCGCGGTTCGAGCGCGACTACCTGACGGATCTGGTCCAGCGCGCAGCCGGCAATCTGTCCCAGGCGGCGCGGATCGCCGGTCTCGAGCGGAAGTTTCTGTACAAGCTGCTCGAGCGCGCCGGGCTGCGCACCAAGGCAGAGCCGGAACAGCCCGCCGAGCCCGTCGAGGATCTCAAATGAGTCGGATCTATCGCTCACTGCCCCCCAAGGGCACCCGCATGGCCATCGCCTACTCGGGTGGTCTCGATACCCGTTGCGCCGTGGCGTGGATGGCCGAGCAGGGCATGACGGTGCATGCGTACACCGCGGATCTGGCCCAGCCCGACGAGTCCAACCCCGCGGACATCCCGCCATCGGCTCTCGAGCACGGCGCTGCGGCGGCGCGCCTGATCGACTGCAAGGACGGCCTCGTCCGCGAGGGTCTGATCGCGATCCAGTGTGGCGCGTTCCACCTCGCGGTCGGTGGGAAGAAGTACTTCAACACCACGCCGCTCGGTCGCGCGGTGACCACCACGGCGATCGTCCGCGCGATGCTCGATGACGATGTCCACGTGTTCGGCGATGGCTCGACGCACAAGGGCAACGACATCCAGCGGTTCTATCGCTACGGGATCCTCGTCGACCCCACACTGAGGATCTACAAGCCGTGGCTCGACGCAGCGTTTGTCCAGGCGTTCGGTGGGCGTACCGAGATGGCGCAGTACCTGGCGCGGATCGACAAGCCCTACCGCACGGGTGTCGAGAAGGCGTACTCGACCGATGCGAACCTGCTCGGCGCCACGCACGAGGCGAAGGACCTCGAGCGCCTCGAGGTCGGGATGAAGATCGTCTCGCCGATCATGGGCGTGGCGCACTGGAGGCCGGAGGTCACGGTCGTCGCCGAGGAGGTCACGGTCGAGTTCGCCCAGGGCCGTCCGGTGACCCTCAACGGCCAGGCGTTCGACTCACCGTACGCACTGTTCGTCGAGGCCAACCGGATCGGCGGCCGCCATGGCCTCGGGATGAGCGACCAGATCGAGAATCGCGTGATCGATGCGAAGAGCCGCGGCATCTACGAGGCGCCCGGCATGGCGCTGCTCCACATCGCGTACGAGCGCCTGCTCAGCGCGATCCACAACGAGAACACCCTCGATCTCTACGCCACGATGGGACGCCGGCTCGGCCGCCTGCTCTACGAGGGCAAGTGGTTCGATCCGGAGGCCTGCCTGTTGAAGGACGGGCTCACCCGCTGGGTCGCCCCGAGCGTCACCGGCGAGGTTACCCTCGAGCTTCGTCGGGGGGACGACTACACGCTGCTCGCCACGCGCGCGGAGTACATGTCCTACGGCCCCGACAAGCTCTCGATGGAGCGCGTCGAGGAGCCGGCGTTCACGCCCGAGGATCGGATCGGCGCGCTCGAGCTGCAGAACCTCTCGGTCGGCGACAATCGCGAGCTGCTCCTGCATCACCTCGCGAGCCTCCGTCAACTCGGTCCCGGCGGGGGAGACCCATTACCGCACCTCCTCGGCACGTCCGACGTCGACGACTGACCCGGGCAGGCGCGTGATAGCCCTCGACCGTCGCATCGCGCCGTCCTGCCGTCCTGACCGCCATCGGCGGCCGGTACCGTGGCGCGAGATCAGCGCGCGCAGGGCCATGACGGCGGCGGACACATCGTTGCGCAGACCTGCTGCTGGGCGGGATCCGGCGACCAGCATGCGCCACCGCACGCGCTGACCTCGGGATCGGTGGCGCTGAAGTAGTAGGCCGGGCCGTCCACGGCTGCGCCGCAGTCGACGTATCCGAGGTCGCCGCAGGTCCGTGCCACGTGGCAGCTCGAGCCGGACCGCTACTGCACGCGATCGTCGAGATCATCGGCACACGCTGGCACCAGCACGGCGAGCCGCATGCTTCCAGAATAGCCGGGTCAGTCGAGTGGATCGGAGACGTCGTCGTGCTCGAGAGGTCCCGACCGGGAGACATCGAGGACGTAGCGGACGAGCGTTGGCAGGTAGTCCGCGAGCGCGGGGCAGGTGAGCCCGCTGCCGGCGAGCGCGGCCGCGGTGTTGGTCTGGTCGTAGTGCACCGGATGATCGAGCACATCCACGAACGCGAGCGGCCCGCGGCCGAGGCGCGATAGCCCCGGCGTCCGCAGCACGGCGCGCGCGAGCGGCCTCGGGATGTGGCCGCGCGGCTTCTCGGTCTGTGCGTGCTCGGCGACCCCCTCGAACACCGCACGCGCACTCATCGGCGCGGGATCCACGAGGTGAAAGGTCTTGCCTGCCGCGCCTTCACTGCGAGCCACGCGCCACGCCGCCTCGATCACGTAGTCAATCGGTACCAGGTGCAGCGGCGTATCCCCCCGACCGAGCAGCGGCAGCCGCAGCCCCGACGCGTTCGTCGCGATCAACACCATGAGGTAATACGGCCCGTCGAGCTTGTCGATCTCACCGGTGCGGCTATCACCGACGATGATTCCCGGCCGCATCACGGTGATCGGCAGCCGCCGCAACGCCTCGCGCACGAGGCGCTCCGCGTCGAACTTGGTCCGCTCGTAGTCGTTGTGGAACTTCTGCCCGGCGTCGAGGTCCTCCTCGAAGAACGTGCCGCGTCGATCGCCCGAGACCATCGCCGTGGACCAGTGCACCACGCGCTCGAGCCGCCCGGCGTCGCTCGCCAGGTCGAGGATCGACCTGGTACCGGTCACGTTCACGCGGCGCGCGGTCTCGCGGTCGGCGCCCATGAAGTAGATCCCCGCGAGGTGGTGGATCCACGTGACCTCCTTGGATAGCGCCCGGTACTCGATGCTCGACAGGCCGAGATCCATGTCGCAGACGTCGCCGATCAGGATCTCGACGCGATCGCCGTTCGGCAGGCGCCGCAGCAGCTGCGCAGCATCGGCCGCGAACTTCTCGCGCGCGAGGACGAACAGCTTGGTCTCCGGCTCCGCGGCGAGTAGCTTCGCGATCATCCGCTTCGCGGTGAAGGCCGGAAATCCAGTGACCAGCGCGACGTCGCGACGGGGCAGGGCGACCCGACCGGTGATTCCCGTGGTGGGAGTGACGCGGACCTTGATCTCACCGAACCGGCGTTCGACGTCGGTGACCACGCGGTCGACCTCGGCGGCGAGCGAGCTCTGCGCGCCGGTGTTCTCGATCACCCAGGTGGCGGCGGCGAGCTTGTCCGCGAGCGGCGCCTGCGCGACGATCCGTGCGGTGGCGTCATCGGGAGGTAGGCTATCGCGGGCGACCAGCCGGGCGTGCTGGACCTCCGCCGACACCGAGACCACGATCAGGCCCGCGAGGCCGAGGTGCGCTCGATTCTCGACGAGCAGCGCCGCCTCGTAGAACACCACACCGGCGCCGGCATCGGCCCACGTCGCGATCGCCGCCGCGCTCGCCGCTGCGATCCGTGGATGGGTGATCCGGCCGAGGTCCGCGCGTGCCGCGGGATCCGCGAACGCGATCGCCCCGAGTCGCTTGCGATCGAGCTGTCCATCGGGCGCCAGGATCTGGGTGCCGAACCGCGCGATCAGCTCGGCCAGCGCAGGCTGCCCGGGCTCCACGACCTGACGCGCCAGCAGATCAGCGTCGACCACCGCCGCGCCGCGCTCGCTCAGCATTCGCGCCACCGTGCTCTTCCCCGACGCGATCCCGCCGGTCAGCCCGATCACGTGCACGGCCACGACGCTTGCCTACCACAGGCCCCGAACGGCGCGGTAGGGTCGCGCGCATGCGGTCGCTCGTCCTCCTCGTCGTCGCGATGCTCGCCGTCGCAGGGGGTGGAGCGCTCGCCGCACGCCGCGACTGGACCGGGAGCGCCGCGTGCGGCTCGTGCCACCCGGAACAGCTCGCTGCATGGCAAGCAACGCGCCACGCGCTGACCCGCGATCGGTTCGCCGGGCGCCCGGAGGCCCGCTGCCTCGCCTGTCACGCGACCGGAGAGGCTCCGGCGGGACCCGCGATCGAGGTCGGGGTCGGTTGCGAGGCGTGCCACGGTGCGGGAGCTGCCTATGCGGAGGACGATGTGATGCGCAACCGATCGCTGGCCCGGAGCCTCGGGCTCGCCGATGTCTCGACACCAAAGCTGCGCGTGGCGCTGTGTGCCGGGTGCCACGCGCGGCCAACTCGCGGTAGTCCGTTCGACCCGACTGCCCCCGTGCATCCCCCGGTGCCACCGAGGACGAAATGAGCCGCGCCCATCCCCGCCCCAAGACCGAGTTCGTGACCTCGGCCGCGTCCCCGAAGGACTTTCCACCGCCCACCCTGCCGGAGCTCGCCGTCGTCGGCCGATCGAACGTGGGCAAATCGAGCCTGATCAACGCGCTGGTCGGTCAGGATGGCCTCGCGCGTACCTCGCGCACGCCGGGCCGCACGCAGCTGATCAACTGGTTCCACGTTGCCGCACAACCGTCGTTTCATCTCGTCGATCTACCCGGCTATGGCTACGCCAAGGTACCCGCGGGCATGAAGGACAGCTGGAAGCCGCTGATCGAGTCCTATCTCTCCGAGCGCAAGACGCTCGCCGGCGTGCTGCTACTGATCGATATCCGCCGTGGCCCCGAGGACGAGGAGCAGGACTTCGTGCCGTGGCTCGCGGAGCGCCAGGTCCCGATCGTGGTCGCGCTGACCAAGGCCGACAAGCTCCCCAAGAACAAGCGCATGGTCGAGGTCATGCGCGCGCGCCAGGCGCTGTCCTTGACCCGCGATCCATTCGCGGTCTCCACGCTGTCCAGTGACGGCGTCGATCTGGTGTGGCGCGCGATGATCAAGATCCTCGTTCCGAAATGAACATCGAGCCCGCGACGGCGACGGACCTCGACGCGCTCGACGAGATCGAACAGCACTCGTTCAAGCTCCCGTGGCCGCGGTCGGTTTTCGAAGGCGAGCTGACCCGCGACTTCGCGCACATCGATGTGGTCCGCGATCCGCACGTGATCGCGTTCCATAACTACTGGATCGTCCTCCCCCCGCGCCCGCAAGGCGCGAAGATCGAAGGACTCGCCGTCGCAGGCGGCGAGCTGCACGTCCTCGCGATCGCGACGCACCCGGATCGGCGGCGCGCCGGGATCGGGGGCGTGCTGCTCGCGCATGCAATGGCTGCCGCGATCGCTCGCGGTGCCACGCTCGCCACGCTCGAGGTTCGGCGCAGCAATCTACCGGCGATCGCACTCTACGAGCGCGCCGGATTCGCCACCGTGCACGTGCGGAAGGGCTACTACCAGGACGACGGCGAGGACGCTCTCGTCATGCTGTGCGATCTGCCTACTCGACCACGATCGTGACGGGCACGCGGTTGTTCACCGAGCCGCGCGTCCCGAAGTAGATCGCCGTCCCGGCGGTCCCGGCGACCAACAGACCCGCACCCGCGAGCACGTACCAGCGCTGGTACCACGCACCGCCGCCACCGCGGCGCGACAGCTCGGCCTCTACCTTGACCTCGCCATCCGGCGGCAGCGCGACCTTGGTGGTGAACGGCACGTATCCGAGCTTCTCGACGCGGATCTGGTAGCTCGCCGGCGCGTGCAGCTTGAGTGGCTGGATCGGTGTGAGGCCGCGCGACTCGCCGCCGACCGTGACCGACGCGCCCGCCAGGTTCGCGACGATATCGATGACGCCGTAGCGTACGAAGTCGCCAGGCGCGAGCAGCCGTGCGAGGTATCCGTTGATCTGATCCTCCGACGGCGTCGAGGCCGCCGCCAGCGAGTCCGCGACGCGCGTGACCACGTGCCGGCCCCGCACATCGATCCGCTGCAGGGTCAGGATGACATCGCCGAGCTCGCTGACGCCGACGAGGACCACTTCGACGGCGCCGACCTTCTTGCCGATGTTCGCGATGCACTCCGCATCTCCCGCGCAACGGACGAGCGCCTGGTCGAGCTGGTCGCCGTAGATCGTGCGGGTCTGATCGGGACCGATCAGCTGGAGCGAGGTCTGCTTGCCCATGGTGTCGAGCACCCGCTTCGCGATGCCCGGCAGTGCCGACGATCCCGACCGATACTCGAGGACCGAGACCTTGCGCTTCGGATCGGGCTCCGAGTACCCGATCCGCGCGCCGAACGCCACCCACAGCGAGATGATGACCGCGAGGTACCTCATCGCGAGCCGAACAGCGCTCCGATCGAGGTGGGTTGATACTGCGTGAACGCGTTGCGCTCACCGGCGGGAGGCTCGTCGCACTCCCACTTGTCGAAGAACGCGCCACTGCCGACGATCACCTCGCAGGAGGTTCGCACGCGCTGCGACACCGACGAGCTGGCCATGTCGATCAGCATCCAGTCCGAGGTCGTCGCGTCGAGGCAAGGCAGGATCCGCTGGCCGAACGGTGCGGTGAGCTCCTCGATGTAGTAGCGGCTCTTGGTGATCAGGCCGACGTACTGCCCACCCGGCAGCGTGACCAGATCTGACGGCACCACGCCGAGCGCCTTCAGCACCTGTGCGTGCTGACGCGCCGTATCGTTCTTGTCGACCATGGTCTCGCGGCGACCCGGCGCGTCGAGCGTGATCGGCGGCGTGGCACCATCGAGCGGGATCGACTTGACGATGATGTGAGCGCCCTCGGTCACGAAGGCGAGGTGATTGCCGGCGGGCTGCGGGCATGCGACCGGTGTGGCCGCCGTGCAACCGCCCGTACACGCGGGCGCGGACATCTTGGTCCCGGCCGCCCACACCCGATCGCCTGCGACGGTGAGCACCGCCGCGCGCTCCAGATCGACGACGTCGGTGAGGGTCAACGCGCCGCCTTCGATCACGCCGCCGACCTTCGCGACCTTCCCGCTGCATGGTAGCGTCGCGAACAGCATCGGCACATCGGGTGCGGCGGCGAGGTCCGAGACCGCAGCGGTGACCGATGCCGGCATCGCGGCGGCGGGTGCATCGACGGCGACCGCGACGATCTTCGACGTGCCCGAGCAGGTCGCGAGCATCATCGGCTTGTCGGGCGGCAGGACGCGACCGACCAGGCCGTAGGCGACCATCGCGCCGGTACCACCGGGACCGACGGTGACGCGATCCACCGGGCCAACCATCGCATTCGCGACCGTGCCGGCGTCCAGATCGACGATCGCGATGCCACCGCCGTGTGCGACCGCGAGCTTGTGCGATCCGGGAACCGCGGCAGCATCGGTGACCATCCCGGGTATCGAGATCATGCCCATCACCGTGTTCGTCGAGGTGACGACGACCTGCACCTGGTTGTCAGACACCACCGCGAGGCGATCTCCGCCGACCGACACCGTGAACTGTGGGCCCGAGACGCCGCCGAGCATCGTCTGGAACTTCGCATCGCGCGGGTCGAGCGTCGGATCGTACGAGTACAGCGCGCTGCCGCTGGCCGCGTAGACGAATGGCCGGCGCACCGGGATCGACAGCTTGGTGGCCTGATCGCCAACCACGTCGATCGCCCGACCCGCCTCGCCGACGCCGACGATCCGGTTGGACACGTCGCGGAGTACCACTCCGATCTGGATCTCGGTGCCGACCGGAAGCTCGCCGGCGCGGACCGGTCCACTCGACAGCACGCTGGTCGTCCCGATCGGTGACTCGCCGGGCGCGGTGGCGGTGACGGTGACCGTGGTCATCCCGGTGGGACGCAGGTCCGGCCGGCTCGGCAGACTGAGCGTCAGGACCAGCGAGCCGCTGTTGTTGCTCGGGCAACCTGCGAGCAGCAGGCCGGCGAGCGCGCAGGCGGCGCGCACGAGATCAGACGCAGGAGCGCGCACCGTTCCCATGGGGAGGCGGAACGCTACCAGACGGGTACCCGTACCTACAACCACAGGAAACGTTACGACATCCGCCGGGGCGAATAGATCGCTAGGCGCATCCGGCTGATCGTTGTACGAATCGTCCAGCACGTTAGGATTGATCGCGTTGCAAGCAGGCACCGACAAGGGTGGGCATACGGGGCCGACGGCCCGTCAGGATCCGAGCCTTCCGCAGGTATTCGGTCGTTACCTGCTCGTGCAACGGCTCTCGCGCGGCGGCATGGGCGAGATCTTCCTCGCCAAGCACGGGCTCGCCGGGTTCGAGAAGCTCGCGGTGATCAAGAAGGTGCTTCCGCACCTCGCTGCGGATCAGCAGTTCATCTCGCGGTTCGTCGACGAAGCGCAGGTCGCGATCAAGCTGCAGCACGTCAACGTCGCCCAGGTGTTCGAGGTCGGTCGCGTCGGCGAGGAGTACTTCCTCGCGCTCGAGTACGTCGAAGGTCGCGACCTGCGCCGCATCCTCGCGCTGCTCGCGCATCGCCGGACCCGGATGCCCGTGGACCTCGCGCTGTTCATCGGCCGCGAGCTCGCGAACGGGCTTGCGTACGCCCACCGACGGACCAGCTCCGACGGTGCATCGCTCAACCTCGTGCACTGCGATATCTCGCCGCCGAACGTGCTGGTGTCGTTCGAGGGCGAAACCAAGGTGATCGATTTCGGCATCGCGAAGAGCGCGATCCGCGGCACCGCCACCGATCCGAAGATGGGCTTTGGCAAGTTCGGCTACATGGCGCCCGAGCAGCTGATCCGCGGCGGCATCGTCGATCACCGCACGGATCTCTATGCAGCGGGCGTCGTGCTCTACGAGCTGGTCACGGGGCAACGGCTATACGAGGCGGGACCCGAGCCTGACTATCGCGCGCTCGCGAAGAAGGTCGCGAAGGGCGATCATCCGCTGCCGTCGGAGATCGCGGCAGAGCTCGGCTATTACGATGACCTCGTCGCGACCGCGCTGCGCCCCAAGTCGGAGGACCGCTATCAATCTGCCGCCGAGTTTCGCGATGCGATCCAGCAGGCGCTCGTGCAGGTCAACCCGACGATCTCCACCGATCAGCTCGGCTCGTACATGCGCGATCTGTTTGCCGAGGAGATGACCGGGCAGCGCGAGCTCCACGATCGCGTCGCCAAGGCGCACCTCGCCGACTTCCAGGAGCAGTTCCACACCCAGACGATCTCCACGGTGTCGTTCGCCCTCGCGCAGCTACCGCTCCAGGCGCCGAGCGAGGCGGCGTCCCCGAAGCGACGGTCGACCGGCCCGACCAAGGCGATCCCGTCGCCGGCCCTCGATACCAAGGCGGCGCCAACCATTCTGGTGCCAACCGGGCTCGACGACCTCGATCTCGCCGATGGCACCGGTACCGCGGTCCGCGAGCACGCGCCGCGGGACCACCGCAAGGCGATCATCGTCGGTCTGCTGGCGGCGATCGCAGTGACCGCCGTGGTCGCGGTGGCGATGACCCGCGGTGGTCCACGCGAGAAGTCCGAGGGCGAGAAGCTCGCCGCGACCACCAAGGGCATCACGTTCGAGCCGATCGAGGCGATCGGACCGCCGACGCCCGCGCCGCCGCTGCAGAATGATCGCGCAGTCGTAACCGTCCCACCGCCCGAGGTTCACGATCCGGGACCAGGATCGGCGGGCGTGGTCAAGCCTCCGTTGATCGTGAGGAAGAAGGATCCGCGGCGGGATCCGCCGATCAAGAAGGACCCACCACCGTCGTCGAAGACCCAGCTCACGCGCGAGGCCGTGGGTGCAAAGTTCTCCGCGACATCGCGCCTGTACGAGTCCTACAAGACGAAGAACGGCATGCAGCTCGATCGCGAGTGGAACGAGCTGACCTCGTTCATCCAGTTCAAGATGGGCACCGAGAACCTCGACGACGCGGTGCATCGCATCGAAGCGTTCCGCGCGAAGCTCCGGGAGTAGCGCTCAAGTTTTCCGGCCGCGAAACCCACTGGAAACAATCCATGGGCTAACGATCACGACATGAAGAAGGTCGAGGCCATCATCAAGCCGTTCAAGCTCGACGAGGTGAAAGAGCGCCTCGCAGAGATTGGTGTACACGGCATGACGGTGACCGAGGTGAAGGGCTTCGGCCGCACCGGCGGGAAGAAAGAGGTCTATCGTGGCTCGGCCTACGTCGTGGACTTTGTCCCGAAGGTGAAGGTCGAGATCATCGTTCCAAACGACAGCGTGCAGCAGGTGGTGAACGTCATCACCGAAGCCGCGCGCACCGGAAAGATCGGTGACGGCAAGATCTTCATCACGCCGGTCGACGAGGTCATTCGTATTCGCACCGGTGAGACCGGTGAAGACGCAATCTGAGCAATCCGTTCGAGGAGATAACACCGTGACGCTTAGCGAACTGAACGACTACGTCAAGAAGCATGGGGCCAAGTTCATCGACGCCAAGTTCGTCGACTTCCTCGGTCAGTGGAAGCACCTCACGTACCCGATCGAGCGCCTGCAGGAAGGCCTGGAGGAGGGCTTCGGCTTCGACGGCTCGTCGGTCGCCGGCTGGCGCGCGATCAACTCGTCCGACATGCTGATGAAGCCGGACCCGACGACCGCGCTCATGGATCCATTCCTCAAGGTCCCGACCTTGTCGATCCTGTGCGACGTGATCGACCCGATCACCCACGAGTCTTACCTACGGGATCCGCGCAGCCTCGCCAAGCGCGCGGTCGCGTACCTCAAGTCGACGGGCATCGCGGACACCGCGTACTTCGGTCCCGAAGCCGAGTTCTTCATCTTCGATTCGATCCAGTACTCGGAGGAACCGAACCACTCGTTCTTCAACATCGACTCGGACGAGGCGGGCTGGAACAACAAGCGCACCGAGGGCGGCGGCAACAAGGGCTTCAAGCCGCCGATCAAGGGTGGCTACTGCGTCGCCGGCCCGACCGATCAGCTCACCGATCTACGCACGCAGATGGTGATGACGATGCAGGCGGTCGGCATCGAGATCGAGACCCACCACCACGAGGTCGCCACGGCCGGTCAGGCCGAGATCGACATGAAGTACGACACGCTCGTGAAGATGGCGGACCAGGTGCTCTGGTACAAGCACATCGTCAAGAACGTCGCGCGCCAGCACGGCAAGACGGCGACCTTCATGCCAAAGCCGCTGTTCGGTGACAACGGCTCGGGCATGCACACGCACCAGTCGCTGTGGAAGAGCGGAAAGCCGCTGTTCGCCGGCGATGCCTATGCGGGCATGAGCGACATGGCGCTCTACTACATCGGCGGTCTGCTCAAGCACGCGGGTGCGATCTGCGCGTTCGCGAATCCGACCACGAACAGCTATCGCCGCCTGGTGCCGGGCTACGAGGCGCCGGTGAACCTCGCCTACTCGGCGCGTAACCGCTCCGCGTCGATCCGCATCCCGATGTACTCGAGCTCGCCCAAGGCCAAGCGGCTCGAGCTGCGGTCGCCCGATCCGTCGTGCAACCCGTACCTCGCGTTCGCCGCGATGATGATGGCCGGCCTCGATGGCATCGAGAACCGTCTGCATCCGGGCGAGCCGCTCGACAAGGACATCTACTCGCTGTCGCCCGAGGAGCTCGCAGAGGTCCCGACGGTGCCGGGATCGCTCGACGCGTCGCTGGACGCCCTGCACAAGGACCGCGCGTTCTTGATGAAGGGAGATGTGTTCTCCAACGACCTGATCGACGCCTGGATCGGCTACAAGCGCGAGGCGGAGGTCGATCACGTCCGCCTGCGCCCTGTTCCGGCCGAGTTCCAGCTCTATTACGACTGCTAGGCGCTTGCTCCCGAACTTGTAACTCGGCGCCGCCCCTGGCAGAATCAGAGTAGTCCGGTTCTCGCGTGGGCCGGGGGGACGTCGAGTACCCGCGTGGATTTCAGCAAGCCAGGCCCCAGTAGCGGTGCAAAGGGACGCGCGCGGCCAGGCGCAGCGTACTCCGCTGTCGTGGGCACGCTGGCGAGCCGCGCGCTTCCGGGCGTGCTGCGCAGCTTTGCGTATCGTGCGTTTGCCCGCGCCGTCGGTGCGAACCTCGAAGAGACGGAGCTTCCGCTCGCCGAGTATCGATCCCTGGGCGACTTCTTCGCACGCAAGCTGCGCGATGGGGCGCGAACGATCGCGCCGGCGGACAATGCGATCATCTCCCCGTGCGATGGCGTGATCGCGGCGCGGGGTGACGCGATCGACGGCGCGATGATCCAGGCCAAGGGCCGCAGCTATCGGCTCGACGAGCTGGTCGCGTCTTCTGGTCCGGGCTCGCTGGCAGCCACGCTCTCCGGCGGAGCGTACGTCACGATCTACCTGTCACCCAAGGACTACCACCGCGTTCACACGCCGGTCGATGCGGAGCTCGTCAGCTACGACTACGTCCCGGGCACCTTGTGGCCGGTGAACGCCTGGGCCACCAACCGCCGCGATGGTCTGCTCGCGCGGAACGAGCGCGTGGTCATCCGCATGAAGGCGGGTGCGCTGGGCCACGTCGCACTCGTCATGGTCGGCGCCGCCGGCGTCGGCAACATCCGCCTCGCGCACGCGCCCGACAGCGCGACGTTCCGGGGCCCGCGCGAGCGTCGCCTGATCGAGCTCTCGGGCGTCCGTGTCAGCAAGGGCGACGAGCTCGGAGCATTCCGCCTCGGCTCGACGGTGGTGATGATCTTCGAGCCGGGCAAGGCGGCGCTGGTCGGCGAGACCGCGCAACCGGTGCGGTTCGGAGAGCGTATCGGAGCGGTGCTGTGAGCAAGCGCGACGATGATTCGTCGGCCGACCTGGAAGTCGGAATGACCACGGCCGAGCGCCGTCGTCGCCGCCGCCGCGGTGGTGGGTTGCGCGTGCCGTCCGATAACGTGCCGCGCCGCTCGACGACGCCACCGGTGGTCGCGCCGGTCCCCGAGGATCCGTCGCTCGCGATGTCGATCGCGTATAGCTTCACGAGCGATGCGTCGGAGCCGGTGCCGCGGCTGGTCCCCGAGACCGTCTCGCATTCGATCCCGACCTCGATTCCGACCTTCGCGGATCCCGTCGCGCCGGATTCGATATCGACGGTGATCGATCCGCCGAGCGATCCAGTCGAGGCCGCGGACTTCGAGATGAAGACGCGCGAGATGAACGCGGTCGATATCGAGGCGCTCGGGCTGACCGAGCCCGGTAGCTCGATGCCCCGCGTGGCGGTGTCGCGGGCGCGGACCGACCCGAGTCCGATGCGCACCGTCGAGGTCGACGTCGATATGGGCGAGGGAGAGAGCAGCTCGCCGCTCCACGATCCGCCGGACCAGCGAGTGCAGCAGGTGAACGCACAGCGCGCCGTGACCGAGCGGCCGATCTCGGCGACGGCTCGTCCGCCGGCGCCGCAGGGCACCGGCCAGACCCGCTTGATGGGCGCCCAGCGCGCGCAGACCGATCCCGGCGACATGCCGGCACCGCCACCCCCGCCGCGGGTGCAGTCCCGTGAGCGGCTGAAGACGATGGCGCTCTCCGACGAGGATCTCGAGGAGGTGCGCGAGGCGTATCGCGCGGCCACCGCGGAGGCAGCCACGCCGCTCACGCCGCCGGTCGGTCTGCCGGCGCAACCGCCGGGCATTGGCACCACCCAGCCGCTCACCGCGCTCGACTTCGTCCCGGTCGAGGACAAGCCAGAGTCGCTCGCCGAGATCGATATCAACGAGCTGGCGATGCGCGCCGACAGTTCCGGCGAGTTCGAGGTCGACGTCGACGAACACCCGCTGAGGTCGGTGGAGCAGTCCGCGGCGGTGTCGCCGCCGAGCGCCGATCGCCAGCGCGCGGCCTCGGTACCACCGCCGTTCTCGGGCAAGGACAGCCCGAAGGCCGAACTGCACCCGCCGTCGGTGCCGCCGCCGTTCGCCGGCAAGGAGTCCAAGCCTGATCTCGGTGGCGTGGTTCCGGTCTCACATCCGCCGGCCGCGCACCACGCGCCGCCACCGCCGCCGCCGCCACCCGCGCACAAGGCACCACCATCGCCACCGCCAAAGGCCAAGTCGACCCCGCCGACCGCCGCCACGACGCAGAGCAAGATCGAGGGCAAGGGTGCACGCGGCAAGCCGTGGTTCGTCGACCTGTTCGACGAGGATTACCTGCGCACGCTGCCATTCTTGACGCCGCAGGCCACGCAGTCCGAGGCCGAGTTCGTGATCGAGGCGATGGGCCTGCAGCCCGGCGCACAGGTGCTCGACATCGGGTGCGGCTACGGCCGCCATGCGATGGAGCTCGCGGCGCGTGGGTTCCATGTCGTGGGTCTCGATCTGTCGACGCCGCTGCTCGTGCGCGGCGGCGAGGAAGCGATGCGCCGCGGTCTCGAGATCAACTTCGTGCGCGGCGACATGCGCGAGCTCGACTTCGACGCGCAGTTCGATGGCGCGTACTGCATCTTCTCGACGTTCGGGTACTTCGACGACGAGACCAACAAGAAGACGGTCTCGAACATCGCGCGGGCCCTCAAGCCGGGCGGCCGCGTGATGATCGAGATCCTCAATCGTGACTACGTGATCGCGGATCTTCCGACGCGCGTGTGGTGGGAAGGTGAGGGCTGCGTCGTGCTCGAGGAAGTCGAGCTCAACTACTTCTCGTCCCGGATCCAGGTGAATCGGTCAGTCGTGTTCGACGACGGACGACAGCTGGAGCAGGAGATCTCCGTGCGCGCATATTCGCTGCATGAAGTCGGAAAGCTCATGCACGCCGCGGGCTTCCGGGTGCTCGAGGTCTCGGGCGGTTACCACACGCGCGGTCGATTCTTCGGCAACCAGTCGCGTCACATCATTGTCCTCGCGGAGCGCAAGGATCCCGCCTCGACGTGATTCCGCGCTGTTACGAGCATTCACTCCCGTAGCAGCGGAATAATTCGGCTCGTCCAGGTGTTCCTTCTGCGCGCGCGAACATCGCCAAAACATTTGGCCTCCTCGCACGTCTGATAGGGAAGCGCGACGCGCTGAAAGGCAGTTCGATGGCAGCCATTGTCACGAAGATTGGGGCTACCGGGTTTGGACGTCCGAGCATGCGGGCGGGGCGCGTTGCTCGCGTCACGGCGAAAGCACCGAAGCGGACGAAGGCAGAACCCGCGCCGGAGGCGGACGCGGACGCGGAGGAGCCGGAGCTCGACGCGGAAGCGCGGGCCGGTGACGGCGAGGAGGAGGTCGTTGTCGTCCAGAAGAAGCCGCGGCCCGACGGGGGCACGTACCTCTCGATGTACTTCCGCGACATGGCGCAGCTCGACGTGCTGCGGCCCGAGGAGGAGTTCAGCTCCGCGCGCGAGATCGAACAGCTCGAGATCATGCTGTGGGAAGCGGTGCTCGCGCACGCTCCTGCGATCGAGCACATCGTCGCTGCGATCGTGGAGTTCACCGAGCTTCCCGCCGAGGTGAAGACCCTGCGCAAGGCTGCCGAGCGGCCCGATGCAAAGTCCTACGCGAAGCTCGCCGCACGCGCGGCCCGCAAGCTCCGTGCAGACGATACCGATCACCAGTTCATCGATGCGGTGCTCTGCACCATCGACCGGCTCTCGCTGAACATCGGCGTGCGTGGCACCGACGTTGGCTCGCTCGGCCGCGAGCGCGCTCGCACCGAGTGGCTGCGCCGCGTGGTCAGCGCGCACCGCGCGGCGATGGAGGCCCGCAATGACTTCGTGCGCGCCAACCTGCGGCTCGTCGTCAGCATCGCGCGCCGGTTCAATCACGGCCGCATGGCGCTCGCCGACCTGATCCAGGAGGGCAACCTCGGCCTGCTGAAGGCCGTGGAACGCTACGACTATCGCCGCGGGTTCCGATTCTCGACCTATGCGAGCTGGTGGATTCGACACGCGATCAGCCGCGCGCTCGCCGACAAGGGCCGCGAGGTTCGGCTGCCGGTCCACATGATCGACGCGCAGCACCGCCTGACCAAGGCGCGCCGCTTGTTGACCGGTCAACTCGGCCGCCAGCCGACGAGCGAGGAGCTCGCCAAGGCCACCCAGATGCCGCTCGACAAGGTCGAGAAGATGCGGAGCTGGCTGCTGGAGCAGTCGATCTCGATCGACAAGCCGGTGGGGGACGACGAGGGCCGCGTCCTCGGCGAGGTCCTGGAAGACCCGGACCGCGAGGAAATCTCGCCCACCCAGGACCTCGAGTGGGAGGCCCTTACCACCGAGGTCCGGTCCATGCTCGGCGAGCTCCGTCCCATCGAGGCGGACATCCTGCGCCAGCGCTTCGGACTGGGGACCGAGCAGGAGCTGACCCTCAAGGAGATCGGGGACAAGTACAACCTGTCCCGTGAGCGGATCCGGCAGCTCCAGGAGCAGGCGCTGCAGAAGATGCGGCGGGCACTGGCTCGCCGCGACCTCATGTAACCGGGAGTTGGCGTACAACCCCGAATTTCGGTACCTTCTGGATCATGACGAGGCGTCTGATGCTCCCGGTGCTGCTGCTGTTCGCGATCGGCGCGTGCGGTAGTGATGACACCAAGCTCAAGGTGACCGGCATCGAGCCGGAGAAGGGCGACGTCGAAGGCGGGACGTACGTTCGCATCAAGGGCAATCGATTCACCGCCGACGGTCCCCGCAACGCGAAGGTTTACTTCGGGTCCCGCCAGGGAACGGTGGTTCGGTTCGCGAGCGACAGCGAGCTGATCATCGAAGCTCCGGGCGGCAAGCCAAACGAGAAGGTCGACGTCAAGATCATCTTCGAACCCGGTGGTGAGTTGACGATCAAGGACCACTTCACGTTCGTCGAGAAGAACGAGGCCGTGCCGTCGGTTCAAGATCTCGATATCAGCAAGCCGAAGAAGTAGCGGCGGCGTCGGCACCGAGCTCGCCATCGAGGGTGGAGCTCCTCGACGCAGCGCCCGGCGCTTCGCTTACGCGAGGTTCAGCCGGAACAGCTGCTGGCCAAGGAGCACGAATGACTCGTGGCCGATCGCGCGCTCGCCGTTGACCTTCACGAACGTTCCGTTCGAGCTGCCGATGTCGGTCAGGTACACGCGGCCATCGCGCAGCGAGACGCGGGCGTGGAGACCGGAGACGTAGCCGTCATCGGGGAAGTTGATCTCGCCGCGCTCGCGCCCGAGCGTTATCTGCTCGCCGAGCAGCGGGAACGCCGCACCGGTGATGTCGCGGCCGATGATCACCGTCAGCTTGCCCCAGAAGCCGGGGTTGGGGCTGCCCATCAGCTCGGTGCCATCGGCCGTGGGCTCCGGCGCGGCGATCAGCTCGAACCGCAGCAGCTCCTGGCCGATGCGCAGGATCTGCCCGGAGCTCAGCTCCTCCTCGCCGGTCATCTTCACGAACACGCCGTTCAGGCTGTCGAGATCGCGAACCACCCCGACCGAGCCGCGCAGATCGAGCTGCGCGTGGATCGGTGACAGGTAGCCATCGTTTTCGAACACCGGACCGAAGCTGCGACCGAGCTTGTTCTCGCCCTGACGGAGCTCGTGCGTGCCGCCTTCGGTGCCATCGGGACGGATGAGGGTCATCGACAGCCGGCGCGGCGCGGCGCTCATTTGCGGCGCGGAGCCGGGCCCGGGCGGCATCGGCATCAGCGCCGGCGCAGAGCCCTCGTCCATCCGAAATCCGCAGGTGCCGCAGAACCGGAAGCTCGGCGGCACGTCACTGCCGCACGACGGGCAGCGGCGCATGCCGGCGGCCGCACCGGCTCCACCGGGTGCGGGTCCCGAGCCGGGACCTGCGGGGGGCACGTAGCTCGGAGAGAAGCCGGGGACGCCGGGAGGCGGACCCATCGGCGGCGGCATGGCCGGACCGCCAAGCGGACCCGAAGGCGGCATCCCGGGCATCCCGCCGCCGGTCGGGCGACCACCCGGGCCGGGGCCCATCGGGCCGGGTCCCATCGGCCCAGGGCCCATCGGTCCAGGGCCCATCGGCCCCCCCATCGGTGGACCCATCGGTCCTTGTCCCATCGGACCCGGGCTGGGCTGCTGCATCGGGCCGGAAGGTCCCCGCAGCGGGGCGCCGACGATCGGACCTGGTTGCGAAGGGTCCTGCATCATCGTCTTCATCATCGCCACGTCACCACCAGGCCCGCCGGGCTTCGGCGCAGCCGTCAGCTCTGCCCCGCAGCCGAGGCAGAACTTGTAGTGATCCTGGTTTTCTTTCCCGCATCGATTGCAGACGGTCATGGAGGCTCCCGGACGGAAGAGTCGATCGGTCTAGACGATTTCGACGCGAAGTAATTGCTGGCCCAAAAACACGTAGTCGCCGTGTTTCAGCACCTGCTCACCGTTCACTCGAACAAAGGTGCCGTTCCGCGAACCAAGGTCGGTCACCGATAGCACACCGTTGGAGCTACGCAGCTCCGCGTGACGGCCGGAGATGAACGGATCGTCCGAGAAATTGATGTCGTTCCCCTCGCGGCCGACCACGACGGTCTCGGCCTCGAGGCGAAACACCCAGCCGAGCGCCCCGCCCCGGAGGTGCTGCTTGATCTCGAGGTTCGCCGAGCGCGGCATGCTCGCCGAGTAATACGTGCCCTCGTGGTCGGGGACGTCGTCGGGGACCTTGGCATGCGCGACGGTCAGGACCTGCTCGCCGATCAGCACGGTCGCGCCCGAGAGCAGGCTGACCTGACCCTGGATGCGCACGAAGATGCCGTTCAGCGAGCGCTCGTCGCGCACGACCAGCTCGGGCGGCAGGTGGCGCTCCTTCGACGGGCGGTACAGGAAGGTCGCGTGCGTCGGCGACAGGAACGGATCGTCGGGGAACGAGATCGGGCACTCTCCACGACCCGCCGGATGTTCCTGGCCCGCAAGGGTGAACGAAACTCCGTCCTCTCCATCCCCGCGGATCAGGGTCAGCTTCGCGCGGGCCGATTGATGCGCCCCGCCGAAGAACAGCGTGCTGCGGCCTGCCTTTCCCGAGCCTGTCGGGGACAGGCCACCTGGGATCGCCGTGTTGACGGCGCTGCCGAGCGGACCGACGCGCGTCTCGATATCGGCGAAATCCGACGACTCGAGGGGCATGCGATGGCCACATGCGCCACAGAACTTGGTGCCCGCCCCGACGAACGTGCCGCATTTCGGGCAATCGCGACCGTTCGCAACGGCGGGCACGGTGCGAGCGGGCGAGTTGCCTGCGGCCATCGGGGACTGCCGGTTCTCCACGAGGGGACGTGGGTCGAGTGCCACCGCCGCACCGCAGCGCGCACATTGCGGTACCCCGATCGGGGTCAGCGCGCTGCACGCGTCGCAGACAAGTCCCACATCCATGCCCCGACAATTCTACCCTCTCGCGAAGATCCCCGTCAAAGAACGGACCCCGTCAGATCACCCAGGATCGCTAGGTATTTTCGACATTCGCGCCAGGTCAGGGGCTGGTAACCGCTGCACGAACCACCGGGTCGGGGTCGATCGCCAGCTCCGCCCGTCGCTTCACCACCCGCTCGTCGCTGGACGACGCCAGGGCGTGAGCCGCGGCTGCCCGTACCTGGGCGACCTCGTCATGGGTCAGCTGGAGGAGTGGCTCGAGTGCGGTCGCGCTGCCGCTGGCGCCTAGCGCCATCGCCACCGCCTCGCGCACGAAGCTCGAGCTGTCCGCGGTGGCCTTGATCAGCGCCCCGGTGTCGCTGGTGGGACCGAGCCGACCGAGCGCGAGCGCGGCGACGCGGCGATCGGCCCACGGGCCGGCGGCGAGCGTGCGGGTCAGCGCCATCGCGAGATCGGGTGGTGGTGTGCCGCGACGAAGCGACAGCGTGGCGATCGCATTCATCGCGGAGGCGCGGACCTGATCCGCCGGATCCGCGAGCGCCGTGGCGATCGCCAGGTCGGCACCCGTGAGCTTGGGCCCATCGAGCTTCGCGCGCACCGAGATCGCAAGTGCACGGACCTTCGGATCTTCGCTACGTAGCTGCACCGTGATCGCCGGAACGATCGCGGCGGCGATCGTGGCGAGGGCCGTGGTGACCTTCGCGTCGCTCGTCGCGGGCGTCAACGCGCCGAGGCCTAGCTGGGTCGGTGCGCCGTCGAGATCCGCGAGCACCGCGACCACCACGTCGCGATGCTCGCCGAGCGCATCGAGCAGGCCGCGCGCGATGTCGTCGGCGTGATCGGCCACGAGCTTGCCCGAGGTGGCTGACGTGGGGAGCGGACCGGGCAACAGCGCGATCGCCTCGCGGGCGTTGTACTTCTCGTTGCGCTGCGGGTACTCGGAGAACCCAGTGACCGCGAGCGCGGGTACGCCGCTCGCTGCGCTGGTTCGCGCCATCGCCCATACCAGCTCGTCGTCGGAGCGACCGATGCGCGAGAAGTAGGCGCGGATCAACGGGCCGAGCGTCCTGGCGTCGCCGAGCTGGCCGAGCGACCACGCTGCGAGCCGCTGCGCGTCGCCGCGGTTATCCGCGAGTGCCGTGAGCAGGGCAGGGATGCCGGCCGAGATCTTGCGAGCGCCGATCGCGTACGCGCACGCCGCCCGGGTGGCGTCCTCGCGGCGCGCATCGCTCAAGATGGCGATCAGCGCCGGCGCCGCGCGCGGATCGTCGATCTGCCCGAGTCCGAGGCACGCGAGCGTCTGCACCGAGCCGCGGCGATCGTTGACGAGCTTCAGCAGCGGCGCCACCGCACGGCGATCGCCGGAGCGACCGAGCGTGAACGTCGCGGCCTCGCGCATCGAGACTTCCGGATGATCGGTCAGCGGCAGCACATCCGCGAGCACGCTCGGATCTCCGAGCCGGCCCGCCGCGATCAACGCGGCGACGCGAACCTCGTGATCGAGGTTCTCGCGCAACGTCCCGATCTGGCGCGGCGCATCCTTCGGCGGCTCCTGGCGCGCCATGCGGACGAGCGGCGCGGCGGCGCCCTTGTTGCCCAGGTGCCCGAGCACGGCCACGGCGACCCGCTGCTGGCTCGCATCCTTCTCGTCGCGCAACGCCTCGAGCAACGGCTGCAGCCCGTGGCCCCCGATCCGGGTCAGCTCCGCCCGCGCGGCCTTGCGAACCTCGTCGCTGCCATGGCGCTCGCGCTCGACGAGCCTCGGCACGTAACGCAGGTACAGATCGACGAGCACGCGCCGGTAGATCGGCTTGTGCGCCATCATGAACGACAGCGGCGACACCACCTTCTCGAGCTCGCCGAGCGTATCGGTCATCTCCTCGAGATCGATCGCCTCGCGACCGGCACGGCCGACCACTTCTTCGTCGTTGGCGTTGCGCAGCACGCCGCGTAGCAGCTCGGCGGCCTTCATCGGCTGGCCGGCCTGCACGTAGAGCTGGGCCAACGCGAACTGTGCCTTCGAGTTGCGCGGATCGAGCTGCACCGTCTTCTCGTACGCGGCGATCGCCTCCGGGAACTGCTGCATCTCGGCATAGCCCTCGGCGATCCGCATGTACGCCGTGGGATCGCTGGGGCTCTTCGCGAGCGCCTTCTCCTGCCACTCGCGCGCCTCGGAGTCCTTGCGCGCCTCACGCTTGATCTCCGAGATCTGCCAGTACACCTCGCGTTCGCGCGACGGCGCGACCTTCGCGAGCTCGAGCAGCATCGCGACGGCTTCGTCGTACCTGCGCATCGACCGGTATGTCTTCACGAGGTCGAGCGCGACGTCTTGGTCGTCGGGGACGCGCTTGTGCAGCGCCTCGAGCGTTGCCAGCGGCTCGCCCTTCATCGGCTTGCGCCCGTAGTACTCGACGAGGAAGTAGCCGGCCTCCGCATCGCCGGTCTTGAACTTCGCCTCCCAGTCGCGCTTGACCTCCAGCTCTTTCGCGCCCATCCGGCTCACGATCTGGACGAAGTGGCGGCGGGCATCGCGGCGGGCGAGGCGATCGGTTGGCTTGGTCCCGACGAGATCGAGGACCTTCTTCCAGTCGTCGAGGGCCTTGGGCAACTGCTTCTGACTCTCGAGTGCGCTCGCGCGGCCCTTGTAGAACTCGGGGTTCTTGGCGTCGAGCGAGATCGCCTTGTCGTAGTTCGCGATCGCCTCGGGTCCCATGTTGTGCTCGGACAGCACCTCGCCGAGCTTCGCGAACCCGCTCGCCTTGTTCGACGCGATGATCCGCTTCCACGTCGCGAGGGCGCGCGCCTTGTCGGCCTTTTGCCAGTACTGCTCGCCGAGGGTGACGAGATGACCCGGATCGTCGGGCTCAAGCTTGGCGAGCCGCTCGTACTGCGCGATCGCGAGATCTTCCTTGCCCCAGCGCTGATACATGTCGGCGATCGCGGAGAGCACGCCTGCATCGTTTGGAAACCGGCCCTGCAGGCGCGCGAGCGACTCGAGCCCCTTCTTCTCCTGCCCCCGCCGCCAGTAACGCTCGGCGAGCTCGAGCTGGAACCGCGCCTCGCCGGGAGCCGCCGCGACCACGGCCTCGTACTGCTTCAGTGCCTCGTCATCGCGACCCGAGTTCTCGAGCAGTACGATCAGCCGGCGCTGGGTCTCGAGCTCGAAGCTCGACTTCGCGACCGCCTTCTTGAGCGCCGCGATCGCCTTGTCCTGCGCCCCGGTCTCCTCGTAGAGCTTGCCGAGCGTGTCCCACTCGAAGTGACCGCGCGAGCTCTCGGGCCATGCCTTCTCGTACTCGGCGAGCAACGCGGGCAGCGCTTGCTTGCGGCGGTAGATGTCGATCACCCGGCCGGTGAGCTCGACCTCGAGGTAGTACCCCTTCGGCGCCAGCTTGATCGCCCGGCGATACTCGACGACCGCCTCGTCATCCTTGCCCAGGCCCTCGAGCGCCTGGCCGCGGCGCGAGACGACCTCGACCCGGCGTGCCGGATCGGAGCCCAGCAGCTTCTCGGCGGACGAGTAACTCTCGAGCGCGATGTCGCGCTTGCCAGCAGCGAGCATCGCGTCACCGCGTTCGATCCACAGCTGCGCGTTGGTGGGATCGAGCTCGAGGAACTGCTTGAAGTAGGCGTTGGCGCCATCGTTGTCGCCGGTCGCGAGTGCGAGGTCGGCGAGTGCGCGCAGCGCCTTCTTCTTGGCGTCCTTCGTCGAGGCGTGGGATAGCGCCTTGTCGTACGCCGCGCGCGCCTCCTTGTTCTTGCCGCCCGCCTTTTGGGTCTCGCCGATCAACAGCCAGGTACCGGTGTCGCCGTCATTGCTCGCGACCGCCTTGGTCCACAGCTCGAGCGCACGTGCCTCGTCACCGGTGGCCTTGTCGAGCCGGCCGAGCACGACCAGCGCCGGCGCGTTGTCGGGGGACTTCGCGAGGACCTTGCCGTACTCCTCCTTGAGCAGGTCGATCGTCCGGTAGCGCTTGTACATTTCGAGCAGCTTCGCGAGTGCCGAGGCGTCGTGCGGGTTGCTCGCGAGGATCGCCTTGTAGCGAGCGATCACGTTCTTGTCGAACGGGTCGCGGGTGACGCCCCAGTCATCACCCGGTGCGGCGACCGCAAGGGTGAGGGGGGCCGCAGCGAGCGCGAGTGCGACGAACATTCGGAGGCGCGACATGCGGCTTGTTGAATCATAGCCGCTCGACCGCGACCGTGCCCGTCGGGATTACGCGCGAATCCGAGCGAGCAACGAGCCGAGATTCTTGCGGCGCGACTCGATACAGAAGTCGCGGATCATGCGGGCCTGGGACTTCGCCATCGCGACGAACCGCACGCCGAGTCCAGAGGCCATCCGGTCATCCTTGCGATAGCAGATCTGACCGGACGCCCAGATCGAGTCATCGATTCCTGGGATGTCGATCTCGAGACCGACGACGAGGCCCGGCGGCGGGGCCACCAGGGAGATCGCTGACATGTTCATCCCGGTATCGCTGAGGTTCTGCGACAGACCTCGGATCGGGCGATCGTAGACGTAGGAGGTCACCATGGCCTCGTACGGGATCCGGTAGCCTAGACGGCGTTCATGCACGGGTTCACCTTGGGGTAGTCCGATGTAGGATAAAAGCGTACCAGTGCCATCCCAGGGTCCAAACTTTTCGCCGTATCCGATCGCTCAGTTGCGCCGGCTGAGCCGCGCGGATGCGGCGTTCGAGACGGCTCTCGCGCGTTGGGTCGACGCGCGCCCGCTCGGTGCTCGGCTCGCGAAGCTCGCGGGCGGACCGCTACGTCCCCGTGTGGTCGGGGTGTGCGAAGGCCTGTTCGATCCCCACGCCGCGCACGCCGAGGTCCGGATCGGCGGCGGCTCGATCGTCGTCGCCGGCTCGGCCCGGGCGATCCGTGGCCTCGCGCAGCGACTGATCGGCGGCGCCCACGAGCTTGCCGCGCCGCGCGCGTTGACCGTCGCCGAGGAGGCGATCTGGGTGCTCGCCGTCGCCGCTGCCGTCGAGGATGCAGGCGTTGCTGCGGAGGTCTGGCCCTCGCCCGGGTTGCCCACCGGTTCATCGATCACGCGCGGGGTCGAGAAGGCTGTGGCCTCGTCGAAACCAGGAGCGGCGGCGCCGACTCATGTCGCGCTCGAGCTGGTGGTCGAAGGCGGGGCTCCTGGGTGGACGATGATTGTCTATGTGCCGCGCTCGCTCGCTGTGCGCGTCCCGCCGGGAAAGCGTGACTGGAGCTTCGAGCTGCCGATCGTCATCGCGCGGTGTGCGTTCGAGGCCGCTTCGATCCCCCGGCTGGCGGTGCGGGACGTGGTCACGGTCGATCGGGACTTCTCGCTGGTGATCGGCGATGGCATGGTCGGGCTCAGCGCGGCTCCCCTAGCGGTGGAGGCCCGGGTCGTGACCGGCTATGTTCCCGCTCCGATGTCGCACGCGCTCGCCGATACCGCACAGCTCGAGCTGACCGTTCAGCTCGGGACGACGCGGATGACCTTGCGTCAGCTCGGCGAGCTCGCGCCCGGAGCGATCGTCCCGCTGGGACGGCCGCTCTCCGGTCCGTTCGAGGTCCGCGCAGCGGGCCGCCTGATCGGACGGGGCGAGCTCGTCGACGTTGACGGGGAGTTGGGCGTGCGCATCGTGTCCCTCGAGGAGTAGCCAGAGATGCCGACGTACGAATATCGATGTAATGCCTGCAAGAAAGAGTTCGAGTACCAGCAGCGGATGGCTGACCCCGACCTCGTGAAGTGCGAGGCGTGTGGCGAGGACAAGCTCGAGAAGCTGATCTCGTGGAGCGCGTTCCAGCTGAAGGGTAGTGGCTGGTACAAGGACCTCTACTCGTCCAATCCGAAGGAGGCCGCGAAGCAGGGCCTCGATCAGGGCGTGCCTCCAAAGGCCGATGCGAAGCCGACCGGTTCGGAGGGCACGGCGACCGCGGCCCCGGCGGCGAACGAATCGTCGACCTCCAGCACGCCCGCGGCAAGCACGCCGAGCACGTCGACCGGAAGCGGCACCGCGAGCAAGGAGTGATCGGATGATCGGGCAGCTGATCGACGGTACCGCGATCGCCGCGAAGCTGCGCGCGGAGGTCGCGACCTCGGCTGCAGCACTGCGCGTGCGCGGCATCGCGCCGTGTCTCGCGGTGGTGCTGGTCGGTGACGACCCGGCGTCCGCGGTCTACGTCAGGAGCAAGACCAAGGCGGCGCGCGAGGCGAACGTCGACGTCCGCGATCACAAGCTGCCCGCCACGACCTCGCAGGCGGAGCTGATGGCCCTGGTCGCGCAGCTCAACGCAGATCCGGATGTCGACGGCATCCTCGTGCAGCTCCCGTTGCCACACGGCCTCGATTCCGATGCGGTGATCCGTGCGCTCGATCCGGCGAAGGACGTCGACGGGCTGCATCCGATCAACCTCGGCTACCTCGCGCAGGGTCGGCCGGTGTTCGCGCCGTGCACGCCCAAGGGCTGCATGCGCCTCCTGCGCGAGGTCGGTGCAGAGCTCGCTGGTGCCCGCGCGATCGTGATCGGTCGCAGCGTGCTCGTGGGCAAGCCGATCTCGCTGCTGCTCGCCAATGCGAATGCCACGGTGACGATGTGTCACTCGAAGACGCGTGATCTCGCGGGGGAGACCCGGCGCGCGGACATCGTGGTCGCCGCCGTGGGCCGTCCCGAGATGGTGCGCGGCGACTGGATCGCCGAGGGCGCGATCGTGCTCGACGTCGGCATCAACCGCACCGTCGAGGGCAAGATCGTCGGCGACGTTGCCTTCACCGAAGCAGCACAGCGCGCGCGCGCGATCACACCGGTCCCGCGCGGCGTCGGTCCGATGACGATCGCCTGCCTGCTCGAGAACACGGTCGAAGCCGCGACGCGCCGGCGCGGTTAGCTGCGCGACACTCAGCGGCCGGCGCGCTCGCGACCCGTGCTCGCGGCTCGTGCTCGCCGTGGACGTATACGTCGGACCCAAAGCACCCAAGAACCCACGGGACCCGAGCAGCGGAGTTTTCGCGACGCGCGACCAATGATCTCGCGCTGACATCGCGACGCTCGAAGACTCTCACCGCTCTGCGCGCTCTGCGTCTCCGTGGCGGACTCCGCCGATACAACGCGGTGGACGACAACGCACTGCCTACCGAACCCTCTGCTTGGGTCCCGTGGGTTCTTGGGTGCTCAGGGGGTCGGCCGGGCGGTGTGGACGACAACGCACCGCCGAGGAGGTGCGTTCTTGGTGCTCAGGCTCCGCGGGCAGCGGCCCGACGTTCTCCGATGCGGGGACGCAGCCGCACGAAGCGTCAGGTCTGCGAGCTCTTGACCCGGCCGGAGCCGCGCACAATCACGGGCTTGGACAGCGCGCGCACCAGCACCACCTGCAACTCCGCGAATGGCGGCGGATTGGTCGCGAGCTCGTCGGCCCCGGCGACGCGTGCATGCTCGCGCAGGCTCGCGTTCGAGGTGATCGCGACGGTCGGCACGGGCGGGTTCAGCGCCTTCGCCGCCTGCAGCGTCTTGAGCCCGCCGTCGGCGTCGTAGTCGACATCGATCACGGCGAGGTCGACCTCGTTGGTCATCAGCGCGGCGGCGACCGAAGCGTCGGCGGCCTGCATGATCTCGGCGGTTGCGATGATCGACTTGATCGAACGCGCGAGCGTGGTGCGGTCCTGGCGATCGCCGGACAGCACCAGGATGTGGACGCCGTGGAACCGCGCGACCAGGCGATCGATGACGGCGTTGAGCGGCGTGGTGTCCCCGAGCTCGATGCCGAGGCCGGGCGGGCCCTCAGGACTATCCAGCTCGCGACGCCACGCGACCATGCCGGTCAGCGTGATCGGATCAACGCCGGGGACCTGCATGGTCAGCTCGATCTGCACGTCGGTCGGAATGTCCGCGTCGGTCTCGAGGAACAGCCCGCCGCGCGACAGGTTCACCGAGTAGGCGACCAGGAACGACGAGGCAGTTCGGAACTCGACCTGCACGGCGTACGGCAGCCGATCGTGTTCCCTCTCCGACATCAGCCGGTTTGAGTATCACAGAAAACGGTTCACGACCTCGGTGCCGTGGATGGCTACCCGGTCAGGCCCGGTGCGTACCCGCTCACAGCAGGCGGTCGAGGATCCTCTCGAGATGATCGAGGTTCATGTACCGGATCTCGATCCGGCCGGCCTTGCCGGGCTCGTCCTCGGTGATCATGACCGGTCCACCGAGCGCGCGGGTCAGCCGCTCCTCGAGGTCACGCACCGAGGCCGACTTCGCGACGACTCCCGGTGCGGGGCGGGGGGGGCGCGCCGATTCGGGATCCCGCGTCTTCTTGACCAGATCTTCCGTGGCGCGCACCGACAGCTGCTTGGCGACGACCTTGCGCGCGGCGATCTCGATCGCCTCCGCGGACTCGAGGCCGAGTAGCGCGCGGGCATGGCCCATGGTCAGCGCCTCGTCCTCCACGAGCTGGCGGACCTGCGTGGGGAGCTTCAGCAGGCGCATCGTGTTCGCGACCGTGCTGCGGTCCTTGCCGATCCGCGCGCCGATCTCGTCCTGCGTCAGGCCGAACTCGTCGACCAGCCGCTGGAATGCGGCTGCCTCTTCGAGCGGGCCGAGGTCGGCGCGCTGGAGGTTCTCGACCAGCGCGCGCTCGAGCGCCTCGCCCTCGGCGACGTCCTGGACGACGACAGGGATGTCGTGAAGGCCGGCCCGTTGTGCGGCACGCCACCGGCGCTCGCCGGCGATCAGGAAATAGCCACCGCCCGGCCGCGGGCGGACGACCAGCGGCACGATGACACCATGGACGCGGATCGAATCTGCGAGCTCGCCGAGCTTGGTGTCATCGAACTTGCGGCGCGGCTGCTCCGGGCTTGGATACAGGTCCTCGATGCCGGCCGCGAAGTAGACGCGCGAGCGCGGTTGCGGTGCATCGAGCGACGCGCTCGCCTGCGGCGTCACCGGCGTGGGCGCGGACAGCGAGCCACCGGGAAGCAGCGCACCGAGCCCGCGACCGAGTCCACGCTTCTTGAGATCACTCATCATTGCGGAGCTCCCAACGGATCTCCTGGCGGAGCTCCCAACGGATCTCCTGGCGGAGCTCCTGGCGGCGCAGCTCCCGCCTGGGCCGCGTTCGCGATCCGCTCGCGATCGAGGAAGTCATCCGCGACCGCGAGGTAGCTGTTGGTCCCCGCGCACCGCAGATCGTAGAGCAGTACCGGCTTGCCGTGGCTCGGCGCCTCGGATAGCCGCACGTTGCGCGGGATGTTCTCCTTGAACACCTTGTCTCCGAAGAACTTCTCGACCTCGGCGCGCACCTGGTTGGCGACCGACAGCCGCGCATCGAACATCGTGAACAGCACGCCATCGATCGACAGCTGTGGATTGAACGCGACGCGAACCTTCTCGATCGTGGAGGTCAGCGCCGAGAGCCCCTCGAGCGCGAAGTACTCTGCCTGCATCGGCACCAGCACGCCGTGCGCCGCGACCAGCGCGTTCAGCGTCAACAGGCCGAGCGACGGCGGGCAATCGATCACGATGTATTCGTACTGCTCGGCCACCGTGGCGAGCGCATCGGCGAGAAACCGCTCGCGATGGTCCGCCGAGATCAGCTCGATCTCGGCGCCGACGAGGTCGGTGGTCGCCGGCACCAGGAACAGCGTGGCGATATCGGTGGGGCGGATGATGTCCGCCAGCGTGGCATCTCCGGTCAGCGCGTCGTACACCGATAGCTCGACGCGATCGCGTGTCCACCCGACACCGGACGACGCGTTGCCCTGCGGGTCGAAGTCGACCAGCAGCACGCGGTGCCCGCGCGAGGCGACGCTCGCCGCGAGGTTGATCGCGGTGGTGGTCTTTCCAACGCCACCTTTTTGATTAGCGACCGCGACGATCCGGGTCATGCGGCTCGATGTAGCAGGCCGCTATGACGATCCCGTTCACAGACCCATCGAAAAAATTTGGTCCACCTTCCGTTCACGCGTACCTTGTACGCAGATGTAGGACATGTGGGTCATGTCCTTGAAGGAGCGCAAATGTCGTCAGGTATTCCAAGGGTTTATACTTCGTTTGCCGAGTTTGAGCGCGAGGAGCTTCGCCGTCTGGACTCCCTTCACACCTCGGTGGACGACCTCGTCGAGGAGCGGTTTGCGGAGGAGCTCGATTTCGGCGGAGGTGACCAGCCCCGCAAGCGCGGACGTCCCCGCAAGAACCCGCAGTAGCGACCACGCGGGCCCCGTGGGTCAGCTCTCGATGTCGTAGTCCTTCAGCTTCTTGTAGAGCGTCGAGCGATCGATCTCGAGGATCGCAGCGGCCTGGGCCTTGTTGCCACCGGTCGCGGCGAGCGCAGCGAGGATGCCGTGCTTCTCGAGATCGCGCAGCGAACGCGCACCGGCCGCGGGCTGGCTGCGCGGCGCTGCCGAAACGTCGATCGCCGCGTTCGACGCCGGCGCTGCCATCGGCATCGCGCTCATCGAGGACGAGCCGAGCGGCGGCGTGGGCGGAGACGGGCGACTGCGCGGCGGCGCGGCATGCGCGAGGACCTGCGGCGGGAGATCCTGCGCGACGATCTGTTCGCGATCTCCCAGCACGATCGCGCGCTCGATGGCGTTGCGCAGCTCGCGGACGTTGCCGGGCCACGCATAGCGAGTCATCGCCGCGAGTGCATCAGGCGCGAACCCGGAGATCCGGCGCGCGGCCTGCTGGCGGAACCGCGCGAGGAAGTGCTCCGCGAGCAGCGGCACGTCGTCGAGCCGCTCGCGGAGCGGCGGGACGTCGATCATGATCACGCTCAGCCGGTAGAACAGGTCCTCGCGGAACGTGCCGCGCTTGACCATCTCGGCGAGGTCGCGATTGGTGGCCGCCACCATGCGGACGTCGACCTCGACCGCCTTCTGACCGCCGACCCGCTCGAACCGTCGCTCCTCGAGGACGCGGAGGAACTTGGTCTGCAAGCCGAGCGGGAGCTCGCCGATCTCGTCGAGGAACAGCGTGCCGCGATCGGCCATCTCGAACCGGCCCGCCTTCTTCTCGGTCGCTCCGGTGAATGCGCCCTTCTCGTGACCGAACAGCTCACTCTCGATCAGGGTCTCGGTGAGTGCGGCGCAGTTGACCGCGACGCACGGGCCCTTCGCGCGACGCGAGGCGCGGTGGATCGCGCGAGCCACCATCTCCTTGCCCGCGCCCGACTCGCCGCCGAGCAGCACGGTGGCATCGCTCGGACCCACACGCTTCACGAACGCGACGACCTTGAGCGCAGCCTCGGAGCGGCCGATCAACTCGCCATCCCCGGCGCCGACCGGCCCGGTGAGCTGTTCCTCGAGTGCATCGGCCCGGCGGACCGCCTGTTCGCGCGCATCGCTGCCGACCCACACCGCGCCGAGCAGGTGAGATAGACAGCCGATCGCGAGCGAATCGATCTGCTCCCACGCGCTGCCCTTGCGATCGACCCACAGCACGCCGATGACCTCCTCGCCGTTGCCGTTCACCGGCGAGGCGATCAGCGCGCGGCCGCCGGTCTCGGCGGTGACGACCTGACGATTCCCGATCACCTTGTCGATCAGCTCCTGCGGGATCTGGAGCTGGGTCGACTCGCCATGCGCGACGACCGCGGCGATCGGCGCGACGCGCTTGCCGGCCGACAGCACGAACGCGCGATGCGCGCCGAGTGCAGACAGCGCGGCATCGCAGGTGGCACGTGCCACGGCCTCGCGGCCACTCGCGGTCTCGCCACGAAGCCGATCGCCGAGGTTCGCGAGCGCCGCGAGGTGACGCCGCGCCCGGTCGTCGGCGCCGACCAGCGCGAGCAGCTGGCGGCTGTTGACCTCCATCGTGACGTGGCTCGATGCCTTGGTCACCGCCACGCCATCGACGGGGAGGTACGCCATCTTGGTCGTGCCGAGGATGATCTCGTCCCCCGCTTCGAGCCGGTGCGCGGCGGTCGCGGGCTGACCGTTGATCAGCGTGCGGACCTTGCCGCTGTCATCGACCCAGGCCAGCCCGCCGTCGCGCAGATCGATCCGGCCGTGATTGCGCGAGACGGCCGGATCGGTGAGCTGGACCAGACACTGATCGCCACGCCCGACCTCGCCGCCACGCAGGGGGAGCTCGAACTCGCGTCCTGCGTCAGGACCCTCGATCACGACCAGCCGGGCCAGTGACATGCCGCCATCTTACCCGGTGTAGTAGGGTTTGCTGCATGACACGCCTCGCGATCGCGCTCCTCCTCGTCGCCTGCAGCGGACCCGCCAAGCCCGCGCGACCCTCAGGTGAGCGGATCATGGCCAAGAAGCTATCGCTGGCGTGGGGGATCACCCAGGAGGGCGAGATGGCCGACCTCTACCTGCAGACCACCGACGAGACCGGCAAGCAGGTCAGCCACGAGCTCGGCCGCTGGAAGGGCGCCTGCGCACCCGCGAAGGCCGCGCCGAGCATGAAGGCACTGATCGCGCTCGACTGCCGCACCGGCGGGACCGGCACCGAGCTCCAGGCGATCCCGCAGGGCGGCGACGAGATCGTGATCATGAAGCTGGGGATCGACGAGGGCGTGATGCCCGATCCGATGGCGCGCGAGGAGGTCAAGCGGATCAAGGTCCCGCTCGGCGTCGCGATCGAAGCCGGCTCCTAGCGCACAGGCGCGAGTCCTCACCATTGCCGAGCGGGATGCAACCGATACCCGAGCGTCGATCCCCCGATCGAGCGAACCTCTGTGGTGGGTGACCGCGCAGCGGTCGTCGAAAACGTCAGGGTCCTGGCACGGTCGCAGCGGTCCGCTCGACACGGTCGCTCAGGAAGCCGCGAGGATAATCACGTCGGTAGCGGTCGATCCGGCGCTGCACGATCGCTCGCGCTCCCTTCGAAGCGTACGCCTCGATCGCGAGCACGTCCCGCTCCTCGGCAAGTGCGCCCTTCGGGTAGATACGCTCGTGGCGCATCAGCGTCGCGAGTGCTTCGTCGACGAGCCCTCGACGCAGTGCCGAACGCGCGCGCTCGACGAGTAGGGGCTCGGTGTCGTCCTTCGGCGCCGGGCGCGCGGGCCGACCGACCGTAGTGCTGCTCACGGCCGCATCAGGCGGCGCGGCTGGGACATCGGTCGGCGGATCCGAGGGTCTTGCGGGCGCGTCCGGCGTCGTCGCATCTGGGCTGGATGGCGGTGCCGGGCGCGGCGCGGATTCGCGCACGCGTGCAGGCTCGCGGGTGGCGAAGTGGTACCCGAGGGCACCTGCGGTCGCACCGGCCAGCGCGCTGGCGACCGCGATCGCGGCGACCGCTTTCGTCGACACGCCGGTCGCCATGGCACCGGTGATGACGATGTTGGCGCCCGTCGCGATCGACGCCGCCGCGCCGGCGATTACGCGCGCAGCCGCGCCCTCGGGCAACGGAGTCTCTCGCTCGGCCGCATACAGGCGGGCTAGCTCGGGATCGAGGTCATCGTCGAGCTCATGCATGCGCGACCTCGTTGCGTTGACGATCGAGCTCGGCGCGGAGCACGCTGCGCGCCTTGCGCAGCCGGTCCTTGAGCGTGCCCTCGGGGACCCCGAGCGCGCCTGCGGTCTCCAGCACGGTGAGCCCGGACAGATCGCAGAGGATCACGACGTCAGCGAGCTCTTCGGGGAGCGCCCGGAGCGCCCGCCGTAACAGATCAGCGTCGTCGGTCGCGGGGCTCGCTTGTCGTTCGTGGCCGGCCTGCTCGTCGAGAACTTCGTAGCGATGGCGCGCCAGCTTGCGGTAGTCCCGCAGCACATTCTTCGCGATCCCGTACAGCCAAGGCACGGCGCCCCGCGTGACGTCCAGCTCGGCGGCGCGGCGATGCGCGATCACGAACACCTCCTGCGCAAGGTCCTCGGAGTCGCGTGGTGGGGCGCCGAGACGCAACAACGTGCGCAGCACGAACTGCACGTTATCCTCGCTGAACAACCCGGCCACGCGCCGTTACTATCTCGCGCCGACAGCGTCGGTCAGCCCTGCCCGGACGGTGATCTGCGCGGTATCGGAGATCGGGCGTGGGCTGATGAGGTACCCGACGACGCCTCCGAGAATCATGCCGCCGGCGAACCCGAGAGCATCGAACGAATGGTAGGCGCGATTCACGTCGCTCGACTCGATGTAGTAGGCCGTGGCGACGGTCCCGACGGCTCCACCCACAAGCAAGCTCCAGCCCATACGATGGTAGGAGGTTTTGCGGAGCTGCGCGTTAGAAACGTAGTCGATGTCGAGCGTCGAGTTCGTGTTCACGGTGGCGTCCTCGGACACCATTTCACCGGTCTCGAGATCGTTCACGATCCAGCTCTGAGCGCCGGCCCGGACCTTCGCCGTGCACGGGACCTCGCACACCTTCTCGTACGAAACCGCGCTGACGCTATACCTGCCGCTGAGCATGGATCGATCGATCACGCGACTTACCTCGAGCTTGCGACGATTGGGTGCACGCAGGCGGATCGTGACAAGCCCCTGCGGATCGTCGTCTCGCGCGAGGCGCTGGAGCCGCCGCTCTTGCGGCGATGGAGAGGGCACGGCCGGGACGTCCGGCGCGCCCCGATCGAGCACGACCGCGATCGCCGTCGTCAGCGCCTCGGCGAGACGTGCACAGCTCTTCCCGCGCAGGACCTTGCTCGCGCCACCGGGCTGCTCGATCGTCCCGACGAAGTCGTCGCCGTCGCGAGCGATCCGCACGCGTAACGACCCCGCCGCCTGCGGGTCCCAGGGCACGAACCCGAGCCTCGCGGCAACCTCGTCGCCGAACCGTTCCGCCGACGGGCAGCCCTTGACCTTGGTCTCGACGTGGAAATCCAGCGCGATCGCCGGTTGCGAATCTGCCGCCGCCGCGCGCGACGTCAGCAGGTACACCGCAGCGGTGATCAGAAACCGGGAGCTCCACGAGGCGTTCATGTCATCTAATTGGCGCGAGCCGACCGTTTCGGATGGCCGCACGCGACGGTTTTTACGCTGAACTAGATTTTTGTGACAGCAAGCGATCCGGCTCCGGGACCAGTGGCGCAGCGCGTTCGCGTGGAAGTCGTCGATCCCGTCGACTGCGGCGTTGACCGCCTTCGGATACGGCTGCGGATGTGGTCGAGCAGTTAGCGCGAAGCGTAGTCCGTGCGGCCGCGGCGGTGACGCTCGAGAACGAAGAAGTTGAGGCCGCCGATCCGCGTCGGGCCGAGCGCGTAGTACGCCTTGCCGAGCAAGAGGTCCGGGTTTGCCGGATCGACCTGCACGAGATAATCGCGCAGACCGCCGGTGATGTCGTACGGCGTGTTCCCACCCTTGCCGTAGTCGAGCAGCAGCGCGTGCAGGTACTCGTTGTCTCGCGCCGTGGCATCGACGGGGTAGGTCTCGAACAACCCGAACTTCTTCGGCTTGATGTTCCACCGGCCATCGAGCGCATTCGAGCTGTCGACCGGCGTATTGTAGCCCATCACCCGGCCGTCCTCACTGTGGTAGAAGCCCTTGACGAACTTCTTGATCCCGGAGAGCTGGCCGAACGGGAGGAAGTTCAGCGGCAGGCGATTGATGCCGCGGAATTCCCAGCCGACGAGGCCGTCCAGATCCGGCATCGAGCCGCGCTGGAAGATCTGCTCGAGCTCGCGACGCGGCGTTTGCTCGAGAGCGAGCGCCTCGCGGGTGGGGAACGGGGAGGGCAGGCGGCGCACGGGAGCGCCACGCGGAGCGGCGGCATTGGACTTCGATGCAGGGGCGGCGGCGACACTCATGACAAGAACCTCCGGGCGTTATCGATCACGTGACCGGCCGCGCGCGTGGCGAGGGCCATGATGGTCTCCATCGGGTTGGTACGGATCGGCGTGGGGAACAGCGAGGCATCGGCGATCATCAGCCGATCGACGTCGTGCACGAGGCCGAAGTTGTCGGTCACCGACCTCGTGCGATCCGCGCCCATCCTCGCGGTTCCCATCATGTGGACGGTCACGACCTCCCACGCCTTCGCGGGGATCGGGCGCGCGAGGATCTGACGGACCTCGTCGGCGTTGTGGCCGACGGTGGCGGTGTGGAGCGGCAGGATCACCTGACGCGCACCTGCGGTGAACAGCAGATCCGAGAGCCGCTCGAGGCCGAGCTTCATCGTGGCGATGTCTTGCTCGGCGAGCTGATAGAACGCCTGCGGGCGGCCGTGAATGGTGCGGACGCGCCCCGTGGTGTGGTCTTCGATCAGCATGCCCGCCACGACCATCTGGTTGTAGCGATCCATGAGCTCGCCCAGCTTCGCGCCGCGATACGGCAACGACATCGCGGTGACGCTCGCCGGCAAGTTGATCGCCGCGAACGTGCCGATACCTTGCTTGACGAACTCGCGAACCTGGAATGCCTGGTGGACGCCCTTCCAGCTCGAGACATCCTCGTCGAACAGCGCGAACACCTTCACGTTCGGATGCATCGACAGGTTGCCGCCGAGCTCGCCGGAGCGCGCGGACAGCCCGCTGCGCGAGAGCAGCGCCGGCGTGTGGATCGCGCCGCACGAGGCGACCACGAGCTTCGCACGAACCGCGACGCTGACACCGAGGCCACCGTTCGGCAGCGAGACCCGGCCGACGACGCCGGTGGCCCGCTTGCCGTGCATCGTGATCTTGTCGACCTTGACGTTGGCGTAGAGCCGCGCGCCGTAGTGCAGCGCGCGCGGGATGTAGCTGACGAGCGCGGACTGCTTCGCGCCGGTCGGGCACCCGAACGCGCAGCGGTTGGAGCCCACACAGTGCGCCTGGTTGCGCAGGTTCGAGATGATCTCCCAGCCCTTCGCATCGGCGCCCTTCTTGAGCAGCCAGTTCTCCTTGCCGATCGCCTCCTCGTCGTTGAGTGCGACGTGGATCCGCTTCTCCACGCGCTCGAAGTACGGCTCCATCTCCGCCGAGCTGACCGACAGGCCGAAGTCCTTGACCCAGCGCTGCAGGATGTCGTCGGGCGTGCGCCACGACATGCCGCCGTTGATCACGGTCGAGCCGCCCACGGCGCGGCCCTCCTGGAACATGATCGGTGGGCTGCCGATCGCCATCGTCGCGCCGCCATCGCGATACAGCTGGCGGACCATCGCCGAGGTATCGGCCGTGAAGTCGCGGGTCTGGTAGTAGCTGCCCTCCTCGATCACGACGACATCGAACCCTGCCTCGGCGAGCTCGGCGGCGACCGGGGCACCGCCGGCTCCGGAGCCGACGATGACGACATCGCAATCGACCACGGTGTCACCGTGGATGTCCTCGCGGGTGAACACGTTGGACGGGCGGATACCCTCGTGCAGTGCGCGTGCGGCGACCATCAGCCACCCAGCTTTCGACGCGGGCGCAGCGCGTCCATGCGGAACGCCGGCCGCAGCGGATCGGGCGCGAGCACCTGCTGCGCCTGCCGGTTGGCGTCGTCCTTGAACACCGTCAATCGCTTGCGGCGGACCTCTTCGATCCAGGGCCCCACCCGATAGCCGACCGCTTCCGCGGCCTCGGGCTGTTCGTAGCAGGACAGCGACAGCAACTGGTTGAGCGCTCGCGCGAACTGCACGTGCACCGCCGTGGGACCGTGCTCCCACGATGCGTAGTAGCGCTCGGCGGCATCGCCGGTGAGCTTGTGGGCGCGCCGGCGGTGAACCGGCAGCGCACCGAGGTCATAGGTGAGGAGCCCCGCGCGAAACCCCGTGCGCAGGATCGCCGGCGACGCGCCGAGCGTGAGCGCCATGTGATCGACAATTGCGTCCGCAAGGTGCACGAGCTGCGGGGGGCAGATCACCGGCACGAGCGAGATCAGGACGGTTCGCCCGAGCGTGGAGTGCTCGTACGCGGCGACCTCGCTCATGCGACCACCACCTTCAACATGCGGATGAGCGCACTGTCGTGGCGCTCGAGGTACTCCGCCATCAGCGCGCACGCAGCGTCGCCGTTGCCGCCCTCGAGCAGGTCGAAGAACCTGGTGTGGGTCGCGACGTAGTCCTCGGGGGCCTTGATCGCGAACCGCACCACGTTCGCGAGGTCCAGGTAGATGTCGGCGACGCGGTTCAGCATCCACAAGCCCGGCGTGAACCGCGCGGCCTCGACGATCGCGCGCATCACCTCGAAGTCCTCGCGGGTGTAGTTCGCGGAGTCTCGCAGCGACCACGCACGCGCCATCGCGAGCCGAGCTGCGGAGGTTCCGCCCTGGGGGACGCGGTTCGCGGTCTGCTTGATCACCTCGAGCAGCACGGCCCGACGCATGGCGAGCATGTCGATCAAGATCTGACCGATCGAGGGCTGGTTCGCTTCGGGCTTGCCATAGCGGAGGTAGCCGCCGATCACCTCGATCGACCAGTCGCGATACGCGCGGACGACCACGCCCGAACCGCGTCGCGGCTCGACCAGGTTCCACTCGCCGAGCCGGCGCAGGGCCTCCCGAAGCGTCGGTCGCGAGGCACCTAGCTGGCGCGACAGCTCGCGCTCGGCGGGGAGGCGGGTTCCGGCGGGATGGACCCCTCGTACGATGTCGGCGAGGAGCTTCTCGAATACCGCATCGATGGCGGTGATCGAAGGCTCGAGCTCAGACTCGGTCGCGGCGATGGCTGACATGGCACCTCAACTGGTAAGACCAACTGGTAAGACCAATTGGTAAGACCAAGTCGACGTTCGGTCAACAGGAGAATTCGTCTCGGTCATCGCGGGTCGAGTCGCGTCGTCAACGCGATCGCAGTACCGAGATTTGCTACGACGGCGATCGGACGACCATCGCTGCCGAACAAGTCGAACGCTCCCGGATCGATGACTGGATCGATGACTGACTGGATCGTGACCGGCCGGCGAACCGACGACGACGTGGTCCGACGCGCGACGATCGGATCTCGCGGCAGCGCTCACCTAACCTACACATCACCGCGAAACCGCCCGTCATTACGGGCAGGTCGGCTTGACGGTGATGGATGCGCCTCGCTAGGTTCCGATCTATGACCAAGCCCAAGGCAGGTGGGGAGCAGCCGGTGGAAATCCCGGACACGCTGCCCATCCTTCCGCTTCGCAACTCCGTGCTGTTTCCGGGGGCGATCATCCCGATCGATGTCGGCCGCCGCAAGAGCGTCCGTCTCGTCGAGGATGCGATCGCGAAAGAACGGCCCGTCATCGGCATCCTCACGCAGAAGGATGCACGCACCGAAGATCCAGGCTCTGGCGACCTCTACATGGTCGGCTGCGCCGCGCGCATCCTGAAGGTGATCAAGCTCGCGAAGGACAACTTCTCGGTCATCCTCCAGGGCGTCTCTCGGTTCGAGGTCTCGACGTTTGACGGCGCGGAGCCGTTCCTGGCCGCGAAGGTCCGCTCGGTTCCGGATCCGACGTCGAGCGATGTCGAGCTCGATGCGCTCGTGATGAACCTGAAGGACATCGCGAAGCGCGTCGTCAAGCTGATGCCCGAGCTCCCCAAGGAGGCCGGTGCGCTCGTCGATAGCGTGACCGAAGCGGGTCACCTCGCCGATCTGATCACGTCGCACCTCGAGCTCGAGGTCGGCGAGAAGCAGGACGTGCTCGAGACGTTTGACCTCAAGACTCGCACCCGCAAGGTGCTGCAGTTCCTGTCCCGCCAGCTCGAGGTGCTGAAGGTCCGCGAGCGGATCAACACGCAGGTGCAGGAGGAGATGGGCCGCAACCAGCGCGAGTACGTCCTCCGCCAGCAGCTGAAGGCGATCAAGGAAGAGCTCGGCGAGCTCGATGATGGCGGCGGTGACCTCGACGAGTTCGGCGAGAAGATCACCAAGGCGAAGATGCCGGAGGAGGCCGAGAAGGTCGCCAAGAAGCAGCTCGATCGCCTGAAGGGCATGCAGCCGTCGAGCGCCGAGTACACCGTCACGCGGACCTACCTCGAGTGGCTCGTCGAGCTGCCGTGGTCGATCTCGACCGACGATCACATCGAGCTCAAGGAAGTCCGGCAGTGCCTCGATGACGACCACTACGACCTCGACAAGGTCAAGAAGCGGATCGTCGAGTACATGGCCGTCCGCAAGCTGAAGAATGACAAGAAGGGTCCGATCCTCTGCCTCGCGGGTCCCCCGGGCGTCGGCAAGACCTCGCTCGGTCGGTCCGTTGCGCGTGCGATCGGCCGCAAGTTCGGTCGGATCTCGCTCGGCGGCGTCCGTGACGAGGCGGAGATCCGCGGGCACCGGCGTACCTACGTCGGCTCGCTGCCGGGTCGGGTCATCCAGGGCATCAAGAAGGCCGGGACGAACAACCCGGTGTTCGTGCTCGACGAGATCGACAAGCTCGGTCACGACTTCCGTGGTGACCCGGCGAGCGCGCTCCTCGAGGTGCTCGACCCCGAGCAGAACAGCTCGTTCTCGGACCACTATCTCGAGGTGACGTTCGATCTCTCGAAGGTGTTGTTCATCGCCACGGCC
Organism: Myxococcales bacterium; assembly: GCA_043753855.1. Taxonomy (GTDB): domain Bacteria; phylum Myxococcota_A; class Polyangia; order Haliangiales; family Haliangiaceae; genus JABFXX01. The sequence continues at coordinate 5,653 of JAYUVX010000153.1, read as the reverse complement.
AACCAGCTCGACCCGATTCCGTGGGCGCTGCGCGACCGGCTCGAGATCATCGAGCTCCCTGGCTACACGCGCCAGGAGAAGAAGATGATCGCGCGCAAGTTCCTCGTGCCGAAGCAGCTCGAGGATCACGGGCTTTCGAACGAGCGCTGCGAGATCACCGACGACGCGCTGTTCGACATCGTCGACAGCTACACGCGCGAGGCCGGTGTTCGTAACCTCGAGCGCGAGATCGGTTCGGTGTTCCGCGCCGTGGCCGTTCGCGTCGCCGAGGGTGCCGCGAAGGACCACGAGGTGATCAATCCGGCGGAGGTCGAGGAGTTCCTCGGCCCGAAGAAGTTCGTCAGCGAAGTCGCGGAGCGCACGGCCGAGCCGGGCGTTGCCACCGGCCTCGCGTGGACGGCGGTCGGCGGCGACATCCTGTTCATCGAGGCATCGCGGATGCCCGGCAAGGGCAAGCTGACGCTCACGGGTCAGCTCGGTGATGTCATGAAGGAGTCGGTCACGGCCGCGCTGTCGTTCGTTCGTGGACGCGCGGTCGCGCTCGGGCTCGACCCGGGCAATTTCCTCGAAAACACCGATCTGCACGTCCACGTGCCGGCCGGCGCGGTTCCCAAGGACGGTCCGTCGGCGGGTATCACGATGTACACGGCGCTGGTGTCGCTGTTCACCGGTGTGCCGGTGCGACCCGACGTCGCGATGACGGGAGAGATCACGCTGCGCGGCAATGTGCTCGCCGTCGGTGGCATCAAGGAGAAGCTGCTCGCTGCTCACCGCGCCGGGATCAAGCGCGTGATCATCCCGGATCGCTGCGTGAAGGATCTGATCGACGTCCCCGAGGAAGTGAAGAAGGAGATGGAGATCTTGTCGGTGAAGCGCATGGACGAGGTCCTCGCGCTCGCACTCAAGGATCCGCCGCCGTCGATCATCGACCTCGCGAAGGCCGCGCTCGCCGAGAATCACCCCACGGCCTAGCGGAGCGGATGAAGATCGCGGCGTCTCTGATCGTCCTCGCCGCTGGCTGCGGTGGGGGGGAGCGTATGTCGGCGGCGCGGAAGCCTCCGCCGTTGGTCTCGACCCCGGTGCCCGCGGAGCACTCGCCCCCGGAGCCGCTGGCGACCGAGGACGTTTCGCCGCACGGGGCGTCGATGGGACCGCGGTTCGACGACGCGCCGCTCCCGCCGGTGACCCCGCAGCCGCCGGCGAAGGGCTGCGACGCGACGGTGTTCCTCGCCGAGGGTAGAGGCAAGCTGGCGAGCGGGATGCCGGCGCACGCACTGGCCGCCTTCGAGCGGGCGCTGGTGTGCGTCCATGATCCCAACGTCGAGAAGCTGGCCGTCATGGCGGCGTGCAAGGCGAAGCTGTACTCGCGCGCGCGTGCTCACTTCATTCGCGTCCCCGAACCGCAGCGCGCGGAGCTCGCGGAGATCTGCGGCGCGCCGCACTCCTAGCCGCGCGCGCGTCGAGCGGGTGTTGATTCCCAGCTCGAACTGACCACGGCTCGCTCCGCAACCGGCCGACCAGGCGGGGCCGGTACCGCGATCGACTCCCCGATCGGAGGAGTTAGCGGTCCTGAGCCTTGACGGGCAATTGACGTGTACTTAGGTTGGCCAGCACACAACTCGGACAAGCTGAGGAAAAGACGTTATGGGCAAGATCATCGGCATCGACCTAGGCACCACCAACTCCGTGGTCGCGATCATGGAGGGCAAGGAGCCGAAGGTTATCCCCAACGAGGAAGGCGCGCGCCTGACCCCGTCGGTCGTCGCCTTCGATGAAAAGGGCGAGGTCCTGGTCGGTCAGATCGCGCGTCGTCAGGCAATCACCAACCCCGAGAACACCGTGTTCTCGAGCAAGCGGTTCATGGGTCGGAAGTTCACCGATCCCGTCATTCAGGACGAGAAGGGCCGCGTCCCCTACAAGATCGTCGCAGCCGGCAACGGTGACTGCGCGTTCGAGATCCGCGGTAAGCGCTACTCGCCGCCGGAGATCGGTGCGCGTGTCCTCATGAAGCTGAAGCGCGCCGCCGAGGAATATCTCGGCGAGCCGGTGACCGAGGCGGTGATCACCGTCCCAGCGTACTTCAATGACTCGCAGCGCCAGGCCACCAAGGACGCCGGCAAGATCGCCGGCCTCGAGGTCAAGCGCATCATCAACGAGCCCACCGCTGCCGCGCTCGCCTACGGTCTCGACAAGACCAAGGAGCAGCTGATCGCCGTCTTCGACATGGGCGGCGGCACGTTCGATATCTCGGTGCTCGAGGTCGGTGACAAGGTCGTCGAGGTCGTCTCGACGAACGGCGACACGCACCTCGGCGGCGATGACATCGACAACCGGGTGATGGACTGGCTGGTCGCCGAGTTCAAGAAGGACACCGGCATCGACGTCGCGAAGGACAAGATGGTCCTGCAGCGCCTGAAGGAAGCCTCCGAGAAGGCGAAGATCGAGCTGTCGAGCGTGCAGGAGACGGAGGTCAACCTCCCGTACCTCACCGCCGACTCGACGGGACCGAAGCACCTGCTGAAGAAGCTCTCCCGATCGAAGTTCGAGCAGATGATCGAGGACATCGTCGTGCGTGCGATGGAGCCCTGCAAGAAGGCGCTCGCGGACGCCGGCAAGAAGGTGACGGACATCCACGAGGTCGTCCTCGTCGGTGGATCGACCCGCATCCCGATGGTAGCGGCGCGCGTGAAGGAATTCTTCGGCCGCGAGCCGAACCGCTCGGTGAACCCGGACGAGGTCGTCGCGCTCGGCGCGGCGGTCCAGGGCGGCGTCCTCTCGGGCGACGTCAAGGACATCCTGCTGCTCGACGTCACGCCACTGTCGCTCGCGATCGAGACGCTCGGTGGTGTTGCCACCGTGCTGATCCCGCGCAACACGACGATCCCGACGCGCAAGAGCGAGACGTTCTCCACCGCCGCCGATAACCAGACGTCGGTCGAGGTGCACGTCACGCAGGGCGAGCGCCCGATGGCGAAGGACAACAAGACCCTCGGCAAGTTCCAGCTGACCGGCATCCCGCCGGCCCCGCGTGGAGTGCCGCAGATCGAGGTGACCTTTGACATCGATGCCAATGGCATCCTGAACGTCGCCGCCAAGGACAAGGCCACGGGCGCCGAACGGACGATCCGCATCGAGGCCTCCGGTGGTCTGTCGGACGCGGACATCAAGCGCGCGGTCGAGGACGCGGAGAAGCACGAGGATGAGGACAAGGCTCGCAAGGAGTCGATCGAGGCCCGCAACCAGCTGGATACGCTGGTCTACGGCACCCAGAAGCTGGTCAAGGAGAACGAGGCCAAGCTCGAAGGCACCGACAAGATGATGATCGAGGAGGCGCTCAAGGACGCCGAGGGCGTGCTCGAGAAGAACCGCGAGGGCGGCAACCCGGAGGAGCTGCGCGCGGCCTTCGAGAAGCTGCAAGCGGCGGCGCACAAGGTCGCGGAGGCCATGTACAAGCAGTCCGGCGGCGGCGACGGCGCACCGGGTGGTGGCCAGGGCGACACCGGGGGTGGCGGGGCAGCCCCCGGCGCGGGCCCGAAGGACTCGGACGTGATCGACGCCGAGTTCGAAGACAAGACCTAGCTACCTCGATGACTCGCTGCGGCGCCCGCTTCCATGCGGGCGTTCGCGTTTTCGGCGCGTGCATGCATACTGGAGCCGTGCGGTCCGTGTGCGCGGTGCTGGTCTTGCTCGCGGGATGCGTCGAGCTCGGCCTCGTCACGGATGGCACCAGCGTGTCGGTCGGCAAGCCGAGCAACGGCTACCTGGTCGATGCCAAGCGGTTGCCCGACAGTGGCGAGGGGTTCACGACCCAGGCGGTGTGGCGCACCCGAGGCAACCGTTACGGCACCGACGAGCTGCTCGACCTGATCACGGGTGTGGGCCGGCGGATGGCGGTGCAGGTCACCGATGTGAAGCTCGTGGTCGCCGATCTGTCGTCGAAGGATGGCGGTGCGGCGCGCGCGTGGCATCGCTCGCACCAGAGCGGACGCGACGCGGATCTGGTCTATTACATGCGCGGGTCCGACGGGCAGCCGTTCGAGGCCAATGCGATGCGCGTGTTCGATGCAACCGGCAGGGCGAAGGATGGCAGCGGCATCACCGTCGATATCCCGCGCACCTGGCTGCTGGTGAAGAACCTGGTCACCGCACCCGAGGCGCGGGTGCAGTGGGTGTTCATGTTCGAGCCGATCGCCGCGAAGCTCCTCGAGCACGCCGCGAAGATCGGCGAGTCCGAGGCGCTGATCGCGCGTGCCCGCCAGACGCTGAAGCAGCCCGGCGATAGCGCGCGCCACGACGATCACCTGCACGTACGGGTGTACTGCTCCGATCGCGACCGGGGCTTTGGCTGTGTCGATATCGGCCCGATGGAGATCTACGCGCAGCGCGCCGCCGAGGAGGCGCAGGATGGAGCACTACGGGCAGTGATCGCGGCGCTGGTCGGCGATGCGGCGCACGTCGGTGCGAGCGCGGCGCTGTCGGCCACGGCCGGTGCGCCGCCGCGCGAGGCAAGCATGGCTGCCACGGAGGCGCGCTCGCTGGGGCAGCTGCTTCGCGTCGACGCGTCGCTGCGGATCTGGCGCTGAGCTACGGACACGGACCGATCGGCGCCTCGCGAGACGCCGGCGCGGATTCGAACACGACGCCGGCATCGATGCCGAGCGTGGCGTCGGCAGGCGCGGCAACACCGGGCGCACCATCGCTGGCGGCGCCATCGACCACGACCGCCGAAGCGGCGCCCGCATCGACGGCGGGCAGGGACGCTGCGACCTCCTCGGCGCTCACGGTGCGCAGCGTACGCAGCGCCTGCTCGAAGGCGCGCACGTGCGAGGCCCGCGCTTCATTGGAAGGCGCGGAGAGCACGAGGCTGACTGCGCGATCCGAGGCGCCGAGCGCGATCGCCTGGCGGAGGAACTTCTTGCCGTCGTCGTACTCGAACCACACCGACGGTAGTCCCGACGCTTCGTTGTCCTTGGGACCGGGCTGAACGGGACCGACGCGGAGGCGCTGCGCCTCGAGCTTGGTGCGGAGCGCGCAGGCGTACTTCGACGCCGAGGACTCGTGGCTGGTGCGGCAGGCGATCGGCCACGAGCAGTAGAGCTGGCGCGTGAACGCCTCGGAGGTCAGCACGATCTGGCCGGCAGGCTGGGTCCGCATCATCCACAGCACGAGTCCCGGATAGCTCGGCTGATCGGTGGCGCGCCAGCCGCGCGGCGCCACCATGCGGATCCGATCCGTGCGCGATGTGAACACCTGATTGTCGAGCTCGGCAGCCGATTCTCCGACGAGGAATCGACTCGCAACGAACACCAATAACGCGAGTACCGCGAGCGGAACGATCGCCGACATCACCCGCCGCATCGCGATCAACGTACGCGCGCGCGACGGGGAACGCGAGATGCGTTGGTCAATCCGGACCTGAACACGCACCCAGGTAAAAACTTGCCTCTTCTCGGGGTGGTCTTGTTGACCGATTACACTCACGCGAATATTGTGAGTGCACCGCTTCGGACCCTGGGTTCTCCAGCGTCTCTTGAAGATAGATAACGACCGCAGGGGGATTTGCACACGGACAAGTTGACGCGTTGCTCGAGGGAGCAGGGCGCTAGCGGTGTGCTCACCACGCGTGCGTTCTGATGTTCGGCTCGAGGGGGAA
>JAYUVX010000152.1:0-5638 GCA_043753855.1 Myxococcales bacterium | reverse complement strand
GGGATGGCAGGGTCTTCATCGTCAGCATCGGTTCCTCCCAGCGACGTCCACAGGTGCATCACGGCATACGAGCGAAACGGTCGCCACGCCTCGGCGCGCGCTTCGGCCTCGCGCGGAGTCGCCGAGAGCGCCTTCTTGATCCCGAGGTCCGCGGCGGGGAATGCATCGGGCAGGTGGAGCGCGCGCATCGCGAGGTAGTGCGCCGTCCACGGGCCCACGCCGGGCAGCGCGGTCGCCGCCGCGACGAACGGCTCGAGGTCGCCCGCGAGCGCGAACCGACCGGTCGCGAGCGCGCTCGCGAGGCCATGGATCGCGGCCGCGCGAGCACCGGGGAGGCCGATCGTCGCGATCGCCGCGGGCGTCGAGGCGGCGACCTCGGAGGCGAGCGGGAACACGAGCGGGAGCCCCTCGCCGCCGTCGTGTCGCGTGCCGAGCATCGCTGCGAACCGCCCGGCGAGCGTGGTCGCACCGACCACCGAGACCTGCTGGCCGAGCAGCGCTCGCACCGCGGCCTCGAACGGATCGATCGCGCCCGGCAGCCGGAGCCCCGGGCGCGCCGCGACATGTGGTGCGAGCAGCGGATCACGGCCGAGCACGTTCGCGATCACATCGGGCCGCGCATCGAGATCGAACATCAAGCGGATCCGCGCGACGAGCGGCATCAGCACCGGTACGAGCGTCGGTGCCACCGCGAGCAGCAGACTGCCGCGGTCCGGTGCGTGCCGCACCTCGATCGAGCCGGTATGCGCGCCGATCCGGATGTTGCGGCGATATCCGTGATCCCCGACGATCTCGACGCCGGGGATCGCGCGCATGCGCAGGAACGCGAGCAGGGCCTTCCACTCGTAGGGCGGGCGATAGTCGAGCCGTAGCGTCAGCCGGCTGCTCGCAGGCTCGGATGCGCGCGCACGACGGACCTCGGAGGGAGCGCGCCCCCTCCGCTCGGAGAACGTCGCGTTGAACCGGCGAACGCTGCCGAACCCGGCGGCGAACGCGATGTCGGTGACCGGGAGCAGCGTGTCGTGCAGCAGCTGCTTCGCGAGCGCGAGCCGGCGCGTCTGTGCGAGCTCGACGGGCGACACGCCGAGCCGAGACTCGGTCGCGCGGCGAAGGTGGCGCGCGGAGACGCCGAGCTCGTGCGCGAGGTCCTCGATCGAGCCCGTGTTGAGCGCACCCTCGGCGATCCGGCGCGCCACCCACGCGACCAGGGTGTCGACTGCATCGACGTCGGAGCTGCCGGGCGCGAGCTCGGGACGGCAGCGCAGGCAGGGGCGAAAGCCTGCGGCCTCGGCGTGCGCCGAGGTCGCATGGAACGAGCAGCTACGGCGGCCCGGCGTGCGTGCGGGACAGATCGGGTGGCAGTAGATACCGGTCGTCGAGACCCCGACGAAGAACACCCCGTCGAACCGCGGATCGCGGGTCAGCAGGGCGTCGTAGCGAGCGTCGTCGGTCAGCACGGATCACGGCGTACCACGCGATCCAGGCCACCACTGGCCGGTTCCGGACGGCGAAGCTACTTCGCGAGCTGCTCGTCGCTCGGCACGTCGATCGGCCCGCTACCGGCGGCGCTCGGAGCCCACGGCTCGTCGCGATGGCTGGCGGCGGAGACGAGCTGCGCTCGCGATACCGCGTCGAGTGCCTGCCACTCCTCCTGCGTCAGCACGAACCCTGCGAGCGCGATGTCCCCCTTCATGATTTCACCTTCAACGTCAGCCACCGGCGAAGCAAGTTTTCATGCTAGACGCACGACGTGGGTCGCGAGGTCACACAGCGCTACATCGATCCACTTGCCCAGGTGTGGATCGGAGCCGCGCGCCGGATCGGCCTGAGCGTTGTTCGCACGGCAGATACATATGCATCTACGGATGGGCGCGGAACGCTCGCGATCGCGATCGATGCCGAGCTCGATGCCGACGACAGCCTCGCGCAGATGATCTTCCACGAGCTGTGTCACTCGCTGGTCGAGGGCGAGGAGTCGTTCACCGTCCCTGACTGGGGGATGGACAACACCGGCCCCGATCACGACTGGCGCGAGCACGCCTGCTTGCGCGTGCAATGGGTGCTGACCGGCCGCCACGGGCTGCGCAACCTGTTCGCACCGACCACGGAGTTCCGCGCGTTCTGGAACGGGCTGTCGGGTGACGTGCTCGCAGATCGCACCGATCCATCTGTTCAGGGTGCGATCACCGCACTCCGCCGTGCCGCGCACCCACCGTGGGCCCCGGCCCTCGAGCACGCGCTGGTCGCGACCGCGCGGATCGCCGCCGAAGCGAACCGGTTCGCGGCCCGAGGTCCGGGCGAGCCCGCGCCGCTGTGGAGCAGCGTGACGCCGACACCGGCGTTGCATCCGACCGGGCTACCGGCCGGCGCCGGGATCGGAACCTGCGGCACGTGTGCGTGGCGGTTCGATGCGCGGGGCGGCTCGCGGTGCCGGCAAGCCGAGGCGAAGATCGATCCGGCGTGGCCCGGCTGCGAGCGCCACGAGGCTGGGATCGATTGCCAGACCTGCGGTGCGTGCTGCCGCGCGGCGTATCACTCGGTCGAGGTCTCGCGCAGAGATCCGATGGTGAAGCTGCAGCCGAGCTACCTCGAGGATCGCGGCAGCTACCTCGAGATCCGGCGCTCCGGTGATCGCTGCAGTGCGCTCCACGGCGGCGTGGTCGAGGCGGGCACGCAGACCCGGTTCCACTGCGTGATCTACGACGATCGCCCGCGCACCTGCCGCGAGTTCACGCTCGGTTCGGGCCACTGCCTGACGGCGCGCCGCCGCGTCGGGCTCAGCCTGTAATCCGCGCGATCCGGCCGTGCGCACGAGCGATCGCGAACAGCGCGGCCGCGCGTTCCGCCGGCACGCTGCGGACATCGGTGACCCGTGCGTGCAGGGCCTGGAACATCCGGGCGGACTGGATGTTCCGCACGAACCGCAGCCCGGGCGCCTTGGGCCCGACCATCACGAGCAGGCGCACGCCATCGATCGGCGCGATCGTGCCGGGCAGGAAATCGCCGGGCAGGCTGTGCGTCCCGGTACCGCCGGGCGCAGCCCACAGCGCGATGCCATCGCGCGGCAGACCGTCGTTTGGATCGGTGGCCTCGATCGGATAGAACGCGAACGACGAGCTGTAGCCGCTCTCGCTGCTCTGCGGTGCATCGCCTGCCATCACCGCGAGCTGCTCGTCGGTCGCGATGCCCGAGGCTCCGACCCGCCGTAACGGCTCGACGAGCGCCTTCGACAGCAGCACCGTGAGCTGACCGAGGTCGACGATGCCATCCGCTGTGAAGCTCCACGCCTCCTCGAGCTCGGGGACGAGCACCACGAACGGAGCGTCCGAGACGGTCTCGAGCAGGACCGACAACCAGTGCGAAGTTGCGGTCTCTCCACCGAGCTCCTCGATCGCGACGCGGAGCGTCGGCCGCGCCTGCAGCTCGCGCAGCAGGACTCGATCGCGCGACCACATGGCCACCGCGGGCCGGTACCACATCTCCAGCGAGAACCAGGCCTGGACCGCCGGAGGGTCGGTTGCGGCGATGACCTCGAGCTCGTCGTCGGTCAGCGACCATCCAAAGATCTCGACGGCGTGGTCGTGGTCGTCTGCGTCTGCGTCGTGATCGTCGTCGTCATCGTCGTGCCCGTCGTGATCATGGTCATGATCGTGGTCGGCGTGCGAGTCGGGGGCATCCGAGTCCGCCGCCTCCGCCGTGGCGTCCTCCTCGGGAGCGTCGGGCTCCGGTGGATGCGCATGCCCGTACTGCTTCGCGAATCCGATCATCCGCGCCGCGTCACCGAGAGCCCGCTCGATCGGCCCCACGATCGCCCGTCCGATCGCCGATGGCGACGTGCCGTTCTCGACCAGCGCGCCGCCAGCGAGCGCGAGGTGCGCCCCGACCTGCGGATGCGGATCGTCGACGCGCGCGAGGATCCATGCGAGCAGCTGCTCGCGTGCCGCAGCATCGTTGCTGGCGACCTCGAACAGCTTGGCGAGGAGGTTCATCCCATCGTCGACCTGGTGCGCTGCGAACAGCGCCGCAGCCTTGTCGAGCGTGCCCTGCATCAGCCGTGATCGGGCTTGCGGGGCGCGGGCGACGCGAGTGCGGTGTGCGCAGGCAGCGAGCGCTGCTCGCCGGCAAACCGCTGCACCGCCGCCGCGACATCCACTCCGAGGAGCTGCTTCAGCTGCTCGGACGTGATCGCCGCCTTGACCGCGAAGTTCGACCCGTTGGCCGCGAGGTCCTTGTCGATCACGGTGACCTTGTCGATCTGGATCTCGCCGACCGTGCTCATCATCGTTGCGACCAGGCCCTGCAGCTTCTGCGCGACGAAGATCTGCCGCGCACTGTCACCCGCCTGAGCCCAGGTCTCGCCGAGCGACCGGATCGCGGTGGCGGTCGCCTTGCCATCCTCGACGATCTTCGAGGCTGCACCGCGCGCGGCTGCGATCATCTGCGCCTTCTTGGCCTCGGCCGGCTTCACCTTGTCGGCGATCAGCTGGTAGCGAACCTGCGCCAGTCGCGCACGCTGAACGGAGACCTCGGCGGTCGCCTTCGCGAGCAGCGCCTGGACCTGGCCCTTCGACTCGGCGACCAGTGCGCCCTTGCGCGTCTGCGCCTCGACGATCCGGCGCTGACCTTCGGCGCGGGCCGTGGCGACCTGCGCGTCGATCTTCGACATCTCCTGGTTCATAAAGTTCGCGGCCGCGTTCTCGTTCGACAGCGCGTGGTTCTCCGCCTCTGAGATCCGCGACGTCTTCAGCAGCTCGGCGGTCTGCCGGCGGCCGATCGAGTCGAGGTAGCGCTTGTCATCGGACACGTGCTGGATCATCAGCGTGGTCAGCTCGAGGCCGAGCCGCGCGAGATCGTGATCCGCCTCGTGGACGAGCGCACCCGCGAACTTCTCGCGGTCCTGGTTGACCTCCTCGGGGGTCAGCGTCGACAGCACGCCGCGGAGGTTGCCTTCGAGCGTCTCGCGCGCGACCTGCATGATCTGCTCGCGTGTCATGCTGAGGAAGCGCTCGATCGCGTTTGCCAGCTGACCGCTCTTGCTCGAGATCTTGACGTTCGCGACGCCCTGCACGTTGAGCGGAATGCCACCGCGCGAGTACGCGCCTTGAACGCGCAGCTCGATCACCATGTTGGTGAGGCTCATCCGATCGACGACCTCGATCAGCGGGATCCGGATGCCACGCCCGCCCTGGATCAGGCGGTAGCCGACCGGGCGCTCGACGCCCGCGAGCTTGCGGTGACCGCCCGAGAAGATCAGCACCTCGTTGGGCGGGCAGATATAGATGACGCGAGAGATGATGAACGCGATCAGGATCAGCGCACCGAGGATCCCGACCGCACCGACGACGAGTAGGTTCTGCATGGCGTCCTCCTCAGCTCCGGACCGTGGAGTCGTTGGGGGTGGAAGTTCCGGTGATCACCTTCGCGATATCGACACCGAGGGTCTTGGTCACCTCGTTGAGCAGCTTGCCCATCGTCGCGGGATACGCCGCTGCGTACGCCGCGATCGTCTGGCCATCGCCACCGTCGATCAGGTTGACCTCGTTGACCTTCACGCGCTGCGCCGCCTTCGCGACGTCGCCGAAGATCGTGTCGAGGTGCTGGAGCACGAACATGTCCATCGCCTTGCCGCCGCTGTCGC
>JAYUVX010000151.1:0-17057 GCA_043753855.1 Myxococcales bacterium | reverse complement strand
ATCGCGCGATCGCCGACCTCGTCCCAGAGTCCGCGTTCGCGCGCGACTGGGGCAAGGGCACGAAGCGGGTGATCCAGGCCGTCGAGGAGCGGTTCGCGAAGCCCAGCCTCGCGCTGTTCCTCGAACGCTCGACGCTGCTCGGCATCGTGACCGGTCCGAGCGATCAGCTCGCCCGCGATCTCAATGCCAAGCGCGTGGTGATCGATCCGGCGCCGACCTGGCTGCTCGGTCTGCTCGGCGGTGCCGCGTTCGCCGCGATGGCTGGGCGCGCTGCCTCGGCCATGGCGAGGATGCTGCCGCAATCCACGCGGGATGTGGCCACGGCCCTGGCCGGCCGCGCTCGCGACGCGATGAAGGAATCCGGTGCGCATCCGTTCTCGCTGCTCGGCTTCGATCCGATCGAGCTGTGGGCGCAGCTCAAGCACCACTACCGTAGCTAGCGGACCAGCGCCTCGCCGCAGCGATCGCACACGCGATCGTCGCCGAGCGTCTCACCGCAGCGACACGCCCAGCCGATGTGCTGCGCGGGTGCGCCGGTGACGATCGCGTGCGGTGCGACGTCGTGGGTGACCACCGCACCGGCGCCGATCATCGCGTAGTCGCCGATCGTGACGCCGCACAGGATCGCGGCGTTCGCGCCGATCGTGGCGCCACGGCCGACCCGCGTCGGTGCATAGGCATCCTTGCGCGAGACGTGGGCGCGTGGATGCTTGACGTTGGTGAACACGCACGAGGGTCCGAGGAACACGTCGTCCGCGAGCGTGACGCCGTCGTAGATCGAGACGTGGTTCTGGATCCGGCAGCCATCGCCGATCGTGACGTTGCCGACGTAGCAGCCCTGGCCGATCGAACCCCTTGCTCCGATCCGCGCACCGGGCATGACGTGCACCCACTGCCAGATCCGGGTCTCCGTGCCGATCTGCGCGCCGTCTTCGATGATCGCGGTGGGGTGGATCCAGGGCTCCGACGCTGTCATACGCGCGTAGGATGCTCGCGCCATGCCGAAGCGTCCACCTCGGGTCGTCCGCGAGTTAGCGGTGCCCGCAGATCTGCGAGGGAACGGCCCCACCCGTGCCCACGCCGGGCACGGCGGCGAGCTGTGGCACGCGGATGTACTCGAGCTGCTCGGCAAGCTGGACACCGGGTCCGTCGATCTCGTCGTCACCGATCCGCCGTATGCGATCGCGAAGGCCGAGTGGGACGAGTTCGAATCGATCGAGGCGTACGTCGACTGGTGCGATGGCTGGCTCGCCGAGGTCGCGCGCGTGCTCGCACCGCATGGCTCGGCGTACGTGTGCGGATTCTCGGAGATCCTCGCGGACGTCAAGGCGCGCAGCGCGAAGCGGTTCGCGAGCTGTCGCTGGTTGATCTGGTCGTATCGCAACAAGGCGAACCTCGGGAAGGACTGGGGCCGCTCGCATGAATCGATCGTTCACCTTCGCAAGCACGCCGCGAAGATCGACGTCGATGCGGTGCGCGTCCCGTACAACGGCCACACCACGAAGTATCCAGCGCGCGCGCAAGCGGTGTCGTCACAGTACGATCGCGGAGCCAAGCGGGACAAGTGGATCCCCAATCCGCTCGGGGCCAAGCCCCGCGATGTCATCGAGATCCCGGTGATCTGCAACGGCATGTCCGAGAAGACCCCGCACGTCACGCAGAAGCCGGAAGCACTGATCGAGAAGCTGGTGCTCGCCTCGAGCAAACCCGGCCAGCTCGTCGTCGATCCGTTCGTCGGATCCGGAACCACCGCGGTGATCTGCGCCCGGCTCGGCCGCAGCTGGCTCGCCGGTGACGCCGACGCACGCTACGTGGGCCTCACGCGCGAACGCCTCGCGCGCGAACAGTCCGCGCGCTGACAATCAGGGCGTTGGTGTCAGGCCCATCTCCTTGATCAGGTGATCCGCACCGTCGAGGAGGTCCATCGTCCAGATCATGTATCGAGCGTCGACGTGGATCGTCCGCGTCGTGGCACTGTTGAACACCACATCCGAGGCCACGCCGTCCAGCGTGCCATCGAACGCGAGGCCGACGAGCTCGCCCTTGTCGTTGAGCGTGGCCGAGCCCGAGTTGCCGTTGGTGATGTCGAGGTCGCTGAGGAAATCGACCGGCACGTCGCCGCCGAGCGCCGGATCGCCATAGCGACCGAAGTTGCGCGCCTTGATCGCCGCGAGCAGCTTGTTCGGCGAGTCGAACGGCTCCTTGCCGGTGTCCTTGCCGGGGATCTGCGACACCGTGGTGAACGGCGAGTCCGCGGCATCCTTCGACATTGGCTTGAACGACTTCACCGTGCCGTAGGTGATGCGGACCGTGCCGTTCGCATCGGGTGAGAGCTGGCCACCGAGCACCTGCTTCATCGCCTCGGCGTACGCAGGCGTCACCAGCAGCAGCTCGCCGGCGCGGATATCGGACTTCTTCTCCTCAGCCTTGACCACGGGCCACAGCCGCTGCGCGGCCTGGATGAACGGATCCTTGGAGGCCTTGAGCTGCTTGGTGGTGGCGGTCTGCAGCAGCGCGAGGCGCGTGGCCTCATCCTCGAGCGTCGACGCCGCGTACCAGCCGTCGAGCGTCTTGTCGATCAACGCCTCGTCGATCTTCCCACCCTTCTTGGTGCCGAGGAGCAGGCCGAGCCATGGACGATCCTTGTCGTCGAGGAGCAACGCGCGGGTCAACGCGAGCCGGAACGATGCGCGATCGAGCGTCCGGTCATAGGACTTCTTCAGCTGCTTCTGGCCCGACGTGGCCGGCTTCATGTCGCGGTCCTGGTAGCCGGGCTTGCGCTCGGCATCCGGCTTCGCGCGCTCCTCGGCCCACCGTGTGAACGACAGCGCCACCCCCAGCAGCCTCGATCCGCCGAACGCGTTACCGCGATCGAAGTCGACGCGTGCGTCGCGCTGCTCCGCGGCGATCAAAGTCTTCATCTTCTCGATGTCGGCCTTGAGCGTCTCGTGACCGGGCTGTGCGGCCCACTCGTGGACCTGTTTGTCGAGCGCGTCCTTGCGCTGCATCAGATCTCCCGAGCTCATGCCCTTCAGCAGGCCCTGGTACTTCTCGAGGAAGTTCTGGACGCCCTGCTTCATGACCGTGGCCTTGATGCCGGTCTCGCCAGCATCCTTCAGGTGCGACTCGGCAATCGCGTACCGCTGCTTCGAATACTCGATGAAATACGGGTAGTACCACTCGACGTCGTGGTGGATCTCGAGCGCCGTATCGGTGCGGCTCGTGCGGCCTGGATAGCCGGCGACCATCACGAAGTCGCCGGGCTTGAGGCCTGCGGTCGTGACCTGCAGGTGATGCTTCGGCTGATACGGAACGTTGTCGGGCGAGAAGTCCGCGGGCTTGCCGTCCTTGCCGACGTACGCGCGGAAGAACGAGAAGTCACCGGTGTGGCGCGGCCACGCCCAGTTGTCGACCTCGCCCCCGTAGTTGCCGACGGCGCGCGCCGGCACGTAGACGAGCCGCACGTCGCGGAGCTCGAGGTTCTCGATCATCATGTACTGGCCGCCGCGGAAGAAGCTGCGGACGCCGCACCGGAGCCCCGGGCGATCCTTCTCGCAGCCGGAGACCAGCTCCTTCATCCGCTTCTCTTGCTCGTCCTTGCGCTTGGTCGGGTCTTTGATCGCCTCGAGCCCGTCGCGCATCTTCCGCGTGACATCGGTGTAGGCCTGCACGACGTACACGCGCTGCGCGGGCCCCGCCGAGCGCTCCTCGGCGCGCGTCTTCGCGAGGAAGCCGTTCTCGACGAGGTTCTCGTTCGCGCTGGAGTTGAACTGCAGCGCACCCTGCACGCAGTGGTGGTTGGTGACGACCAGGCCCTCACCCGACACGAACGACGCGGAGCAGCCACCGACCGACACGATGGCGGCGATCGGCGCGGCGAGCGGATCGGCGAGCGTGCTCGGATCGAGCTTGACACCCATGTTCTTGAACGTCTCCACGTGTCCCGGCAGCGTCATCTGCTGCGGCATCCACATGCCGCCTGGGTTCGCGTACGACATCCGGAACGGCAGGGCCGAGTCCGGCGGAGTCACGGGGGGCTGCACGATCGACCCGGAGAGTCCTCCGCTCGAGGCATGCGAGGTCCCCATCGGCTCGGGGCTCGGCGTGGTCTTCCCGCCGCATGCAGCAGCGAACGACGCGCAAAGGATGGCTTTCCTGTTCATGGAGCCGAGATACCAGAGATCCGCAGAACCGGTCGCAAATCATCCGATGACAAGCCCCGCGGCGCGTGGTCGACAGGACGCCTGCGACGCCTGCGACATCGCGCATCACGGGCGGCTACGCGTGCAAATGCCGGTCACGGCTAGTCATCCAGCAGACTCGCGAGATTCCCGAAGAAGCTCTTCACTTCGGCCTCCGGGACCTTTTGACGCGCCTCCTCGCCGATATCGCGGACCTCGTAGAGCTCCTCGGGGATCTCGAGCAGGAACCGCGATGGGGTGCGCGGAACCGATCTCCCGCGGGTGACTCGCGTGCAGGCGCGGGTCAGGTACAGCTTGCGCTGCGCGCGCGTGATGCCGACGTAGCAGAGGCGGCGCTCCTCGCTGATGTCCATCGCGTGATCGGCATCGGTGGCATCGGTGGCCTGCGGTTGCAGCGTGCGGATGTGCGGGAGCAGCTCCTCCTCGAGGCCGATCATGAAGCAGATCGGAAACTCGAGCCCTTTGGCCCCGTGCAGCGTGGTCAGCACGACCTTCGGACCCGGGATGGTGTCCTCTTCCTTGCTGGTTTCGAGCGACAGCATGCGCAGGTACTCGGCGAGATCTTCCTTGCCCTTGCCGCGCTCCCCGAACCGCTTCAGCGACCCGAGCAGATTCTCGACGTTGTCGATCCGTCGCTGCGCCGCGGCCATGCTGCCCGAAGCCTGCCGGAGATCGTCATAGAGCTTGATGTCCTCGATCAGGATCTTGGTGGCGCTGACAACGTCGACGCCTCCCTCGAGCGCTGCCGCGAGCTCCGAGACCACGTGGATCAGCTCGAGGATGCCGTTGCGTGCGGCCCCACGGATGTCCCCGATCTCGACGGTGGTTCCCGGACCGCCCTCGTCATCGCTCGACAGCATCGTCGACATGCCGGGCAGCGTTCCGGTTCCGGAGATCGCGCCCTTGAGCGCATCCCATAGCGTCGCGTGCCGTGCCTGAGCGGCGAGCACGAGGCGCTCGACGGTAGTCGCGCCGATGCCGCGCGCGGGGTAGTTGATGATCCGGCGCAGCGCGAGCTCGTCCTTGGCATTGAGCGCGACGCGCAGATACGCGAGGAGATCCTTGACCTCCTTCCGCTCGAAGAACTGCTGCCCGCCATACATCACGTACGGAATGCTCGCGGTCCGCAGCTCCTCCTCGAGGAGCTTCGCCTGCAGGTTCGAGCGATACATGATCGCGATCGAGTCCCACGAGCGTCCGTCCTGATGGAGCTGGTGGATCTCCTTTGCGACGAACTTTGCTTCGTCCTCGGGCGTCGCCGCCACGGCGTGCGTGATGATCTCGCCATCGTCGAGCTGCGACCACAATGACTTGCCATGCCGCTGCTTGTTGTTCGCGATCACCGCGTTCGCCGCGGCGAGGATGGTCTTGGTCGAGCGATAGTTCTGCTCGAGCTTGACGACGGTGGCGCCCGGGAACATCTCCGCGAACCGCAAGATGTTGGTCGGATCCGCGCCACGCCAGCTGTAGATCGACTGGTCATCGTCGCCGACGACACACAGGTTGCCGTGACTCGCGACCAGGTGCTTGACCATGCGCAGCTGCGCGGCGTTGGTGTCCTGGAACTCGTCGACCATGACGAACCGGTACTTGGTTGCCCACCGCTCGCGCACGGCCTCGTCCTTCTCGAACAGCCGTACCGGCTCGACGATCAGATCATCGAAGTCGTACGCGGCGCAGGCGCGCAGCATCTCCTGATACTTTGGGTAGACCTCGGTCGTGATCGCGTCGTAGTCGTCGGCGGGATTTCCCTCATAGTCCTCGGCGGTAACGAAGCCGTTCTTCGCGAGCGAGATCCGCGTCAGGATCGCCTTGACGTCGAACCGTCGTTCGCCATCGCGGCTCATGCTCTTGACGTGACGCAACGCCTCGCGCACCGCGCCCATCTGGTCGGAGGCGTCGTAGATCACGAAGCCGCGCGGCAGCCCCAGCGCCTTGCGCTCGGTCTTCAGGATCATCAGGCCGAGCGCGTGGAACGTGCCGATCGTCAGCGCGCGAGAGATCGACTTGTCGCGCACGAGGCTCGCCACGCGCTCGCGCATCTCCTCCGCCGCCTTGTTGGTGAACGTCACGGCGCAGATCGCCTGTGGCGGGATGCCTTGCTCGAGCAGGTGGGCGATCCGCGTGGTGATCACCCGGGTCTTTCCGGAGCCCGCCCCTGCGAGCACGAGGATCGGCCCCCCACCGTGGCTCGCTGCCTCCCGCTGCGGCGGGTTCAACTTCGACAGATCGACCACGGACCGTGCACGCTACGGATCCGCCCCCGGAACGTCAATCTACCTTCCTGCCTTCGCAACGGGAGTAAGATCGAGGCGTGACTCGCTACGACACGCTCGTCGCGGCCCTGCGTACGGAGTTCCCGCGGTTCCGGATCGTGCGCAAGGATCAGTCGCCGCTCCACAAGGCGATTCACTACGGGCTAATCGTGCTGACGTTCGGTGGCATGCGCTCGTACCTGGGCTCGTTCCAGACCACGATCGGGTGCACGGTCTACGTCACCGCGGACTGGGACGACATCGATCCCGATCAGCGCTACATCACGCTTCGCCACGAGGCGGTCCACCTCCGACAATTCCGCAAGTTCACCCTACCGGGGATGGCGCTGCTCTACGTGATGCTGCCGGTCCCGATGGGACTCGCGTGGTTTCGCGCGTACTTCGAGAAGGAGGCGTATGCCGAGAGCATCCGGGCGGCCGCCGAGGTGTGGGGCGCTGCGTACCCGCGACGCGCCGCCTATCGCGCGTACGTGATCGGCCAGTTCCTGGGGCCCTCGTACGGCTGGATGTGGCCGTTTCGCGAGCAGCTGGAGCGCTGGTACGACCGCGTTCTGGCCACCACAGCCGCGACCCGGTAAGTTACTGTTCGGGGAAGCGTCTTGAGCGATCCGATCGTAGGAATTGACCTAGGAACCTCGAACTCGGTGGTCGCCCACGCCGACGAGACGGGGAACGCCCGCGTACTCGCGGACGAGGGCGGCTACAAGATCCACCCATCGGTGGTCTCGTTCCACCCCAATGGGGGCGTGGTGGTCGGCGCCGCGGCCAAGCAGCGCAAGGTCATCGACCCGGCCAACACGATCTATTCGGTGAAACGGCTGATCGGTCGCGCGTACTCGTCGCTCGAGGTCAAGACCGCCCAGAAGCGCTCGCCGTTCCAGATCAAGGAGGGCGCCAACGAGCTCCCCCTGATCGTCACCCGTGGCGGTGAGTTCGCCGTCCCGGAGATCTCGGCGATCGTGCTCGATCACGTGCGCAACATCGCGCAGCACCAGCTCGGGGAGGAGGTCTCCCGGGCGGTCGTCACGGTGCCCGCCGCGTTCAACGATGCGCAGCGCTCCGCCACCGCCACCGCCGGTGCGATCGCAGGGCTCACCGTCGTACGCGTGCTCAACGAGCCCACCGCCGCCGCCCTCGCCTACGGCAACGCCCGCAACCTGAAGCAGACGATCGCGGTCTATGACTTCGGCGGCGGCACGTTCGACGTCACGATCCTCAAGCTCGAGGATCAGGTCTACGAGGTGCTCGGCACGGCCGGCGATACCTTCCTCGGAGGCGACGATCTCGACGAGCGGCTCGTCGAGCGGATGATCACGAAGTTTTTGCAGGAGAACCGGATCGATCTGCGAACCAACGAGGTCTCGATGATGCGGCTGCGCGCGGTGGCGGAGCAGACCAAGATCGAGCTCTCGCGCAGGTCCCGCGCGGTGGTCCGCGTCGACGAGATCGCGTACGGCGCCAAAGGTGCACCGCTCAATTTGCAGATCGAGATCACGCGCGACGAGTTCGTCTCGCAGGTCGCGGACATCATCGACCGCACGTTCCCGGTTTGCAAGGAGGCGCTCAGCTACGCCCAGCTCGGGATCGATCGCATCGACGACATCATCCTCGTCGGCGGTACGACCAAGATCCCGTACGTTCGCGATCAGGTCAGCAAGTTCTTCACCAAGGCCCCGCGCACCGACGTCAATCCCGAGGACGCGGTGGCAGTGGGGGCCGCGCTCCAGGCGACCTCGCTCGAACGAATCCTCAGCCGAAAGTCGTCGCAGCGCGTCGCCGTGCCGGTCACCGCGCCGCTCGTCGGCGGTGAAGTCGTCGAGGACGATGAGTTCGAGGGCGAGACCAGCACGGTCGACCAGGCGTTCGGCAACACGATCGAGCTCGACGAGGAGCCGACCGGAAGCTCGCAAGGTGGGCCCCTGCCGGCGCGACCGGCGGCGGAGCTCGCAGCACGCCCCGAGACCGAGTACTCGTTGCCGCGCAGCGGAACGCGCGAAGTGTTCGAGAGCAAGACGCCGGCGCCGGCGGGTGGTGCGATCGCCCGGCTCAAGCCCACGATGCCGCGCACCACCACGGGCAACGTCGCCCCCGCGGCCCCATCGGCGAAGACGCTGATCGTCGAGTCGGCGCGCCCGCCGCAGTCGCCAGCCGTCGCGATCAAGCCGCGTACGGTCCCGGGTATGCCGGCGATGCCGAAGCCGCCCATGGCCCCCACATGGAGTGGTCCCGACGATTTCGAGACCGGCTCGTCGCTGCTACCCACCTCGGTGGCGGAGCCGCCGACCGAGCCGCCGCCGACCGCGCCACCGCTGCCCGTCGTGCCTCCGGGGCCACGCACCTTGATGTCCGCCACGCCGCCCGCGCCGCTCCCACCGCGCAGCAAGCATCCGTCGGCGAGCGGCCCGATGCGGCTGCTGGAGCTCGAGCGCGATCCACCGCCCTCGAGCACCTCCAAAGGCTTTCAGCCCCCGCAGGCGTATCCGGTGACGCAGCGACCAGCGCCGCACCAGATGCCGACGATGATGATGCAGCCGGTGCAGCCGCAGCTGCCGAGCGCTCCTGCCGGCTCTCGACCGCCTCCCGTCGTCCTCGATGTGACGCCGCGCGGGCTGGGGATCGCAACCGTGGCCGGCTTTTGCGAGGAGCTGATCCGCCGCAACTCGCGGCTGCCCGCCGAGATGGTCAAGAAGTTCACGACCTCGCACGACCAGCAGCGAGCGGTGCGGATCGTCGTGTGTCAGGGCGAGTCGCGCCGGATGGACAACAACACGATCATCGGCGACCTTCGCCTCGAAGGACTCCCAGCTCGTCCGCGGGGCGAGACCTCGATCGAGGTGACGTTTGCGCTCGATGCCTCGGGCATCCTGCAGGTCAAGGCGCGCGATGCGCTGACCGGCCTCGAGCAGCACGCGCGCCTCGAGCTCGTCGGCGGCGTGCAGGAGCAGGACGTCAGCTCGGCGCGCGAGCGCATGCAGCAGCTGCGGCGCTGACGCGCGCTCCGCGTTGCGGTGCTTCGTTCGAGCTGCTTCGTCGCGGTGACCCTGCGTTGCGGATCGGAGCACCCAAGGGGAGCCACGAACCAGAGCAGAAGCGCTTCGGTCACCGCTCGCGTCCGGAGGCAACCGTGTCGGAGTCGGAACAACGCCGCAGAGTCGCAGAGCGCCAGGACGCTGATCGACCCGTCGCCATCTCGACCGAGAACGCGAGCGTTGGCGAGCACGCTCGAATAGGGACCTCGCGACGTGGTCTGAACATTTCTGCTCCGCGACCGACGCGACTCTACTCCCGGACACGGCACGCCTAAGCACCCGCATGGTCGAGACCTCACGACGTGGTCATCACGGTGCTCTGCTCCGCAACCGCTGCGGCTCTGCGGCGCACATCCGAGACACAGCGCGCACACGCACGCGCCTGGTCGAAACGACCTCCGCTTGGGTTCCTTGGCTTCTTGGCTGCGAGCGCCTGTCACGAGCAGCCGGGCGCGCGGAACCACGAGCTCGTTGCGCAGCACTGGCGTCGTCGCGGCCGCAACTACTCGCCGCCGGCGTCCGGATCTTCGTCGCCCTTGCCCTTCTTGGCAGGCGCGCGGGTCTTCGGCTTCGCGACCTTCTCGTCCTTGGAGGCCGCTGCATCGTCGTCCTTGTTGCCGCCGCCGCCGCCGCCGGCGTCGATGGCCGCGCCCTTCGCGCCGCCGTCCCCACCGGTGCACCACGGCAGCTTGATCGCCTTCTTCTCGGCGAGGGTCTTGGCATCCAGGACGGCGAGCTCCCCGAGTCGCGTGCCGCGCAGCATGACGAGGAAGTTCTTGCTGCCCGCGACGGCGGTCGCGCCCTGGAGTGGACCGAAGGACTTCTGCAGCGAATCCTTGCACTTCGGCGAGACCTTGTCGTTCTCGTCCTTCCAGTAGGCGTCGACCTCGTCATTCTTGCACGGCGGCTTGGTCAGCTTGCGAACGAGCTTCGAGCGCTGGCCATTGCTGGTCTCGTAGACGGTGACCGTCGAGAAGCCCTGCTCGGCGACCGCGACGCGATTCTTGTCGAGCAGCGAGAACGAGCCGCCGAAGGTCGAGATCGGCTTGCCGTCCTTGGCGCCGATCGCTTCGATACCGCCGATCGGCGTGCCGTCGGCCTTGAACGCCCAGACCGCCGAGAACGGCCCTTGATCGGTGCCTTCGACGAACAGCACGTCTCGGACCCAGTGGATCGCGACCGGGTCGTTGGTGACGCCCTTCCCTCCCCGGATCGAGAAGCTCGACTCGTGCGCTCTCGACGACGCGTCGTAGACGTGGACGTCGTCTCCGACGAGGACCGCGGCCTTCGAGTTGTCGCCATTCCACGCCATGCGAGCGATCTTGGTCGAGGGCGCCTTCGCATCCTTCGGCAGGCAGAAGCCCCGCGCGCAGCGATCATCGAGGAGCACCGAGATCCCGCGACCGGGAAGCACGGCGGCCGGCTGGTAGGACAGGGCTCCCGAGGCAAGGTCGACCTTCCAGCAGGCGACCGGGCCGAGCAGCCGAGTCTCGTCGGTGTCGATCGCGCACACGATGGCGTCGGAGCCGAGCGCGGCGAGCTCGAGGCGTGGAGCGGTATTCTCCTTCAGCCCGGTCGGCAGACATGACGCGCCGTCAGGGACGATCGCGTGGGCCGCGGCCAGCCGCTTGCGCTCGCGATCCCCCTCGGTGTCGGCGGCCTTCACCGGAGGCGGCGTCTTCTTGACCACCGCGGGCTTGCTGGGCTTCGGCTTGCTGCCGCCGCCGCAGGCCACGAGCGTGAGAGGCACGACAACGCGAGCAATCATCCCAGGATAGCGAGCCATGTGATCGTTTGTACGATCGCAACTCAGCTGATACAAGGAGACGTGGCGCGCACCGCTGCGATCGAGAGGAACACGAAGGAGACGCAAGTCCGTGTCGAGCTGGCCCTCGACGGAACCGGCACGCGCCAGATCGCGACTCCCCTGCCGTTCTTGACCCACATGCTCGACGCCTTCGCGCGGCATGGCCTGTTCGATCTGAACCTGCAGGCCGCCGGCGACATCGAGATCGATGGTCACCATACCGTCGAGGACACCGGCCTGGTGCTCGGCAACGCCTTCGAGCAAGCGCTCGGCGACCGAGCTGGCATCGTCCGCTACGGCTCGGCCACGCTGCCGATGGACGAGGTCCTGGTCACCGTGGCGATCGATTTTTGCGGCCGACCTGCGTTCGTCTGGAAGGTCACCGGGCTCGACGGCAAGTGGATCGGGGAGTTCGACTGCGAGCTCGCGAAGGAGTTCTTCGCAGCCTTCGCCACCCGGGCGCAGTGCAACCTGCACGTCAACCTGCACTACGGCGGCAACGCTCACCACACCATCGAGTGCATCTTCAAGGCGTTCGCTCGCGCGTGCGATGCCGCGACGCGCGTCGATCCGCGGCTTGGCGGTGCGATCCCGTCCACCAAAGGTACGTTAATCGCATGATCGCGATCGTCGACGTCTGCTCGGGAAACCTCCGCTCGGTCGAGCGCGCACTCGCGCAGGTCGGCGGAGAGGTCGTGGTCACCCGCGATCCCCAGGTCGTCCGCCGTGCCGACAAGATCGTCGTGCCCGGTCAGGGCGCGTTCGGGGTGTTCATGCAGGGTCTGGTCGAGCGCGGCCTCAACGAGGCGCTGCGCGAGGCGATCGCGAGCGGACGGCCGTATCTCGGCATCTGCCTCGGCCTGCAGATCCTGTTCGACGAGAGCGAGGAGCAGGGTCCATGCGCGGGGCTCGGCGTGTTCCGCGGCCGCGTCGTCAAGCTCGTGCCCGGTGAGCCGACGCTGAAGGTGCCGCACATGGGGTGGAACCGGGTCGCGCAGCGCCGGCCTGAGCGGCTGCTGGCCGGGATCCCCGACGGCGCGTACGCGTACTTCGTGCACTCGTATCACGCGCGGCCCGAGGACTCTTCGCTGATCGCATGCGAGTCGGTGCACGGCGTGCCAGTGTGCGCGGCGATCCGACGCGACAACGTGTTCGCGTGTCAGTTCCATCCCGAGAAGAGCCAGCAGGTCGGTCTCCAGCTGCTGAACAACTTCGTGGAGCTCGCATGAAGCTGTTCCCCGCGATCGATCTGCTCGGCGGTCAGGCGGTGCGCCTCGAGGAGGGCAAGCGCGACCGCGCCACCGTGTTCCACGCGGATCCGGTACAGCTGGTCGCGGCGCTTGCTCACGACGGCGCGGATCGGCTGCACGTCGTCGATCTCGATGGGGCGTTCGGCGAGCCCCGGCAGCTCGAGCTCGTGCGCGCGATCATCGCGGCGTCCCCGATTCCGGTCGAGGTCGGCGGAGGACTCCGCGATCGTGCGGCCGTGGAAGCGATCCTCGAGCTCGGTGCCGCGTTCGCCGTGCTCGGTACGGCCGCCGTCCGCGCGCCGCTGCTCGTCGAGGAGGTGTGCCGCGCCCATCCCGAGAAGATCATCATCGCCGTCGATGCGCGCGATGGCGTGGTCGCGGTCGATGGCTGGACGACGAGCGGCAACGTCACGGCGATCGAACTCGGTCAGCGCGCCGCGGGATGGGGCGCCGCCGCGCTGCTCTACACCGACATCGCCCGCGATGGCCTGCGGCACGGCCCGAACGTCGCGGCCACGGCGGACCTCGCGCGTCATGTCACGTGCGAGGTGATCGCCTCCGGCGGGGTCGGCGAGCTCGACGATCTGGTGCGGCTGCGCGATGCCGGGATCACCGCGGTCGTCGTGGGCCGAGCGCTCTACGACAAGCGGTTCACGGTCGCCGACGCAGCACGCGTCGCGCACGGCGCCCACGGAGCAGGGTGATGCTCGCGCGCCGTCTGATCCCGTGCCTCGACGTAAAGGATGGCCGCGTCGTGAAGGGCATCAACTTCGTCGAGCTCCGTGATGCCGGGGATCCGGTCGAGCAGGCGGCCGCCTACGATGCGCAGGGTGCCGACGAGATCTGTTACCTCGACATCTCCGCCTCGCCCGAGGGTCGCTCGACGATCATCGATGTGGTCCGCCGCACAGCGAACCAGGTGTTCGCTCCCCTCACCGTCGGCGGCGGCGTGCGCTCGGTCGCCGATGCCGAGCGGTTGCTCGAGGCCGGCGCCGACAAGATCGCGATCAACACCGCCGCGATTCGCGCACCGGAGCTGATCACCGCGTGCGCGCAGCGCTTCGGCACCCAGGCGATCGTAGTCGCGATCGATGCCAAGCGACGGCAGGCGCCCGGCACCGGCTGGGAGGTCTACAGCCACGGCGGCCGGACCCCGGAGGGACTCGACGGGCTGGCGTGGTGTCGCGAGGTCTGCGACCGCGGCGCCGGCGAGCTGCTGGTCACCAGCATGGATCGAGATGGCACCGGCGCCGGGTACGACACCGAGCTGATCACTGCGGTCACGACCGCGGTCCCGGTCCCGGTCATCGCCTCGGGCGGGGTCGGCGAGCTGGCCCACCTCGCGGGCGGCCTCGAGGCGGGCGCCGACGCGGTCCTCGCCGCCTCGATCTTTCATTTCGGCCACCACACGATCGGCGAAGCCAAGGCGTTTCTCGCAGCACGCGGCCTGTCGATTCGGCTGTGAACGCTTGACGCGGCGATCCGCGCTGGCGAACGTAGCCGCGTGATCTCGCCTGCCTACGATGAGCGTGGCCTGGTGCCCTGCGTCGTCCAGGACGCGACGACCGGCACCGTGCTGATGGTCGCGTGGATGAACGCGGAGGCGCTGCAGCTCACGCGCGCGACCGGCATCGTCCACTTCTGGTCGCGCTCGCGTGGAGCGCTGTGGAAGAAGGGCGAGACCTCCGGTAACACGCTCGCGCTGGTCGAGCTGCGCGTCGATTGCGATGGCGATACGCTGCTCGCCCGGGTGCGCCCCGCCGGTCCCGCCTGTCACACCGGAGCAGCGACCTGCTTCTTCGAGACCGATGGCGGGACCCAGGATGACGGCATCCCCGCACCTGTCGCCGAGAGCGCGCAGATCCTGGCGCGGCTCGCGCAGATCCTCGATGCGCGGCGCGATGCCGCCACCTCCGAGAAGAGCTACACGCGCTCGCTGCTCGATGCCGGGATGCCGAAGATCCTCGCGAAGATCGCCGAAGAGAGCGGCGAGCTGGCTGCCGAGCTGCCCGACGGTTCCGATGACCGGGTCATCTCCGAGACCGCGGATCTGATGTTCCACGTGATGGTGGGCCTGACCGCGCGACGGATCCCGATCGAGCGCGTGTTCGCGGAGCTAGCGCGCCGGTTCGGCACCAGCGGACACGCCGAGAAGGCCTCGCGTACGTGAGCGAGCTGCTCGAGCCCGGAGGTGGGCTCGCCCAGGCGATCCCGCACTACGAGGATCGGGCCGAGCAGCGCATGATGTCCGCGGCGGTCGCGCGCGCGCTCGATGATTCGCGGGCGTTGATCGTCGAGGCCGGCACCGGGACTGGCAAAACGCTCGCGTATCTGATCCCGGCGCTGCTATCCGGAAAGCGCGTGGTGGTCTCGACCGGAACGCGCACGCTGCAGGATCAGATCGCGCGCCACGATGTGCCGCTGCTGCGCGCGATCCTCGGCAAGCCGTTCTCGGCGGTGGTGCTGAAGGGCGTCGCGAACTACGTGTGCAAGCGCAGGCTCGCCGAGGCGGTGGCCCGCGCCCCGGCGACCGATGTGTCCCTCGCAGCTCTCGCCGACTGGGCCGAGCACTCGGAGACCGGTGACCGCGCCGAAGTCGAGTGGCTCGCGGAGGGTTCGTCGCTGTGGGCCGAGGTCACCACCACGCCCGATGCGCGGATCGGACCGCGCTGCCCGTACTTCGAGCGCTGCTTCATCACGCAGGCGCGCCGGCTCGCCGAACAGGCGCAGCTGATCCTGGTGAATCACCACCTGTACTTCGCCGATCGGGCACTGCGTTCCGCGAGCCCGGGAGCGCGCGTGCTTCCGGAGCACGATGCGGTAATCTTCGACGAAGCTCATCAGCTCGAGGACGTGGCCACCGAGCACTTCGGCTCGAGGATCTCGACGCAGAAGGTCGCCGAGTTGGTTCGCGATGCGCATGGCACGCTCGCGCGGATGCCGCTATGGACCGGACGCGCGGCTATCGACGTCATCGATACCGTCGAGCGCGCGGCCCTCGGGCTGTTCTCGCAGCTGCGTACCGCGCTGATCGCCGCCGACGATAGCGATCCGGTGAAGGTGCCGATGCCCGCGGGAATGTTCGATCACCCCGAGCGCCAGCAGGCGTGGTTTTGGCTCGATACCGCGCTCGAGGAGCTCGCCCGGGCCGCCGATGCGGAGTCCGAGCCACCGCCCGAGCAGGAGGCGGAGGGTGACGCGGGGAATCGGGCCGCGCTGTCGGGACTCGCTCGCCGCGCGCGCGGGTTACGCGATGATCTCGCCACGATCGCCGAGCAGCGCCAGCGCAGCCACGTGTACTGGGGGGAGGCGCGGCCCACCGGCACGTACCTCAGCGCGTCTCCGATCGACGTCGCCGATCTGATGCGCCGCCACATCGTGATGGCGGGCCCGACGCCGGTGTTCACCTCGGCGACCCTCGCAGCCGGTGGCGCGCTCGCATACACCCGCACTCGGCTGGGCCTGGATGAAGCCGAGGAGCTGATCGTGGATTCGCCGTTCGATTACTCGCGCCAGGCGATGCTCTACGTTCCGCGCGATCTGCCACCGGTCAACGAGGGGTTCTCGCTGGTCACCGCCGAGCGGGTCCAGGAGCTGCTCGCGATCACCACCGGCCGCGCGTTCCTGCTATTCACCAGCCATCGCGCCCTGCGCGAGGCGGCCGCTCGGCTCGGTAAGCTGCGCTATCCCCGGCTGGTCCAGGGCGAGGCTCCGCGCGCGACGCTGGTCGACCGGTTCCGCTCCACACCGAATGCGGTCCTGCTGGGAACCAGCTCGTTCTGGGAAGGCGTCGATGTGCCCGGCGATGCGCTGAGCCTCGTGATCATCGACAAGCTGCCGTTCGCGCCGCACACCGATCCGCTGGTCGCGGCCCGCATGCAGGCGCGCGCGGAGCTCGGCGAAGATCCGTTCGAGTCGATCCAGCTCCCATCGGCCGCGATCGCGCTCAAGCAGGGCTTCGGCCGGCTGATCCGCCGCCGGGATGATCGTGGGATCGTCGCGATCCTCGACGGCCGGATCGTGACCCGGACCTACGGCCGGGTGTTCCTGGACACGCTCCCGACCGGGCTTCCGCGCACGTCTTCGATCGAGCAGGTCCGCCGCTGGTGGCTGGCGTCAGGCATGCCAGCCTGAGCCATGGCGTCCGCGCTCGCCCTCGTGCTGCTCGGCTACTTCGCAGGTGGCATCCCGTTCGGCGTGATCCTCGCGAACCTCCGCGGCATCGAGATCCGCGAGCACGGCAGCGGGAACATCGGCGCCACCAACGTCACCCGCATCCTCGGCCCGGCGCTCGGCGCGGTGGTGCTCGTCCTCGACGCGGCGAAGGGCGCCCTGCCCACGTGGTACGCGATCCATCACACTGCGGATCCATGGCTCGTCGTCGCCACCGGAGGTGCCGCGATCATCGGCCACTGCTTCTCGCCCTTCCTCGAGTTCACGGGCGGCAAGGGCGTCGCAACTGCCACCGGCGTGTTCGCCGTCCTCGCACCGCA
>JAYUVX010000150.1:0-17079 GCA_043753855.1 Myxococcales bacterium | reverse complement strand
AGGCCCTGGCCTCGAACCCACTTACAAAGCAACTCAACAACTTAACGCGTCGTCCTGTCCCAAGGCGTTGCGTGTTTGAGCACTCAAAGTGGGGTTTTGGGTGGGGTCGATCTTGCTGTTGTTGCCTTCAGCTTCGATCTGTAAGTCAGCGAAGTCTCGACGGCGATTCGAAGGCGCTTTCCGACGAGGAATTCGTCTGCGATTTGCTGCGCGCGATTTCGATCGAAAAGGTGGGGTTGAAAGTGGGGTCCGGATGTAAGGGCCGCTTCATTGCGCACGTCGAAGTCCGTGTTTAGTGGAACCGGTTTGTGGCGGTTCGTGGCCGAGCGCGAGCCAGACCTTTAGCTTTCGCTTGCCGCGACGTCCGATTCGTCACGAGCCTCGTGACGAATTGCCGGCGCCGCGACCGGCGAAGGTCGTCACCGTCATTGCGGGGCGTGCCACAAGGGATCGATGTCGCCCTTGATGAGCTTCCCCGTCCAGAAGCACCCTACCGAACAACGGTTCGCCGCATGCAGCTCCTTCATCGTGGGCGCCGCTGCCTTGCGCTCCGCGAACGTCGCGATGACCTCGGCCGCAGTGAACGCGAAGTCGGTCCTGTTGACCCACGCGATGTCGGCAAGGGCGACCCACTGGTCGGGATAACGCACGCAGATCTCGTTCCACGTAAGGTGCTCGACGGGCGCGGCGGCTTGGCTCGTGACCATAGTGGAAGCCTCCGCCCGCCACGAAGCTTGTCAAGTTTCGAGCGGCTCGTGGTGCGTCGGAATCGACTGGCTCCCGGATCCCTGACGTCGAGCGGAACCTTCGCGGGCTATCTCAGGTTGGGTCTTCCACCAACCTCCGGAACAGCGCAACCGTGTCGCTGTCTACTTCGTCGACGACCATCGTCGTGGCAGCGTCGATCGGCTCTGCCACGTTCTTTCTCGTCACACCCGATGTGCACGTCGGCTTCGCCGGGTCGCTATCTCCGAGGTAACCTGTCGAGCGCGTCGTAATCGGGATCGCCGGGCTGCCAGATCGCTTCGATGTTCAGGGGGGCGATCGTCTCGCGCCACTGAATCTCCGAGGCCGCCTCTGGCTTGCCGCTTCTGATGTCGACGCATAGCCGCAATAGCGAGACCCAGTTCTGCAAGCCGAGCCAACTGGCGACGTCGAAGGTGGCGACTACGATTCCCGGACGCCCGACATTGCTAAGCACCTCTTTTTTGGAGTCGTCGCACGCGGTGAACAGCGCCTCGCCGCCCCACCATGTGAGGAACCCTCCCATCGCCGTTTCTGATGCTCCGAGCTGAGAGTTCAGGTACGAGCGCGGAACTGCGAAGCACGTCACACGAGCTCGCCCCGACGCGCCCTGGCTGTCGTCGCCTTGGGAGAGTGCGTGCCGCGACAACAACTCATCGCGGAAGGTAGTCGTGATTGCTCCAACCTCGGCGGCGCGCTTGATTCGTTCGTCGAAAAGGGCTCTCGTGGCGATGCGGAGCCCGTCGGATCGTATGGACGCCACCTCGTGATCGAGGTAGCGGGCACAGTGATACGCACGCACGACCATGCCGCTGAACATCGCGCGAATCTCTTGCTCGGCAGCATGGTCCTCCTTGCTCGACGATTGAATCCACTCGTCAACAAGACTCAGGACACCCTCGGGCCACGCCCCCACTTCCCCCATTTCGATCACCATCGGCGTAGTCTAACGCGTTGCGCTCGCGAACGCGTCGACCGAGCGGTAGCCTGGCAGAATGAGGTCGGCGCCGAAATCTCGGCTCTACTTCGTCCGTTGTTTCTTGAACCGACGTCGTGCGTACGACAACCTCCGAAGCATCGGCATCAGTGTCGTCGGCCACAGCGTTCGGCATCAGTAGTCAACGTCTTGCTTGATCTCGACGACGAATGGTTCGCCGCCCGAGTTGACGTGTCGCGTGCCACGAAAGTCGATCTCGACCAGTTTGCCGGTGGTGACCTTGAGCGCGAGGCGATCGATTCGCTCCACACAGTTCGTCAGCAGAAGCACCCGAACCAATTCGAGACGGACCAACTCCCACGCGAGCCGTTCGGTGCGATCCACGCTCGCGAGCAAGCGAGGAAGCGCCGACTCGGTCACCGGCATGGCGCTCATGCCGCGGATCATCGTTTCAGGTCCGTGCATGTCGTTCTTTCGGGCCTTGGGCTCGCCGGTCAGCAGACGACGCGCCCGTTGTTCGGCGATCTCGTCGGCGCTCATCCCGTTGGGGCCGCCGAAACTCATCTCCTGCTGCCAGCCTCGACGCTCGTAGCCCTCGCGTATCGTCACCACCACGGTGCCCGTTGCTTGCGCATCGTGCGTGATACCAGAACTCGACAGAACGCCCTGGGCGAGATGATGGGCGTAGACGAGCTCGACCTCGGATCTCTGCTGCAGTTGGCGCACGGCGAACTCATCGGCTGGCTCGTCACACACGAACGTAGCCGTTACCGTGCGCCCGCTCTCGTCCACGCGCAGCCTTCGATATGGACGCCCCGCTACCAACACCCAGCTCGGACTAGTGGTGATCGTAAAGTCGCCGGTCGACGCGTGGGCCCTCGGTATCGAGGTCGGCACATGCGCAGGCGCTGGCTTCGCATCCGCCGCCACGCCAGGCGCCTCGGCGAGAAAGTCGCGAAGGTCGTCGAAGACCTCGCGGATGCGCGACTCGAACGACAGGTAGACGAGCCCGGCCACGTTCGAGTTGACCTGCGTGCCGCCCTGCCGGATCACGCACAGCGTCCGACCGCCCTTCGCTTGCAGCCATCGACCAATCTCTTCGAGAACGTTCGGCGCGCCATACTCTGACCGCACATCCTTCGTCACGATGGCGATCGCCTTATCCGCACGATCGATCTCTTCCTTCACTCGTTCGGCGACGGTACTTTCTGAATGCGGCGTCCCCCATGCGACGAGGTGCGGCTCGGCGTTCAGCGCCTTCTTCTCGACCATCCATGTGACGAGTTCGTTGCGCGGGGTGGTCGCGCCATCACCGCCGTAGAGCACCAACACGCGCAGCTTTCCGGAAGCCATGTCCTACGGTCGCATATCACGTCGGGTTTACAAGATTCGGCCGGGATCGTCACCTCCGTGCTCGCGACGGTTGCCCCCGCGGTAGAGCGAAGACGTGCATCGACGGCGTGACAGAACCGAACGTGCTCGGCCGGGATCTCACCACCCGCTAGGACCTAGACGCCGACCGTGGAGTCGTTAGACTGGGCTCGTGGTGGTGCAGGGGATCGTTCGTTCGTGCGAACAGATGGCGGACCGGGCAGGTTCTCCTTCGCGCTCGGTAACGCGCCGGCATCGCGTGCGCCCGTACAACGGCGCTCCGGCAACGACTCGCTCCGAAGGAATCACTCCATTGAGGCAAGACATCTAGCTATGTGGTCCGACAACGAAGCAACGCACGACCTGCTCGGATTCAAGCACCTCGTCGAGGCCGTCAACACGATCCTGACCGACGACGACCTGCTCCCAGCCACCGTCGGAATCTTCGGTGACTGGGGGAGCGGCAAGTCGAGCCTCATCGGGATGCTGCGCGAACGTCTCGAGGAAGACAAGGAGACGCTCGTCCTGTCGTTCAACGGCTGGCTCTTCGAGGGCTACGAAGACGCCAAGCTCGCGCTGATGGGCACCATTATCGACGAACTCACCGACCACAAGAAGCTGACCACGAAAGCGAAGGGGCTCATCCTTGGGCTCGTCCACCGAATCAATGTGTGGCGCGTCGGGATGGCCGCAAGCCGCGTGGCTGCCGGCTACGCAGTGGCGGGTCTTCACGGAGCCGCCGCCGGTGGCGCGCTCAGCTTGCCCGACTTCGTCGAGAAGGCAAAGGACGTCAAACCTGAGGACTTGAAGGAGTTCCTGCGCGAGAATGATCCGGGCCAGCAGCTCCGCCGTGGCGTTCGCGAGTTCCGTAAAGACTTCACCGAGCTACTCGACGAGACCAAGGTCGAGCGCATGGTCGTCATCGTCGACGATCTCGACCGTTGCACGCCGGACACCGTCATCGAGACGCTCGAAGCCATCAAGCTGTTCCTGTTCGTGCCGCACACCGCGTTCATCATCGGCGCGGACGAGCGCCTGATCCGATATGCCGTGCGTCGGCGCTTCCCCGAGCTGCCTGGCGAGCGCGCCGAGGTCGGACGCGACTACCTCGAGAAGCTGATCCAGTTTCCGGTGCGCATCCCGGCGATGGGCCGCGGCGAGACCGAGACGTACATCAAGCTGCTGCTCGCCGAGCGCTGCATCCTCGACGACGACAAGTACCACCAGCTACGCGAGTGCGGACTGAACCTCGACACGAGCATCGATGCGAGCCTCGATCGCGCCTCGGTAGAGAAGGCGATCGGAGCCAAGCTCGAGCAGGATCTCGACGAGGCGATCTCGCTCGGCGACCAGATCGCACCCGTGCTTGCCGCGGGTCTGATGGGCAACCCGCGCCAGTGCAAGCGCTTCCTCAACACGCTGCTGATGCGTCTCGAAATGGCGCGGGCGAAGAAGGTGGCCCTCAAGCGCCGCACGCTCGCCAAGTTGATGCTGCTCGAATACATGAAGCCGGAGTCCTTCAAGGAACTCGCGCGTCTTCAGGCGGCGCAGGCCGGAAAGTCGGCCGAGCTCGCGGCGCTCGAACGAGCGCAGTTGGATCCCTCGGTTGAGGTGAAGCCAACCGTCGACGACAAGGCGAGCAAGACGAAGGCGGGAACGCCTGCGCCAGAGTCAGCCGGCCCCGGCGCGCTGGCGGCTTGGTCGACGGACGAGTGGCTCGGCCCTTGGGTGCGCTCGGAGCCATCGCTCTCCACCGACGACCTCCGACCCTATTTCTACTTCGCGCGAGAGAAGCTCGATCCGCTCGTTGGTGTCACGCTCCGCATGAGCCCGGAGGCGCAAAACGCGCTCGCAAAGCTCCTTGGTCCCACCGCCGCCGAGCGCATGCTCGTGCTGCAACGCGCGCCGCAGATGTCGCCCGCCGATGCGGCAGCCATCTTCGAGGCGTTGGCCCGCCGGACGCGGGAAGCGGAGTCGTTGGGGATGACCGATGGCCCGCTGCCGCGCCTGATCGAGTTGGTCGACGCGCGTGCGGACCTCTTCGGCGAGTTCATCACCTTCCTAAAGTCAGTGCCGGACGCTCGCGTGCCCTTTGGGCTCCCGCCACGTCTCGCGCAACTCGCCGCGACGCCCGAGCGCAAGCCGCAAGCGATTCAGCTCCTCACGCAGTGGCGCACGAGTGGCAGCGGGCAGCTCAAGAAGACCGCCGCGACGGCGCTGGACCAGCTAGCGAAATAGGTATGGGCACCTCGAAGTCATATGGAGGGCCGACCGACGTGAGCCGCCTTCTTCCGGCATGGGCGCTTCCCGGCGGTGCGCCGGCACCGACCGGTGATGGTGATGGTGCTGGTGCTGGTGCTGGTGGTGGTGCCGATGGTTCTACCCCGACGGCGCCAGCCCCGATGGCGCCAGCCCCAATGGCGCCAGTCCCGACTACGCCGGCCGGAGGTCAGCCGATCGCACCGACGGTACCTGCTCCAAATCCGGGCCCTCAATTGTGGCGGGCGGCCAAGCGGAGCCTCAGCTCGGCGCTTCGCGGTAGTGGTGGTGGCCGAGACTACAAGCGTGCAGCCCGTGCCTACGTACGCGCGCGTGGAGGTGGTCAGCGCGCCGCGCAGTCTGCGAGCTCCGCCCGCGGTGCCACCGCCCGGCTCGCAGGGTTCTTGTCAGCCGTCTCGGCGGGAGGGTTCGCGACGGCTGTCCAGCAGCTGGGACTCGGTTCGCTTGCGGGGCGTTCCGCGCACGATGTCATGGCGGCGATTACCAACGCCCTCGCGCCGCGCGGCGACACTCTGGTCGATGCGGCCACGCGTCAGGCAATCGCTGACACGCTCGCTGCGCTATGGGAGGAGCGTGGCGTCGTTGATGGCGGGCTCGATCGATTGCAGGCGATGACTGCGGACGACGTTCGCGGCGCCATCACCGAGTCCGTCGCCTCGTACATCTTCTATCAGTGGGTGCTCGAGCTCGGCCGCGCGATCGAGCAGCGAGCGGTGTCCACGAATCAAGCGATCGCGATGGAGCGCGAGATGCGTCAGTACATCCACGACACGCTCACCGTGGACCTCGCCGGCACCGACGTGCTCGCCGTTGAGTGGAGGGGCGCGCAGGGCCAGGCGATCATAACGAAGGTCTACGCCGACGCCTTCGCCCTCATCGAGTCCGCATGACCTGGCATGTCATCACTCGCGTCGGAGACACCGATGCTTTCGAGCCGGTTCTCGCTCTGACGGCGCCCCGCCTCTTCATCGGACTGCGGAGAGCAGGCGATCCGTTCGCGCTCGGTCCCGACATCGTTCGACAGCTCGCGCAGAGCGCTGGCGCTGTCCCCGCCGACACTGCCATTGACCTTCTCACCCTGGCGGAGGCCGCTTTCGCGGCTGACCTCCGGATCCCACGCGATACCGCGTCGGATCGATGGACCCGATCGATTCGCCTCTACCTTCCGGTCTCCGCGCCTGCCGTCTGGACGCCCCTGCGTGCGCAACTCCAAGCGCTGCTCGGCTTTCTGACGGGGGACGAGTGGGACCTCGAGTTCCGCGCGCAGCCTGCTCTCACACCGCCGACGCTAGGCACCGCGCCACCGGCAACCAGTACAGTTTGCCTGTTCTCCGGAGGTCTCGACTCTCTCGTCGCGGGCATCGACCTCCTTTCTCAAGGTTCGCCGGTCGCGCTCGTGGGCCATTACGGCGCCGGTATGACAAGCCCGATCCAGGAGCGCGTACTCACACCGCTGCGCGAGAGATTTGGGCCAGTGCTGCGCGACTTCCGCTTTTTCGTCCAACCGCCCAAGGAGCACTCGGCGGGTGAGTCGAGCATGCGCTCGCGTTCCATTCTCTTCTTGGCGCTCGGCATCGCGGTTGCTTCCGCCCTCAACGCCACTCGGCTCGTGGTTGGCGAGAACGGCCTCATCTCGCTGAACGTGCCGCTCACCTTCTCGCGCCTCGGCACCAACAGCACGCGCACGACACATCCGCACGTGCTCGTGATGCTGCGTGAGACCCTGCATTCCCTCGGGCTCACTATCGCCGTCGACTTGCCCTATCGATTCCAGACGAAAGGCGAGATGCTGGCGTCGACGCTGGATCCGACGCTCCTCGCCGCCACCGCGCCACTCACGATGTCGTGCTCCCATCCGGAGATCGGCCGATACCATGGAGCGACGCCCGGCAATCACTGCGGTTACTGCGTCCCTTGCATCATCCGACGTGCTGCACTGATGCGAGCGGGAATGGCGCACGGGACCTATGACGTCGATCTGCTCCAAGGGCGACCGGGAATTGGAACAGGGACGGCAGCCGATCTGCGCGCCTTCGAGATGGCTATCGAGCGCTTCCGCCCGTTGTCGCGCACGGCGCAGGTCGCGGCAGTTCTCGCGACCGGCCCGATTCCCGACGCGGACATCGCTGACTACACCGACGTGTATGCGCGCGGTATGGTTGAAGTCGAGACGTTGCTGCAGGCTATTCCTCGCGTATGACCGATCCGACGGAATACGTTGACGCCCACTGTCACCTAGATCTCTTTCCGGATCCCGCCGCACTCGTGCGTCGGATCGACGAGCGTCGAGTCCATACGATTGCGGTGACCAACGCCCCGTCTGTCTTCGGGCACACGGAACGGCTTGCAGCGAGTTCTCGCTACGTTCGCGCTGCCGCAGGCCTGCATCCCGAGCTCGTCGCGACGCACGGTGGTGAGCTCGACCAGCTCTGGCCGTGTCTCGAACGTACCCGCTACGTCGGCGAGGTAGGTTTGGACTATTCGACAAATGATGCCGCGTTGCGGACGCGGCAGCGAACCGTGTTTGAGAAGATTCTCGAACGCTGCGCCGCGTTCCGCGACAAGACCATTACCGTGCATTCGCGTCGCGCATCGTCGGACACGATCGACGCGATTGGTGAGCGTTTCCCCGGCAAGGTCATCCTCCACTGGTTCACCGGGAGCCGACGCGAAGTCGAACGCGCGGCGCGCCTCGGGCTCTACTTTTCGATCAATCCGGCAATGGTCAATTCGCAGAAAGGCCGCGAACTGGTCGACGCGATGCCGCGCGATCGGGTGCTCACCGAGAGCGACGGACCATTCATAAAGCTCGGACCGCAACCTGCCGACCCGACGAGCGCGCCGATCGTTCTGAACTATCTGGCAAGAACGTGGCACCTTGAGGTCGAGCAGGTCGCGCGCGCCGTCCTTGCGAATCTCGAGCGATCAGTAGAGCGCGAGGTATAGGCTGAAGGCGCTAGCGGCTCCTCACACGAGCTTGAGGTGCCCACGTGCTTTGGGTCGGCTGCTTACTTCATCGTTCGCCCGGCCGCCCTCGATACTCGACAAGACAAGGCCGAACACAAGACCCTCCAGCTCCGCTTGCGGCACCTGGAGGCTACGAGCCAGCGCGGCGCGTGTAACACCCTCGTCGCGCAACGTCCGGAAGACCTTATCGAGTAACTGTGATGTCTCGCGCTCGATGCCACTCGGCTCGCTCGTCCTGTAGCCGCGCTGCGCGATCTCGATGCACATGCCGCGGTAGATCCACTCGCTCACAAGACCGAGGTCGCTTAGTCGGTGCGCGAGCGCGGCGACCGACACGTTCCAGTTGGTCTTGAGCCGCACAAGGCGATCAACGTCGACGTAGGCTGGGGTCGCAGCGACCACGGCTGCGCGCGGCATCAAGAACGCCGAGGCGAAAGCATCGGCCTCGTGTTCGGCTTTCCGCCCTTGCGGCGCAGCGTGCCGGTGCAACACGAGGTGCCCCAACTCGTGAGCGGCGTCGAACCTCCCGCGCTCGCCCGACTTCAAGGTGTTGAGGAACACGAACGGAACACCTTCGTGCCATAGCGAAAATGCGTCGATGTCGCGCGACTCTTCCGGCAACGAGAACACGCGGATCCCCCTCGATTCGAGGAGGTGAACCATGTTGCGGATGGGGCGCTCGCCTCGCTGCCAATGAGACCGCAGCGCGTCAGCGGCAGACTCCGGAGAATCGTGCCGGAGGTCAGGCAGGTCCGGCGCGGGAAGGTTGAAGTTCTTGGTTAGCCAGTCCGAGAACACAAACGCAAGGCGACCAGCAGCAAGCGCGGCATCGCGCCGCCAGGCTGTGAGCGTAGACAGCGCGCGAAAGCTGGCTCGCGCAGCAGGTAGCTCCCCGATGGGGTCTCCATCGAAGAATTCGATCGGGAACGCGAGTGCCTTTGCAAGCGCCGCGACGTTCTCAGCCGTCGGTACGGTTGCTCCGGACTCGTAGGCGGTGAGGCTACGGGTTGTCAGCCCCGCCGCTTCGGCGAGCTTTACCTTCGACATTCCTCGACGCTGCCGGGCTACCGACAGTCGCGATGGTGAGAACGTCATGCCTTTCGCGAGACGGTGACCACGTCTCCGGGTTCGTCGCTGGCCGGCTGCGGCGGCACGTCTTTCAAATTGAGAGGCGGGAGAAGGAAGCGGGTCTCAAGAGCCTCAATCCGGCCATCGGTTCCGATGTTCGATGGCAGCGAGATCTCCGAGCGGATCTCGTCACCGTCCTTGGTGAACAGCAAGTAATACGTGACGCGATCGGCCGATGCCGACTCTAGTTCGTCGTCGGCGCCGCCTTCGAACCCGAGGAGCGCCAGCTGGTTCCAGGCAACGACTGCCTCGGCAGCCTTTCCCTTCCGATACTTCGTCTTGGCCTCACCGGTGGTGCCGGTGCCCTCGTCGCCGGTGGACACCGCGATCGCGACTTTGCCATCCGGTGAGACCACCGTCGGCAGTCCGTGGAGGTTGCTTCGCCGCCAACCGTGCTTCGCGAGCAACTCGCGGAGCGCGCGCGTCGTCCGCGCCCAGCGCAGAATGCCGGCCAGGCTCGGAGGATCATTCGCCGTGCACGAGTTGGCATTGGCCTCACCGACTTTGAGAGCCTCGTGGACCACCTGCACCGTGATACCGGGGCCGAGGGTGGTGAGCGTATCGTGGGAAGGGAAGTTGTCCTCGGGCTTTGCCATACTCTTCCTGTTTTGGTACCTCATTTGAGGTCCGAAAACAAGAAGACCATGCAGGTTCTCGTATGAGGATCGCTGGTGGGCCGGGTTCGCCCAATGTTACGGGGGCACCTTCCGCACCAACGTAGCAGCGCAGCTACCCCTCGCGGCCTATTCGAAGGAGTGGAAGCTCGTCGGCTACCGCATCCTCACGGATGTGCTGCCCGCGCACTTGATCGCACCGACGTGGCGACGGTCATCGCTTCTTTCCGCCACGCGGCTGCCGCGCCGCCTTCGGCTTGTCGCGCTGCCCGCGATCGAGCTGCTTCACGTGCTTCACGGCCTCGTCGAAGTGCTTCTCGGCCGGCGAAGGCAGCGCGCGGCGTGCGGTGGCGAAGGTGTTGAACTCCAGCTCGGCCTTTTGCACCGCCGCGGCGTGCGAGATCGAGCCGGCGTGGGCAAGCACGTCGCGGTCAGCGAGCTTGAGGAACTCGTCGAGCTTGGCGAGCCAGTCGACCATGTACATCGGCTTGCGGTTGAGTGCCTGTACCTCGGCGAAGTCGAGGTACGCGATCACGATCTTGTTGAGCGCGTCCAGCTCGTCGGCGTCGAGGTAGTTCTTCGCGATCGCGACGTCGGCCTTGCGCGGCGTCGGTCCCGCCCAGCTCGTGAGCCCCATGTTGGGCTTCGTAGCGTCCGCTCGCTCGGCGATCACCTCGGCAGCGGTCTTGCCGTGGGCGGCCCAGTGCATTTTGTTCTGGACCGTCGCGAAGAACCGCTGCGATGCCTCGACGCTCGGGTCGTAGTCGATGCTCGTCGCGTAGATGTCGAGCACCTTGCGCCAGAACGCCTTCTCCGAGGAGCGGATGTCCCGGATGCGCGCGAGCAGCTCGTCGAAGTAGTTGCCGCCGCCGCCACGCTTGAGCCGTTCGTCGTCTAGCGCGAACCCCTTGATGAGGTACTCGCGGAGCCGCTGCGTCGCCCAGATCCGGAACTGGGTTCCCCGGGCGGACTTCACGCGGTAGCCGACGGAGATGATCACGTCGAGGTCGTAGAGCTCGATCTCTCTCGTGACCTCGCGTTCGCCCTCGCGTTGAACCTGTGCATGACGTGCACAAGTTGCCCCGCGATCGAGCTCCCCCTCCTCGTACACGTTCGCGATGTGGCGGAGGATGACCGACCGGTCCCGCTGGAACAGCTCGGCCATCTGCACGATCGAGAGCCACGCCGTTTCGCGATCGAAGCGCACCTCGATGCGCGTGCGGCCGTCCTCCCCTTGGTAGAGGAGGAATTCGGTTGGCTGTCCGAGAACGCGGTCCACCATCACGACCAGTCCGGTGGTAATGGGCGCCAGGCGCCGGGCAGCTCGTCAGTGAGGCTCTTCAGCGCGGCCCTCGCTGCCTTTACGTCCCTGCGCCCAAGTGCATCGCGCAGCCGCGCGTACCGGTCCCTCGCTTGTTTGTTGCCGCTGTGGAATGCCACTAGGCTCGCGAGCGGGATGTCGACGTGAACCACATCGTTGACGTCGCGCTCGATGAGCCGGCAGAGATCGCGCTCCCAGCGCTCCGTGTGCGGAGCCCACGCCCGGCAGTCGGAGTAGTGGCCGTTGTTCGCGATAGCGATGATCGAGTGGAGCTGGAACCCAGCGGACTGAATGAGGTGATCGTACGACGATGTGTCAGGGTTCCACGCCGGGCAGAGGACGATGTCGACGCGTCCTAGCAGATCGGCAACGCGTCGCGCCTCGATTAGTTCGCTGCAGATGAGCACCGAGAATCTGCCCCACGGCGATCTCACCACGGTACGAGGCACGCTGCTCGACGGCGTCGGTGGGAACGACATGGGGAGCGCCAACTTTCCGAGCTGAAGCCCCTCCTCTCGTGCTGGCAGGCGCTTCGTCCATGGCCACGTTGCTGCAGACGAGAATGGCCCAGGGAGGACTGCGAACACCTGGTTCGTGACGTATGGAGACCTCGGGTCGTGCAGGTATTCGAGGCCAGCTACTAGACCGAACTTTCCGAGTCGCACGACGTGGTTCGACACGGTGCGGAACCAGTGTCGCGGGAGCGAGAGCTCAGGCAGGACCAGAACCGCCGATGCTCGTCCCCGCGCAACGCGTGTCGCCTTCTCGATGATCCGAGCTACGCCGTGAAGGCGATCCAACGTGAGCAGCGGAACGCTGTAGGGCGCGTGCGAAATGCGCGTCGCGGCCGCCTCCCATGCGCCATTCGAGACCACGAGGTTCCCCAGGATGATTCGCGGGTCTGGAGCAGGGGTTTCACCCTGCCAGATCGATTCGATCGAGATTGTGCTTGGGTCCATCACGTGACCGACCGGGTCGCGATAGTCGGTGCCGCGCACGGCGTTGACGATGGCCAGCAAGCGCTCGAAGACGTCGCGGGCGAACCCGTCTCTCTCCACGCGGTAAAGCCACCGACGCGCGATGTCGAAGTATGACGGTGGGCGCGTACAGAGAAAGAGTCGCGCTGCCGGCATCAGCCACGGCCGATCTCCAAGGTCGTCGCATCGCTGCACGAATTCGTCGATCGTCGCCAGACGCGTCGACAGCTCGTCGTCCTGTTTCACTTCGGCGCGCAGCCAGTCGCGATCCACATCGGCTGCGCTCCCGTTGAGGAGAGCATCATCTTCACGGTCGCGTGAACGTAGGTCGGCCGCCGCGAGTTGCTCGGCGCGTCGACGCAGCGTGGTGGCTCCGATCCGCTTGGTCCTGACCGCCAACCCCTTGGGGATTCGGCTTTCGATCTGTTCGGCATCCATGCCGATCGGAAGAGCCGAGCTGATGGCCTCGAGGCGCCGCTCGTGCAAGTAGTTGCGAAGCCACGTCCATGGGCTTGTCTTGCCCGGGTTGATCTCGCGACCTCGGTAGTAGAGCTTCGTCGTCGCCGACCGAAGGGCGTCGACGGTGCCCCACACGCGATCCATGCGCTCGCGCAGCTCCGTGGCGGACTCCCAGTCCCCGGTACTGATTGCCAGCTTGAGCAGTCGCAACGACACGTCGAGGTCGTCGACCCAGTTGTCTTCAGCGTCCAGGACGCGTCCAACGCGCTCGAGACTACCCCTTACGATCTCACGCGCCTCGTCGTGACCGATAAGGCTCGACACGCGCTCGAGTGAACTCAGGCTCGTCGAAAGGGCGAATCGCTCGAGCCGCGCCCGGTCGGCATCGCGGAGAACGCGAAGAGGCGATCCCTCGGCTTCACCCGCCCGTATGAGGTGGGTCACGCCATCGCCGACGAGCGTCGACGAGTCGACGAAGGCACGCCGTTCGCTCAGAACCTTTGCAAAGTCCGACGCGACGGCATCCACGAAGTCGGTGCCCGGTACTCCTGACAAGTGGTGAACGCGAACCTTCGTTCGCTGCAGTTGGAATTCGGAGCCAGCGCGGCCTAGCGCATCGACGTCCAACCGAAGAACGTCATCATCGCCCTCGAGCAACGGCAGGAACCGCCGCATGGTCTCGACGAGCCCAGTTTCGCCCGCGGCTCTCGCGACGATTACCAGGTCGTCTACGTAGCGCCGGTAGCAGAGGACTCCCGCGCGCGACGCGACGTGGCTGTCGAGCGGCGCCAACGAGAGATTCGCGACGACCCGACTCGTCAAGGGCCCGATCGGTACGCCGACTGTAATGAGCGTCGCCGCTCGACGCGACGCATCGTTGCGGAACCTCGCGTACGCGCGGAGTAACGACGCCGTCGCCCTCCTGTACTCATCGACGTCCGCTTCATTCGCGGCATGACGTTGCAGCTCGGCCACGAGCTGGTCGCTAACCATGAACGATGGGTCCACGGTGTCGTAGAAGCTCGCAAGGTCGCCACTGATGATGAGCGTCTGCTCGCCTCTTTTGAGGGCACTCTTCGCGGCCTCCAGGGGCGCCGTTCGAAACTCCTGGTAGCGGGACGGCCAGTACTCGAAGAGCCACCGTCGATGAGGGACGACCCGCTGTTTGCGAAGATCGAGGCGATAGCCCAGCACCTCGTTCTTCGAGAGGAACGCGTCGAGGATCCCCCCGAATCGCCAGAGGTATAGCACCTCGACAATCGCGAACTCCGGGTGCGGACTCAGGCGAAGCTGGATATCAACGGGACGTCCTGCGCTTGTGTGCCGGGGTGCGCCGATCCGAACGACCCCGTCGTCAGCATCTTGGTTGGCGCGAAGCCGCTTGGGGACGATCCACGTCTCGCCGAGCACGACCTTGTCGAACCACTTCCCCTTCGCGAGCTTACCCTGTAGCGCCTTCAGGTTCTTCGGCAGATCCTGTTCGTACGATGCGAGCTCAAGGAGGCCGACGCCGCGCTTCTCGAAGTACAACGCGGTCTTCGCTTGCCGGAAGGCTAGGTAGAGGTCCCCGATGGTGGGCATCGCTGACGGCCTCGTCATCGGAGGCGTCACGTGCTTCCCCGGTCGGCCTGTTCCCTGTCGAACAGCGGCAGCTCCAACCGCAAACGCGGTTCCAGCGCCATCAGCACCTCGACATCGGCCGCGGCATAGGCGACCTGCTCGGGGGTGAGCGGACGGCGCGTCCAGTTGGAGGTCTGTTCGCTCTTGCTGAGGTTGAGGTTTAGCTCGCGAGCGACGACAGCCGCGAGCCCATGACCACCGAAAACGTTGCGCCCATGATGTTGGCGCGACGCGTCCAGTGTGTCGAACACCGTGGTGATCTCGAGGCCCGACTTGGCGAGGATACGGCGCTCGAACTTTGCGTTGTGAATGAGCTTGATAATCGCCCTGTTGGTGAAGACCACCGCGAGGGGGAGGAGGTTCGGCACGCGTAGCGCGTCGATGATCCACGTGCGGGCCTTAGTGCCGATCTGGACAAGGCATAGCGAGGAGAAGTCCAGCGCGGTCTCGACGTCGAGTGCGATTACATCCTCGTTGAGAAGTTGCTCGACGAGGCGGTCGAGGCCGGCGGCGGAGTCGACCCACGTGATCGGGTTCTTGGGTTGGAACGTGCCTTCGACTGGGGGCAGCACGAGCCCGGGCGATAGCTCGGGAATGACGTCCACAGCACCGTCGCCGAGGCGCGTCGAGGCGAGTCCCTCGCGCGAGGCGTAGTGCATCTGCACGACGAAGCGGAGGGTGCCAGCGAGGTCGAGAAACTTTTCGGCGAGCAGGCGATCTTCGGCCTCCGACGGAAGGCACGGCTGGAACTTGCTCACCACACCGCGGGCCATCGAGTGGGCTTTGGCGAACACAATCGGCTCCCAACTCAGCGTGCGCAGCTGGCGAAGCGCGTCGTTGGTCTCGGCGAGGTCGCTGTCCTTGGAGCGAAGGCTCAGGTTACCTGCGACCCACTTCTTGTGCGTCAGGTGCTCGAGGCCCGCAGCGAGCACGCGATTGATCGCGCCGCCAG
This sequence comes from Myxococcales bacterium, assembly GCA_043753855.1. GTDB lineage: Bacteria > Myxococcota_A > Polyangia > Haliangiales > Haliangiaceae > JABFXX01. Next base: position 1,709 of record JAYUVX010000150.1, on the reverse strand, counting down.
CGAACGTGTGCCAGACGATGCCCGCGTCGGTGGCGAACTCGAGTGGAGCGGGGGCGAGCGCGAGCAGTTCTGTGTAGCCACTGCGAACGGAACGCAACTCGGCGTTGGCGGCGGGTGTGAACTCGGCGCCAACCTCGTCATCGCTTGCTAACGTCTCGCGGATGGCCTGGCAAATCTCGAACGAGACGACGCCTGGCGGACCGAGCCAGTTGGGTACGCCGCCCGCGTCGGCGGGGCGGACGGACATCGTCGCGCGTTGCCAGTCGATCTGACCGACCTGCCAAGCGCGCCCACCGAGGCGGAAGCACAGCGGGCCCTTCTGCTCGTCGTGGCCCTGGACGAACCGCGCCTGGATATGGCCGACCTCATCGCGCCCGTGCATCACTCGAAACACGGGCGGCGAGCTGAACACCGCGTACAGCTCGAAGAAGTGTCGGCGGCCATAGAGCTGTTCGCCCTTCGCGCCTAGCGTGAGCAAGCCGTCGGCCTCGTACAGGATCTGCCGTGACAGCATCGTGAACAGGAGCGAGTGCAGCTCGTCTTCGTCGATGCCGTTGAATGGATACGCCTCCTGCACCCACTCCATGACCTTGTGGCGTGAGATGCCGCCCTCTTGGAGCGAGAGCGCCATGATCTGGTGTGCGAGAATGTGGACGGCGTTCTCGGCGGGCCGAACATCCTCGACCCACCCGCGCGCAGCCAGCCGAGCGATCGCAGCAGCTTGGAGCAGCGACTCCGAGCTGGTGCAGAGGAACGTGGTGTTCGCCCTGCGGCCCTCGCGGCGTCCGGTGCGGCCGAGGCGCTGGAGGAACGACGCGACGCTGCTAGGTGCGTCGATCTGGATCACCTGATCGAGGTCGCCGACGTCGATGCCTAGCTCCATCGTCGCCGTACACACGATCGCGGTGTTCTCTCCGGTCGCGAACTGGCGCTCAGCTAGCTCGCGTTCCTCGCGGCTGACTGAGCTGTGGTGGATGAACACCTCGACGCCGCTGCCGCCAAGCGCGTGCGCGACCTTCTCGGCATTCGCGCGGCTCTCGACGAATACCAGGCTTTTCCGACCACGTCCGATCGCCACGACCTCGCGGGCGACGTCGCCCATGTCGTCGAGGTACGCGATCGAGATGTCGCGCTCGGCCGGCGGGCGCGGTGGGTCGACGAGGCGGAACGGCCGCGAGCTCGAGCCCTGCATCCACTGGCCGATGACGTGTGGGTTGCCGACCGTGGCAGAGAGACCGATGCGCTGGATGTCGCGCCCGACGAGCTGCACGATGCGTTCAAGTAGGGCCGCGAGGTGTGCGCCGCGGTCGTCCCCCGCGAACGCGTGAACCTCGTCGATGACGACGGTCTGGAGCCCGCCGAGCAGCGCCCGAGCATCGGTCTTCTCGCTGATCATCATGACCTCCAGAGACTCGGGCGTGGTCATGAGGATGTGGCTGGGGGTAGCTTTGAACGTCTTCTTGCGCGCGTCGGAAACGTCGCCGTGCCACTTGAACGCGGACAGCCCAACCATCTTTGCGTAGCTGCCGAGCCGCTCCTCCTGGTTGTTGAGCAACGCGCGAATCGGGCAGATGTACAGTGCGGATACGGGGGGCGGTGCGTCGGTGAGGATCTGCGACAAGACCGGGAACATGCTCGCCTCGGTCTTGCCGCCGGCGGTCGGCGCGAGCACGACAGTGTTGGCGCCGTCGAGAACGGCGTCGATGGTC
>JAYUVX010000149.1:0-5673 GCA_043753855.1 Myxococcales bacterium | reverse complement strand
CTGCGATGCCGACGGGAGCTGCGAGATTTGTGCGCAGATCGTGCGGCAGCGCGGGCCATTGGTGGAAGAGATTGCGTGCGCCAACCGCGCAGCGTCGTGCGAGCTGTGGAACGGGCGTTGCAGCTGGAGCGGGTCATGGCGTGGAAAAAAATTCTGTGTGCTGTCGATTTCTCTCCGAGCTCGCGGGACGCATTGCGCGTTGCCGCCGAGACCGCGGTGACATCGAGAGCTGAGCTGGTGATCGCGCACGCGTGGATCCCGCCCGTGCTGTTCCTGGGCGAGACCGTGGGGCTACCAGCGAGCGTGCTCACCGATCTGATCGCGAATGCTCAGCGCGAGCTCGCTGCATGGAAGACCGAGGCGGAGGGCTATGGACCCGACCGGGTCTCCTCGGTATTCCTGACCGGAGCGCCGTGGCAGGAGGTGATCGCGCTGGCGAAGCGAGAGCCCAACGTCGACCTGATCGTCACCGGCAGCCACGGGCGCACCGGGATCAAGCACGCGCTGCTCGGCTCGGTGGCGGAGCGGATCGTTCGTCATGCGCCATGCGCGGTGCTGGTGATCCCGCAGCGTCACTGACGGTCGCTGGGACGGTCGCTGGGACGGTCGCTGGGACGGTCACTGCAGCGACGCGCGCTGCAACACGCCGGACAGGACGCGGCAGGCATCGGTCGTCGTGAAGATGCCCTCGATGCCCTCGCGGCCGACGACGATGCACGACCCGTACTTTTTCTCGGTCATGATGTCCAGGACCTCGTCGAGCGCGGTATCGCCGGTGACGATGTACGGCCCCTCGGTCATCGCCTCCTCGACATCGATGCCCTCGAGATCGAGCTCGGCGATGGTCTCGAGCAGGTACAGGTCACGCTGGGTGACGATGCCGACGAGCTTTCCGTCGGAGACGACCGGCAGGTGACGGATCCGGCGGTCGCGCATGATGCGATGCGCCTCCGCGAGCGTTGCGTAGCGATCGATCGTCCGCGGGGCTTTCGTCATGTAGTGCGAGATGGAAGGGATCGACATGATCGCGTGCTGTGCACGGGCTGTTCCATAACGCCCCACGCTGAGGGGTGCGAACACCGACGAAGCCGGAGCGCGCTGGAATGCGATCTGCAAGCCACAGGTAGACTTTGCAAGGAGGTCTTCCATGCGCGCCCGCGAGCTGATGAGTTGTCCCGCAGTCACCTGTCACGTCAACGACACCCTCAGCGTGGCTGCTCACCTCATGTGGGAACGCGACTGCGGTGCGATCGCCGTCGTCAACGATGAGGGTCGGTTGACCAGCATGATCACCGATCGCGACGTCTGCATGGCGGCCTATACCCAGGGCAAGCCTCTCGAGGACATGCTCGTCAGTACAGCGATGGCGAGAAACCTGGTCTGCGCGTCGGCCGACCAGACCACCGAGGAGCTCGAGCGGATGATGGGCAAGCACCAGATCCGGCGCATTCCGATCGTGGACGAGGCTGGAACGCCGGTCGGCATCGTCTCGATGGCCGATCTCGCGATCGAGAGCGTGCGTCCCGCGTCGCCCATCGAGCAGGAGCGGATCACCATCACCCTCGCGAACATCGAACGCCCGCGGGCACGAAATGGAGCGTGACCCGTGAGCACCGCCCACCTCACCGCCTGGGAACAGCTTCGCCGCACCACCGAGCAGATCGAGCTCGAGCATCACCTCGGTGGCATGGAGGCGCGCAGCCGCTGGCTCGCTCTCCAGCCGCGGAACGGCCTCGAGCATCCCGATTCCTGACCGGCGGCCGCGCGGGTTCTGCGTACCCCATGTGGCGCCGCGTAGAATTTGCGCACAATCGGCTGCCGGCGGCCGCCAGGATCTGGCGCGGCGTTCGCTAGTCCTCGGGGCATGAAGGCATACGACCTGACGGTGGCGGATCTGATGTCCACCGCATTGCTCACGATCAAGGCGACCGAGTCGCTGACCGAGGCTCACTCCGAGATGGAGCTCGGGTTCGTCCGTCACCTGCCGGTGGTCGATGGTCGGGGAAAGCTGGTCGGCATGCTGTCCGATCGCGATCTGCGCGCGGCGTCGAAGCGGCACCACCAGGTCGCCGACCTGATGTCCCGAGATGTGATCACGATCCGCCCCGAGGCACCCGCCTACGAGGCTGCGCAGCTGATGCTGGATCATCGGATCGGCTCGGTCCCGGTGGTCGACGGTCACGGGGCGCTGGTCGGTGTGGTCACGCAGACCGATTACCTCGACCTGGCACGCCGTGCGCTGCTTGGACTTCACCTCGAGCGTTAGCCATGCAGGTCCCCCGACGCCGCACCGCACGGACCACGCACGAACGCTCGTGCGACGAGATGCTCAGCCTGCTCGAGGCGCGAGGCATCGATGATCGCTGCGTGCTCGCCGCGATGACCGTGGTTGGCCGCGAGCCGTTCGTCCCGGCCAACGAGCACCTCAATGCCTATGCTGACTGCCCGCAATCGATCGGTCACGGGCAGACGATCTCGCAGCCATATATCACGGCGCTGATGCTCCAGGCGCTCCAGCTCCAGGGCACCGAACGCGTGCTCGAGATCGGGAGTGGATCCGGATATGTCACGGCGGTGCTCTCGCAGCTCGCGTCGCAGGTCTACTCGATGGAGCGCGATCCGTCGCTCGAGGTCGCGGCACGGGCCCGGCTCGCCGCACTTGGCTACGACGGCATCCACCTGGTCTGCCGGGACGGTACGCTTGGCTGGCCCGAGCACGCTCCGTTCGACGCGATCATGGTGACCGCTGCAGGTCCGGAGATCCCGCGCACCCTGATCGATCAGCTCGTCGTGGGCGGGCGGCTGGTGATGCCGGTCGGCACGCGCGAGGAGCAGCGTCTCGTGCTGCTGAGCAAGAGCAGCGAGTACGAGTACGAGGTGCGCGACCTGGGCGCGGTGACGTTCGTTGCGCTCGTCGGTGCCGCGGGTTGGCCGCAACCCGACCTCGACGACTCCGAGTGACGGGTACGCAGCGTGCTTGACCTCGCTGCATGCGCCCGCTGATCGCGCTCGATGCCCGCGGAGGCCGCGATGGCGTCACCTTGTCGATCGTCGTCCGAAAGCTCGTCGGCGAGCTGCAGCGTCGTGCGGCCCACGAGCTCGAGGCCCACGTGCATCACGCGCCGTGAGCTTGGCGTTGTCCATGCACCGGTGATGCTGCATATGAGCATTCCTCTCGACCTCACGTTTCGCGATATGGAGCCGAGCCCCGCCGTCACCACCGCGGTCCGAGCATCGCTCGATCGGCTCGGCGCGCACTGCGATCGGATCCAGCGCTGCGAGGTGGTGATCGAACGGCCGCACCACAGCAAGCGTCACGGGCAGCCGCTCCACGTCCGGCTCGAGCTTTCGGTCCCCGACCGGGTGATCAGCGTCGTGCGCGATCCGGGCGACGAGGCGGCACACACCAACGTGTACACGGCGATCCACGACGCATTTCATGCGGCGCGCCGCCAGGTCGACGACTACATGCAGATCCTGCGGGGTGAGGTGAAGCGACACGCCTGAACGGCGCCCTGCGAATGACACGGACCTTGCAATCGCGTCGCGCATGACCCGGCCGCACCGTCAAAGCCCGCAGTTTTTGCACCTGTTGATCACGTCGTTCGCGCTGTGCAGCGCCGCCGTCATGGCGTGCACGGGCGATAGCGGAGATCCGGGTGCTCCCGGCGCGAACGCTCTGTCGGCCACCACCACCGAGCCCGCCGGCGCCCATTGCGCGAAGGGCGGCCTTCGCGTTGACGTTGGCCTGGACCTCGATCGCAACGGCGTGCTCGCTCCGGCCGAGGTGACCGCCACGTCGTACGTCTGCAACGGCGACGGCATGACCGCGCTCGTGCGGACCGCCACCGAGGCGGCAGGCACGAACTGCCCGTTCGGCGGGACGCGGATCGAGACCGGTCTCGATGCCAACAACGACGGGAAGCTGAACGACTCCGAGGTCAACGCGGCGGCGACGAGCTTCGTGTGTGCGTTCGGACCGTCCGGGGCGATCTCGCCGAGCACCGGCATCAACCTGGTGGTCAAGCCCGGTGGCGTGAGCACCACGGTCGGCGCTCCGATCACCGTGCGGTTCACGATGAAGGACGACCGCGGGTTCCCGCTCGACATCGCCGGCGTCTACTCGACGAACACGCCGCTGCAGCCGCGGTTCGCGCTGAGCTACTTCACCAAGGATGCGGTCACCGGGGCCGTGTCCCCGATGACGACCTACACCAGGTCGACGAGCACCGCGGCGCCAGCGGGGCTGCCGACCAACTACAACCCGCTGGGAGCTGCGGGAGCTGGCACGCTCGTCGAGAACGGCCTCGGCGCCGGCGACTACACCTACACGTTCCCGACCACGTCGACGACCAACGGTCCGCAGGCGGTCGCGTATGACCCGGCACACCTGAGCGACACGCACGTCGTCTGGATCCAGGTCTCGCGCCAGACCGATCTGATCTTCACGATCAACGCGAACACGTTCTACGCGGGCAATGCGCCCTACAACTTCATCCCGAGCGGCATTGGCATCCCGGTGGCCCGCGAGATCGTGTCGTCCGCGAAGTGCGACGGTTGCCACGCGAAGTTCAAGGCGGAGACCACCGCGTCGGCGGCGTTCCACGGCGGCGGCCGCGTCAACGCGGGCATGTGCAACGTCTGTCACAACCCCGGTCGCACCACGAACCCGCAGGCGGACTCCTCGAGCTTCATCCACCGCATCCACAACGGCGAGAACGTCGCCACCGTGAACCTGTTCCACGGGATCGCGGCGACCTATCCCCAGGACATCCGTAACTGTGCTACCTGCCACGGCGGCGCGGCGCAGGGCGGGCAGGCGACGACCCATCCGTCGACGCTCGCGTGCAAGGGCTGTCATGACTACGTGTCGTTCACGGGATCCGCGTCGAGCACGTGCCTGGTGGTCGGCAACGTCGCCCGCGGCACCGATGGCAAGCCGCTGCCGTGCAACCACGTCGCGGGTCCGCAGGCCGAAACCGCGTGCGTGACCTGCCACGGTCCGTCGGGCGGATTCTCGGCGGGCCGCTATCACAAGGCCGTCGCATTGCCGGACCCGAACAACTCGTGGCTCGTCCCGACCGGCAGTGCGTACACCAATGCCTCGTTCCTCGCGGCGGGGGGCTACGTGCCGGCCGGTGCGGTGCAGATCACCTACGACGTGAAGAGCGTGGATGCGGTGCTCGACACCAGCGTCACGCCGAACGTCAAGCGCCCGCAGATCACGTTCAAGCTCAAGAGCGGCGGGACCGATGTCGTGTTCCAGACGCCACCGGCCGAGCTGATCCCCAACTTCGTCGGCTCGCCGAGCGTCTACTTCGCGTTCGCGGTCCCGCAGGATGGCATCGCGGCACCGTCGGACTTCAACGCCACGCTCGGCGGCTACATCAAGACCATCAGGGACGGTACGGCGACGGGGAACGGGGCGGGAGCGCTGAGCGGACCCGATGCTGCCGGCTACTACACGATCAAGCTCACCAATGTCGTGATCCCGGCAACCGCCACGATGCTCACCGGCGGCGTCGGGTTCACCTACGCGCTCAGCGGCACGCCGCCGCTGGTGCAGACCAACCTCCCCGAGTATCCGTGGACGCCGAACACGCCCGCGGATGGCAAGGCGCAGGGCGGTCTCAGCGTCCCCGCACCGAACGTGTGGAAGGTCGCCACCGGCTT
>JAYUVX010000148.1:0-46316 GCA_043753855.1 Myxococcales bacterium | reverse complement strand
CCGAACGGCCCGAACGGCCCGAACGGCCCGAACGGATCGATGTTCCAGGTGTTCCTGGAGCTCGACACGTTTCGCCTCGTGCTGATGCTCGCCGCGTTTCTGGTCCCGGCCGCGGCCGCGGTGATGGCGCTCCGCGCGGTGCGAACGGAGTCGTGGCACGGGATCGCGGCGCTCGCCGGGTTCGCGGTGGCCACGGTGAAGAGCGAGCTGTGGACGCTGGTCTCCAACATCACCAAGCTGCCAGCCGCGATGCTGCTGCTGACCGTGGCGATCCTCGGCGGCGTGCTGTGCTCGCTGATCGCCGTCGCCTCCGAGCCGAAGAGCGCGTAATCCGGCGGCTACTTCTTGAAGAACTTGTCGAACGCGCGCCGCATCGCGCCGGTCTTCTTCTGCTGCCCGTTGTAGGCGTCATTGCCGTACGCGATCCGCGCCGACGGGTCGATGCCGTACTGGACGTAGAGCGACAGCAGGTCGTGGACCATGGCGGAGATGCCGGTGGTCCGCAGGTCGTACGACAGGCAGTAGCTGTCGGGCTTGTTCCGGATCATCGCCTTGGCGATGATCATCAGGATCAGCGGATCGATCAGCTCGCCGTTGCCGTCGAGGTAGTGCTTGTAGCTGAAGAACCGATCCTCGGGCGCGAGCTCGGGGGCACCCTGTCCCTCTTGCTTCGGCGCGCGGATGTTCTGGATCGTTCGGTACTCGTGCTCGACGTACGCGGCGATCGAGTTGTTCTCGTCGCGCTTCTCGTACTCGACGAACTTCCTGAACGCGTCGAACAGGTTCTTCGGGTTCGCGTAGGCGCCGGAGACCAGGTAGTAGAACACCGCGCCGAGCGAGTAGATATCGGCGGGCCGGCCGACGCTCTTCATCACGCGCGCGCGGACGTTGATCTCGCTCGGCTCCGCGAACGGACGATTGAGCAGGATCTTCTTGCGCGTGCGATCCGCGGCCGCGATCGAGTAGTGCTCGTTGCGGTTGAACAGCGAGAACGTGTCGTTCTCGTAGATGTCGATGTAGAAGTCCTCGAAGAACTCGACCTCGGGAGAGCCCTGCGTGCAGTTCACGAGGAGCTCGACGGTGTTGGTCTCCTGCTCCGGGCTCTGGAAGTACAGCGTGCCGGGCACCGCCTGGAACCGCGTCATCGACAGATCGAGGTCGGCGTCCGCGACCTTGCCGACGTTGAAGTCGGCGAGCTTGATCTTCATCTGCGAGCCACGCAGGTTCGGATCGGGCAGCTTGACCAGGATGTTCGCCGGCTTGATGTCGCGGTGGCAGGTGTCGCGCACGAGGTGCGAGAACTCGACCGCGGTGGCGACCGGGATGATGTACTCCAGCACCCGAAAGATCCGCTCGCGCAGCGGCACGGAGAGCAGGTCATCGCGGCGGCGCTTCTGGCGCGCGCCCTTCAGCCGCTCCTCGAGGCTCATGTCGAGCAGCTCGAGGATCATGAAGTCGTTCTCGACGCGCTCGCGGACCATCGGCGGGATGAACCCAGCGCTGTCGCCTTCGCCGGAGCCCAGCAGCTCGACGATGTTCGGGTGACCCTGGACGCGCTCCAGGATCTCCTTCTCCATCTGGAACCGCATCTGATCCTCGCCGCTCACGCCTTTCTGCAGGCACTTGATCGCGACCGGGCGACGCAGGGTGGTCTTGCTCTCGACCCAGCGCTCCTCGCCGAGGTAGGCCTTCGCGAACCGGCCGGAGCCGAGCTCGATCGGGTGGCCGGTCTCGTCGACCACGAACGCGTAGATCCGGCTGCGCGCGACGTAGGGCGTGGGCTGCGCGATCACACCCGAGACCTGACTCACCGGCGGGCCGGGCATCTGCTGACTGACGCTGGCCGGCGGCTGCATCAACTCGGTGCTCGGGTTGTACATCTGCGGCGCCTCGCCGACGTGCGAGTGCGACTGCTGCGCGTGGATCTGGCTCGGGTGCGGCCGAGGCGTTCCCTGCGCGGGCTGCTGCGGGATCTGATTGACGTTCGTCGCGTCGGCCTCGAAGTCCCCGTAGTCGTCCTGCAGGATCGGCTGCACGGACGGCGTGTGCTTGCGTGACGGCGGACCAGGTGGCGGGGATTGAGCCATAGTCGGAGGGTTACCGGCGTCCCACAGTCTTGGGGATCGGCCGTCCCTGAGTGTAGACGAAGTATGCGTCGGATCCGGGCCCGAAGTCGAACAAGATCGGGTTCGTACACTCGTCGGTGCGGAGGGCAACACGCTCGCTGCCGAGCACGAACACCAGCTGGTTGACGGGCTCCGGGATCCCGGTCGCCACGCGGATATGGCCGATCTCCTCGGCGCGCGGGGTGACCAGCGCGATATCGCCCGGATGGTCGATCTGGACCGCGGGGCTCGGTCGTCCACCCAGGTGTGCAACGAAGCAGTTCATCCCCTTCAGGTGGATGACCAGGCCGGTCGGGCTGTTGATCAGCGTGACCCGGACCTTGGTGTGCTGCGAACCGTTGAGGTCCGCGGTGTTGTTCGCGCCGACGTAGACGAAGTGCACCGTTCGATCGCCCGCGGGCTGCGGCTGATCACTCAGTGCGAGGACGCGCGCCGGTCCCGCGGTCTCGGGAACGTTCGCCATCCACGGGGTGCGCAGCGACGTTGGCTGGTTGTAGATCCGCGGCGGCGAAGGACGCGGGGCCACGTGTGCAGGCGCGGCGGCACCCGGATCGACGGGCGCCGGGACCGTGTGCGATCCGGCCGGCGGGGTGATCGCCGGGTTCGGGATCGTCGGCGTCAGCGGATGCGTCGGCTCTTGCGGCTCGGGCGGCACGCGCGCCGGCTCATCGCCGTCGAGCAGTCCGGCGAGCTCGGTTGCGAGCTCGTCGACCTTGGTGACGCGCTTCTTCGGATCGAACGCCAGCGCGCGGACCAGCAGGTCCGTCACTCTGGGCGGGACGCCGAGCGGCTTGAGCGCCTCGCGCACGTGCTCGTCGGCATGGCGCCGCTTCTTGTATCCAGCATAGACATCCTCGTCCGCGAAGATCGCCCTGGCCGACAGCATGTAGATCGCGACCACGGCGAGCGAGTAGATATCGGTCGCCGCACTCACCGGTTGTCCCGCGAGCTGCTCGGGGGCAGCCCAGCTTGGCGAGTACATCGCCAGCTTCTGGCCCGCGACGATCGCCGTGTCCTCGGCGCGCTGGCCCGAGTCCTCGTTGTCCGCGTCGACGCTCCACTTCGCGATCCCGAAGTCGGCCAGCTTCGGCAGCCTCTCCACGCCGACCGATCCGAACAGGATGTTCTGCGGCTTGATATCGCGGTGCACGATGCCGAGCGCGTGCGCTTCCGAGAGCGCGGCGCACATCGCGCTGACGATCCGCGCGGTCTCGATCACCGATTGCTTGCCGTGCTCGCGGATCACCTGGGACAGCGTGCCGCCGTTCATGTACTCGCAGATCTGCACCGGCATCCCCTCGGCGTCCTGTGGCCCGAGGTGACCGAAGTCGTAGATCCGAAGCGTGTTCGGATGAGTCAATCGCGACAGCGCGAACGCCTCCTGAACGAAGTGCTCGTAGCTCGTGCGGCCGACGCCCGACTTGCCACCGAGACCGGAGAACACCTTGACGCAGACCGGGCGCGAGAGGCGTTCGTCCTGCCCACGATAGACCACGCTGTGCCCACCGGACGCGATCTGTTCGACCACGCGGTAGCGGTCCATCACCATGTCGCCGACCTTGATGGCAAGCCGTGGTGGTTCCGGAGCCTCGGGTGGATTGGGTGGAGTCCCCACGAGCCTTCATGGTACCCCGAATTCGCGCGCGGCTCCTGATGTGCGACACGCGTGAACGGCTTGATTACCGAGGGGCGGGATTGGACTTCGTCGTCGTCGTCGTAAATGCTATGGAACTACCGTGACCCCGCGTCACCTCGCCCTCGTCGTCTGTGCCGTGGTGGTCCTCGCCGCGGGGATCTATCTGTTCAAGGAGGTCAACTCGACCCCCGCGACCGCGGATGTCACCCGGCACGACCAGCCGGCACCGCGACCGGTGGCCGACGCGGAGCGGCCGACCAAGGAGCCCGAGACCACCGCTGCGGCGCGCCCGGTGACGAGCCCGCCGCGCCGCGAGCCGCCGCCGCCGCCGCCGCCGCCGTCCACCGAGCCGCCGCCCGTGTTGACCGACAATGTCACCGACGAGCTCAACAAACCCAACCCGAAGCTCGATGCCGTGATGGCCGAGGCCAACAAGGCCTACGACCGCGGCGACTTCGATGAGGCGAAGTCGATCGCACTGAAGGTGCTCGGCAAGGATCCGACCAATGTCCGCATGATGCGCATCGTGGTGTCCTCGGCGTGCATCGATGGCGACTCGGTCGAGGCGCAGAAGAACTACCTGAACCTGCCTGCGCAGGACCGCGAGCAGATGAAGGTCCGCTGCGGCCGGTACGGGATCTCGTTCAACGAGAAGTAGCTGGTTGAGGCACCCGTCACAGGGTGGCAACCTGGGCCAAGCGGCTGGACGACCCGGGTTCCCCGCCTTATGGTACGTCGCATTCGCCTAGGAAGGACGTTCGCTTCATGCCCACACTCGTCGAGCAACTCGGTAAGGATCCCATTCGCCCCCTCGTCACCGCGGATTGCGTCGATCTCATCGATGCCCAGGTCAAGCAGAAGGGCTTTGTGATCAAGAGCGCGTACGCCGTGATCAAGGGCATCAAGAAGCGGTTCGTGCCCGAGGTGGTCGACTCGCTGCTCGATGACTGGCTCGGCAAGCTCCAGCCGCACTACGAGAAGTGGTCCACCGAGAAGAAGTCCACGTTCTCGGACTATCTGGTCTCGCGCTCCGACGATGTCGCCGAGGATCTGCTGTCTGTCACTGATGGGCGCGCGGAGAAGACGTCGCACACCACCGCGAAGAAGATGTACTTCAAGATGCGTGAGGGCGCGAAGAAGAACGTCATCGAGGCGATGCCGGATCTGACGCGCACGCTCGACAGGCACCTCGCGACGCACCAGGCGTCCGCGAGCGTCTGAGCGTCGGCGACGTATCCCTGGTCCGCACGGGGTCTTGGCAGCGCTGCGGCGGCGACCGTTCGTGTCGTTGGCGGCTCGCTACCGGCGCCCGGTATCGGCGCGAACCGGGAACCTCGAGCGCAGCTCGCCGGGCGCAGCCGTCTACTGCTGGTCGAGCAGGTAGACCATCAGGTAGCCCTCGGCGGTCCGCCGCGGACCCGGGGCGCCCGACATCAGGCGGAAGTCCGCCGCGAGCTGGCGGCGCTGGTACGAGCGGTACAGCGCCATCGGATCGATCTCGTGCCTGGGGCCGTGCTCGAGCTCCTCGATCTGGCGACCGAGAATCTCGGCGGCCCAGACAGGGCTCGCGGCCGAGAGGTGCTGCTGCTGCATCGCGCGGCGCAGGGTGGCGAGCTCCTCGCAGGTCATGTTGAACAGGAACTCCTCGAACGCGGCGCTCTCGTCGGCCGACATACCGTCGCGGCCGAAGAACTCGAGCACGTCGGGCGAGCAGTCCTCGGTCACCAGGCGGAACGTCTCGGTGGCGCCGAGCAGGGTGCCGTACGCGCTGTTGATCCGGTTGCGCGCGTGCCACGCGGATTCGAGCAGCGGCGCAAAATCGTCGATCTCGAGCATCGCGTCGTCCCACACGGTGATCAGCTGATCCGCGGCGCGCTGCTTGGTGCGCCGGGTCACGTCCGGCTTGCGGAGCAGCGCGAGGAACAGCTCCTCGGCGAGCAGCGTGTAGATCGATTGCGCGAGCTCCTCGCGCAGATCGTGGACCATCTTCGCGCAGTCGGGAACGTCCTGGATCGCGGACGTGGCCTTCACGAACCCGCGGAGGAAGTTGATCTTGGTGAGCAGATACGTCCGCGACAGCGTGGCCTTGAGTGGCAGCGCGAGATCGCCGGAGAGCCCGTCGATCGTGCACAGGTGATCGATGAGCGATTGCTCGTCGCGCGGCTCGCCACCGAGGGCGGTGGGGCGGCGCAGCGGGCGCTGGCGATCGAGCAGCTCGGACGTGGCCTGCAGCTCGGCAATCAGACCCGCGAGGATCTTCGCGTCGGTGGGCGAGCGCTCACTGACCACGGCCATCGCGGCAGTGACGAGCTCCGACTCGTGGCGATCGAGAACCGGAACTCCGAACGCCGGGGCCGGTACCGACAGCGTCGACATGCCGGAACAAGCTAGCACGGACGACGCGCTCGCCGGGAGGGCGGCATTGCCGGACGGCTTGGAGGGGGTGCGGCTTTGGTACGACACGGTAGGTTCAGCTCAGTCCGTGTTGTTCGGACGTTCACGCCGGCGGCGCACGATGAACCGGATGCCGAGCGCGAGGAGGCCTAGCACGATGCAGACGCCGATGACGAGATCGATCCGTTTGAACTTGGTAGCCACGGCTTCCCAGTTGTCACCGAGCTGATAGCCCAGGAGGATCAGGAAGCCTCCCCAGATGGTGGACCCGATGAAGGTCTGGAGGAAGAACGTGCGCAGCGGCATTCGCGCGATGCCGGCCGGAATCGAGATGATGTGGCGCACGACTGGCAGGAACCTACCGATCAGGATCACCCACTTGCCGTGCTTGGCGAACACGCGCTCGGTCTTCTCGAGGTCGTGCTGGCGGAGCAGGAAGAACTTGCCGTAGCGCTGGAGAAACGGCTTGCCGCCCTTCGCACCGATCAAGTAGCAGAGGCCCGACCCGAGCAGCGCAGCGGTGCTGTTGATGATCAGGACCACCGGCAGCGAGAACACGCCTTTTGCGGCCATGTAGCCGGCGAACGGCATGACCAGCTCCGACGGGATCGGGACCAGCGTGCTCTCCAGCGTGATCAGGAGGAACACGCCCGGGTAGCCCATCGAGGCCACGACGTCTTTCACCCAGATGGCGAACTGCTCGAGCACGAGGCGCTCTGTACCAGACTTCCGGGGCGACTACGACGACAAGAACGAGAAGTAACGCTCGGGGAAATCATTGAACGCCATCGCCGCACCGCACTCCGGGCAGGTCATCGGCGGGGGCTCGAGCTTGGCCAGGCCAGGGGCGTTGGCGACGGCGTCGATCAGGAGGGACTCCTCGCGCCCGCAGGCGTCGCACGCATACGGTGCGAAGAACGACATCACGGCCGCGTTGCCGCGGGTCGCGATGATCATGTTCAGCTGGTGGACGAGCGGCTCGGCGACCCGGCGCAGCTCGACCGCCAGTCCAACCTTCTGGGCGGCGGCCTGCATCCGGATCCAGTCGCGGACCCCCAGGGAGTTGATGAACGTCACGTTCGCGAGGTCGAGGACGAGGCGGCCGGCGTTCGCGCGCTGCACCAGCTCGTGCAGCGCGGCGGCCTCGTCGATCGCACCGCCGAGGACGAGGGTCTCGCCCTGGGATTCGATGGTCATACGACCGCGGGTCTCCATCAGGTTCGCTCCACGAAGACGTTATACGACGATGCCCCCAGCCGTTCTGTAGGGGGGTGCCTGACGTCGATCAGGGCAATGATCTCGGTGCGGGTCCCGGGAGCGAGGTTAAACACCAGGTGGTCGCAGGACCGATAGGCGAGGGCGACCCCCATCCCGGCGCCGCCCCCAGATTCGCGGACATCGTTCCTCGAGAGCGAGGTGAGGACCGTGTCACGATCGAGCGACCCGAATCGATCGGTGACTTCGATCGCAAGGTAGCGAGCGTCACATCCCCAACGTAGGCGGACCTGATGGCGCTCGTCGAGCTCGAGGTCCTGATCGCGCGGGAGGTCCTTGCGGTAGTGCACGCCCGCAGCATCGACCGGTGCGTTGTGGACGGCATTCGAGATCAGCTCGTCGGCGACCAGCATGGCCATCGACGCCACGCGTGCGCTCTGGCCGCGCGCGCGGACCTGCTCCGAGAGATCGCCGACCAGCCAGGCGCGCTGGCTGCCGCGCGCGATCACGGTCGTCGCCAGATCTGTGCCCCACAGCAAGTACTTCTCGAGTCCGAACAGATCGTTCTTGATCAGCTTCTGCGCGGTGATCGTCAGCTCCTCGGCGAGCACGGGCATCGCGTGAACGAGCAGGTTAGTCACCGCGCCCATCCCGAGGATCTTGGGCACCTGATCTGCGGCGGCGGTCCCGAGCAGCGTCATGCACGCCTCGGCACCGCGTCCGCGCGCGGCCGCGAAGAACTCGCCGACGCGCGGGGATAGCATCGCACTGCCATCGACCACGACGAGCACCGGTTGCAGATGCGCCATCAGCCGGATTCCCTGCTCGAGATCGTCGGCGATGTCGACGCGGTATCCGGTGACGCCGAGGATCCGCTGGACGATCCGCTGGGTCTTGCGATCGGGGTGGACGATGAGAATAGACGGCACGCGCAAGGGACGCTTCATCGTACACCGCCGGCCGGGCTACATGCCCGGCGGCAACCGGGCGTGCACCGCACCGAGCGCACGTGCGAGCCGATCGAGATCAGCGGTGGCAGCGTCGGTATCTTCGGTGATCGGATCGCCGCTCACGAGGACGTACGCGCAGCGATCGGGGACGACGATCGGGATCGCAGCGGGAAACCGCGGCATCCCGAGCAGCCGCTCGAGGCGATCCTGCACCGGGCTCACCTCGGTGGGCGGTTCGGTCGCGAGCGCACCCGACTCGAACGCGATCGTGATCAACGACGGCACTGCGAGCGGAAACGCGAGACCCGCGATCACGTCCTCGGAGAGCTGGTTACCGTGCCCGGCGCGGCCGATCGCCTGCGTGTCATTGATTCGGAGCAGCAGCGCCGCACGCCAGCGACCGGCAGCGAATCGCATCGCGGCCGTGGTCGCCTCCTCGGCGGTGCGCGCACTGGAGAGTGTATCGAGCGTCTCGGGCAAGCTGACCGCGACGCCGACGAACGCGCGGCGTGGTCGGTCGGTGCCGACCGCGATCGTGCTCGGGTCGAACGGCGGTGGCTCGAGCGTTCGAGGCGCTGGTTCGGCCGCCGAGGGTGCCGCGCGCTCGGCCCGCGGTGCCGACGAGCTGGGGGGCGGCAGCGGCGGGACGCGGATTGCGGCGGAGGACGGCGGGAGGGCATTCCGCCGCTGCGGGCCGGTCTGGATCATGCCGCTCTGCGTGAGGTCGCGTGTGACGCCCTGATCATCGAGCTCGACCAGCTGGAGGTTGCCGAACCCTGCCATCGGATCGCGGTCGGGATCGAGCGTCCTGATCGGCCCGGTGCTGAGGTCCACCTCGAAGTCCTGCTCGACCCCACCGTAGGTCTCCGCGACCAGGATCTCGATCTGCGATGCAGGCGCCACCGCGAGGACGATCGTCTCGGCGAGCACGCCCGCGAGTGCCGCGCGCACCTCCGGACCTGGATCGCGCGCGCACACGATCAGATCGCCGTTGCCCATCCGGCCGATCGGGATCACGAACCACGCGCGCGCGATCTCGGCGGGGATCAACGCAGCGAGCTCGCGGTCGCGATAGGCGAGGTGCTTCTGCAACACCGCCGGCACGCCATGCTGCTCGCCGAGCGCGCGCGCTGCGAGATCGGATTCGAGTGCGCCGCCCGCGATCAGCAGCGAGCACAACCGGCGAGGAAACTCGCGTTGCTTCTGCAGGGCTCGTTCGACCACCGCGGGGTCAACCCAGCCGTGCTCGATCAGGATCTCGCCGATGCGCTTCATCCGTGACGACACCTCACGAACCCCCATTGTGCCAGCTAACTGCCGGAAACCGGGTCACCGGAACCGCACTTCTGCAGCCCTGCCCAAAGCTTCAGCGCACACCGTGCCGTGGTGGCGCAACTATCTGATTTCGTGAACAAGAACCGGATTATCACGCGGTCGTCGGTCCCGTCAGCATGTGGGGACAGCACGCAGCCGAGCGCGTAGGTGTCGGCGTGGTCGGTCGACACGAGTACGCTGGCACCACGTCCTCGCGTCGACGGCGGGTGCCGGCGCACAGTCTCGATCGCCGGCGACGAGGGTGCGCTCGCTCGCTCGCTACTGCCCGCTGAGACACCGGCCGGGGCGGGGCGCTTTGGCACCACCCTGACAGAACGTTCCGCGCGGTAGTCCGTTCAACGGGAGATGCGCCCGCCCACGTCCCGATCCTCGCCACTCTCGCCGTCGCCGCCGTGCTCTGCACCGGAGGCACGGCCCACGCGCAGTACACCAGGGCCGCCGGCAAGAATGCGCCGATGGACGAGGTCGAGCGCAGCTACCGCGACAAGGACGGTGTCGCGCGCACCGAGACCGTCCGCGTCGCACCTGCACAGGATGGTTACGGTAATGCGGTCGGCAACAACCACGACCTCGCGATCGATGGCGCGTTCGATGGCCAGACCGTGGCCGTGATCCAGCTCTACACGATGGACTTCGACTTCAGCCTGCCGCGCGCCGCACTCAAGCAGAAGAGGTTCTCGGTCTATCGCTGGGCGAACCAGCCGCCGAGCCAAGATCGGCTGGATCCTGGTCTGCGGCATGGGACTGATGCTCGTGCTCGGCATCCATGCGAACACGCGGCGTAACGACCTGCGTTAGGCCGCTCGTCGTGCGGGCCTCTGCGCCGCGGGCGCGCTACAGTCTTCCGGTGAGACGCCTGTCGCTCGGCCTGTCGCTGACGCTGTTCCTGGCTGCCTGCTCCGCGAAGGCTCCGGCCTCCGCGGAGACCAAGCACGATGCCGTGGCTCCCAGATCGGTGGCGGTGGGCGCCGCCGGTCGCAACGGCGCAGCGCCGTCGCCCGGAGTCCCAGCTCCGGACCCGCGCGAGCAAGCGCTCGCGAAGACCGCGGTCGAGCTGCTCGAGCAGGGCCATCTCCTGCACAAGAAGATCGATGACTCGATCTCGCGCGATGCGTTCACGACGTATGTCGATCGCCTGGATGCCGGGAAGATGTTCCTGCTCAAGGCCGATCGAGATGCACTCGCCAGGTACGCCGACAAGATCGATGACGAGCTGCACTCGGGTGCGCTCGACCTCGGGCATGACGGCAACAAGATCTTCGTGAAGCGGGTGGCGGTCGTGGAGAAGGTGGTCGCCGACCTGCTTGCGAAGCCGTTCGATCTCGATAACGAGGAGTCGTTCGAGACCGATCCGGACAAGCTGAAGCCGGCAGCGACCGAGGTCGAGCTCGCGGACCGCTGGCGACAGCGGCTGGAGCTCGAGGTCCTCGAGCGCACCGCGGCGATGGAGGAGCGGCTCAATCCGCCCAAGCCGAAGACGCCGCCCAAGGACAAGAAGGAGAAGGCGGAGAAGGATCCGACGCCCGTGGATCCGACGCTCGCCAAGATCCCTCCCACGCCGGCGGGCCGCGAGGCCAAGGCGCGCGAGGACCTCGCAAAGTCGTATGCGGCGCGGTTCGCGCGGCTGAAGGTGCCGGAGCCGCTCGATGCCGCCGCCGACGTGATCAACGCGGTCGCGAACACGCTCGATCCACACACGCTGTACCTGCCGCCGGCCGAGAAGGCGAACTTCGAGATCCAGATGAGCGGATCGCTCGAGGGCATCGGCGCGTCACTGCGCGAGCGCGATCACAACATCGAGGTCATCGAGCTGATCCCGGGCGGTGCCGCGGCGCGCCAGGGCGGCCTCGGACCCGGCGATATCATCCTGACCGTCGCGAGCGGCGGCAAGGATCCGGTGGACGTGTTCGACATGCGGATCGATGACGTCGTGAAGATGATCCGCGGCCCGAAGAACAGCGTCGTGTCGCTGCGCGTGCGCAAGCCCGCCGGTACCGACGAAGTGGTCTCGATCACGCGGGACAAGATCGTGATCGAGGAGGCCTACGCGCGCGGCGCGGTGCTGACCCGCAAAGGTCTCCCGCCGTTCGGCTACATCCACCTGCCGAGCTTCTACGGCGGCAGCGGAGGCGGTCAGCGGACGTCGTCGGAGGACGTGCACAAGCTGCTGTCGCAGCTGGCTGCCAAGAAGATCCGCGGCGTGGTGCTCGATCTCCGCAGCAACGGCGGCGGTATCCTGCGTGACGCCATCGATCTCACGGGCCACCTGATCGACCACGGTCCGGTGGTCCAGGTCCAGGACAGCCGGGGGCGCAAGGAGGTCCTGTCCGACGACGACAAGGGCATCGCGTTCGACGGCCAGGTGATCGTGCTCGTCGATCACTTCAGTGCATCGGCCTCCGAGATCGTCGCGGGTGCGCTGCAGGACTATCGCCGCGCGCTGATCGTCGGTACCGGTCCGACCCACGGCAAGGGCACCGTGCAGACGCTCGCGGATCTCGATCAGGTGGGCGGTACCCACCTCGACCTCGGCGTGCTGAAGCTGACGATCCAGCAGTTCTTCCGGGTCAGCGGGTCGTCGACGCAGCGCGAGGGCGTGGTGCCCGACATCGTCCTGCCCGACCCCGCGGGTCACATCGAGGCGGGCGAGGCGTCGCTGCCGCACGCGCTACCGCATTCGTCGATCGCCGCCGCCAAGCACGATGACTGGAAGGCCAACTGGGACACGCCGTCGCTGCTGCTCAAGAGCTCCGGCCGGGTCGCCAAGCACCCGCTGCTGTCGAAGGTCGCCACCGCGACGGCGTTCCTCAAGTCGCGCAAGAACGACACGATCGTCCCGCTGGCGCGCAAGGCGTGGGAGAAGCGTCGCACCGACCTGCGCGCCGCGCTCGATGCGGCCTCGCCGGATCTGGACAAGGCGACGCCGGCGTTTGCGGTGGCGGGCGTCGACGACACCAAGCCCGACGAGCGCGCGATCAAGTGGCGCAAAAATCTCGCCAAGGATCCGTGGGTCGAGGAGTGCTTGAACATCCTTGCCGACATGCCGAAGTAGTCGGTTCCGGAGCTGCCGCGGTAACGCCGCGGTGGTTCGCACACTCAGGTAAGGTGCAGCCATGGGAAGCACGCCTGAGCTCACGGGCCCGGATCTAGGACATGGCGTGGCCGATGCGGAGCTCGCCGAAGGGACGCCGCTGCTCGGTCACGCGAACGGCGAGGCGATCGTCCTCGTTCGTGATGGAGGTGTCGTCCACGCGGTCGGCGCGACCTGCACGCACTACGGCGGTCCGCTCGCTGAAGGCATCATCGACGGCGGTACGATCCGCTGCCCGTGGCATCACGCGTGCTTCGAGCTCGCGACCGGAATCGCGCATGGTCCCGCGATCGCACCGATCGCGTGCTACGACGTTGCCCTCGAGGGCGGCACGATCCGCGTCGGTGCGAAGCGCGAGATCACGCCGGCATCGGTACTGAGCCCCGCAAGCGTGGTGATCATCGGTGCGGGTGCCGCGGGTGTCGCATGCGCCGAGGCGCTGCGCGCCGAGGGCCACAAGGGCATGATCACGATGCTCTCGGCGGAGGGCACCGATCCCGTGGATCGACCGAACCTCTCGAAAGATTACCTCGCGGGCAACGCGCCCGAGGAGTGGGTATTCCTGCGCACGCACGAGGCGCTCGCCGGCATCGGCGTCGAGCTCGTCGACGAGCTGGCCGTGACGTTCGATCCGAACGAGCGCACCGTCACCACGCAGAGTGGTCGCGAGCTGTCCTACGACGCCGTGCTGATCGCGACCGGCGCCGAGGCGATCCGGTTGCCGATCGAAGGTGCGAGCCTGCCGCACGTCCACACGCTCCGTACGCTCGGAGATAGCCGCGCGATCGCGAGCAAGATCACCGCCGGCATTCCGGTCGTGATCCTCGGCGCCAGCTTCATCGGTCTCGAGGCTGCCGCATCCCTGCGCGCACGCGGCGCGGAGGTCACCGTGGTCGGCCCCGAGCCGGTACCGCTCGCGCGCATCCTCGGTCCGGAGGTCGGAGCGTTCGTGCGCCGGGTCCACGAGGGCAAGGGGATCAAGTTCGAGCTCGGGCGCACGCCGGCGAGCATCACCGCCGAGGCAGTCATCCTCGACGACGGCCGTGCGCTTCCCGCACAGCTCGTGGTGATGGGAGTAGGGGTCAAGCCACGCCTCGCGCTCGCTACCGCCGCCGGGCTGACGATCGATCGCGGCGTCGTCGTCGATGCGGGTCTGCAGGCCGCGGACGGGGTGTGGGCCGCAGGTGACATCGCGCGGTATCCGTGGAACGGCGAGCTGGTGCGCATCGAGCACTGGCAGGTCGCGGTTCGTCACGGGCAGGCGGTGGCCCGCGCCATGCTCGGCCGGCGCTCGCGGCCGGATGTTCCGTTCTTCTGGAGTCAGCACCACGACGTCACGCTCGGCTACGTCGGCCACGCCGAGGCGTTCGACACGGCGGAGATCCATGGCGACCTCGAGGCTCGCGATGCCCATGTGATCTATCGCCAGGGCGCGAAGATCCGGGCCGTGCTCACGATCGGTCGCGACCGGCTCGCGCTCGAGGTAGATGCCGCGATGGAGCGGTCCGACGATGCCGCGCTCGAGCGGATCGTGACCTGATGCCACCGAGCCGACTGGTCCGGTTCCAGTGGTGGCCGCCGGTCTCGATCGCGTGCTTCGTGTTCTTTGTGTTCCGGTGGGCGACCGAGGGCGCGTCGCTGCTACGCATCGTGGGTCTGGTGATCACCGCGATGTGGGCGGGGATGGCGCTCTACGACTGGAAGAGCGGCGGCAAGCTGCTGCGCTGGCTGTACCCCGATGCGCCCGACGACCGCATGAACTGATCGCAGAACGTCAGCCGAAGCGCAGCACCGGGTCATCGATCCGCGAATGGCGAATCATCAGCAGGTCGAGCGCATAGTTCTGGAACAGCTTCCACGGACGGACCTTGCCCTGCCGGGGGAACTGGGCGATCGAGCGCTGCACGTACCCGGAGCTGAAGCTCATCAGGGGCTCGTCCTCGAGGTCCGGCGTGCGGTGCGGGCAGCACCACGCGTGCCCGTGGGCGTCCATGTACTGGATCAGCCGGCACACGTACTGCGCGGTGAGGTCCGCCTTCAGCGTCCACGATGCGTTGGTGTAGCCCACCGCGAACGCCAGGTTCGGGACGCCGCTGCACATCAGCCCCTTGTAGATCAGTAGCTGACTCGGGTCGACCGGCACGTCATCGACGGCGAAGCGGATGCCACCGAACACCTTCAGATTCAGCCCAGTGGCGGTGACCACGAGATCGGCCTCGAGGTGGTGGCCCGAGCGCAGCTGGATCCCGGTCCTCGTGAAGGTCTCGATGTGGTCGGTGACGATCGACGCCGTGCCCGCCTGGATCGCCTTGAACAGATCGCCATCGGGGATCAGGCACAGCCGCTGATCCCAGACGTCGTACGACGGGGTGAAGTGCGTCGCGATATCGGTGCTGCCGTCGAGCTGCTTGGCTGCCTGCTGGATCAAGAACCGCGAGGTCTGCTTCGGGAACGCGCGACTGAAGTTGTAGAACGCCATCCCGAACAGGACGTTCTTCCAGCGCACCATCGAGTGCGCGAGCTGCTCCGGCAGCTTGTCGCGCATCCAGTCCGCGATCGGATCCCGCGCGGGCACCGACACGATGTAGGTCGGCGAGCGCTGCAGCATCGTGACGTGGGCGGCCTGCTTCGCGAGCTCGGGGACCAGGGTCACGGCGGTCGCACCGCTGCCGATCACGACCACGCGTTTGCCGGTGTAGTCGATGTCGTCGGTCCACTGCTGCGGGTGGACGATCCGACCGCCGAATGCGGCGCGGCCCGCGAGCTCCGGTGTGTAGCCGCTCGCGTAGTCGTAGTAGCCGGAGCACAGGATCACGAAGCGGCAGGTCAGCTGGATCCGCTCGCCAGCGCGGTCGATGTCGAGCGTCCAGCGCGCGTCGGCCGTGGACCATCGCGCGGCCTGGACGAGGTGGCGATAGCGGATGTGGCGTTCGATCCCGAATTCGGCGGCGGTCTCGTGGATGTACGTCAGGATCGCGTCGCCATCGGCGATCGCCTTCGCAGCGCGCCACGGCCGGAACGAGTAGCCGAGCGTGAACATGTCGGAGTCCGAGCGAATGCCCGGATACCTGAACAGGTCCCAGGTGCCACCCATCGCCTCGCGTCCCTCGAGGATCGCGTAGCTCTTGGTCGGGCAGCTGGTCTGCAGGTGATACGCGGCGGCGACGCCGGACAGTCCGGCACCGACGATCAGCACATCGAGAGGCTCGGGGGCTGCCACTACAGCGAGAGTAGAGCGAGATCGATGTCGAACACCGCATCGGTCACGCTGTCGACGACGACCAGCGTCCCGGCGGCCGGATCGATCGCGAGGCCATCGATCGAGCGGACGCCGAATCGATCCAGATCATCGAGCGCGGTGGCCTGATCGGTGGCGCGATCGAAGGCGGTGAGCTTCGAGCCCTGGCCGAGCACGAGGGTGCCGTCGGCGCGCGCCAGCATGCCGGTGGCGGCGACATTGTCCGCGGCGTGGCGCCACTCGATGTCCTTCCCGGTGGAGCGCTCGTAGGTCGCGACCTGCGAGTACTGGAACGTGCCGACCGCGTCGTAGGTGACTGGCTGCGCGAACAGCAGGCCGCGCGTGGCGTCGTAGCCGATCGCATCGGTGCGCTGGGTCAGCGACATCGGCGTGTCGGTCGGCACGTAGCAGAAGTGCTGGTGCAGCGTCATCGCCTGCGTATCGAGCACGAAGCCATCCCCGATCGCGGTCAGCGCGAACAGGTTCGTTCCCAGCGCGACCAGGTCGGTGAACGGGAGCTTGACCGGTTGGTCCGACGGCGGCAGCGAGGTCATCGCGACCACCGGGATCGCCTGGTCACCATCGAGCCGGAACAAGCCGCGGCCCTCGTCGAACACGAAGCGCTGACCATCGGGCGCGATCGCGAGTCCGACCGGCTTGAGGTCCTCCGGCGTGCGGAACGCGGCGCGGAGATCGAGGCGGGCCGTGGGCATCACGCCCCCCGCTCCATCCGCAGCGCAGCCGACCAGCAGGGTAAGTCCCAGCGCGATCCCCATCTTCATGACCGGAGCCTAGACCAGAGCCATGGCGGTCACCACCTCGGAATTCTGAGGGTCAGCCGAGGTTCGTGTAGACGTTCTGGACGTCGTCATCGCCCTCGAGGGCCGCGACCAGCTCCATCACCTCGTTCGCCTTGTCCTCCGGGATCTCCGTCAGCGTGGTGGCCACGTACTCGGATTCGGTGGAGATCAGGGTCAGCTTGCGGGCCTCGATCGCGGTCTGCATCGTACCGAAATCGGCGAACGCCACCCGCACCCACAGCTGCTTGTCCCCCTTGTCGCTCTCGCCATTCTCGAGCGCGACCAGACCGTGGTCGATCAGCTCAAGCTCGAGCGTATCGCGGTCGATGCCTTCGGGGTTGAGGCGGAACACACCCTGGCGCTGGAACATGAACGACACGCTGCCGGTGGTCCCCATGTTGCCGCCATTCGCCTTGAAGTGATGGCGAACGTTGGCGACCGTGCGGGTCACGTTATCGGTGGCGGCCTCGACCAGCATCGCGATCCCGTGCGGCGCATAGCCCTCGTAGATGATGATGTCGTAGTCGGTGGCGCCCTGGCCGCTGGCCTTCTTGACCGCGGCCTCGACCTTGTCCTTCGGCATGTTGACGGCGCGTGCGTTCTGCAGCGCGCGACGCAGCACCGGATTGGAGTCCGCGCTCGATCCTCCGCTCTTCACCGCGATCGCGATGTCCTTGCCGATCTTGGTGAACTGCTTCGCGACGCGGTCCATGCGCGCGAAGATCGTGTGCTTGCGTTTCTCGAAGGCGCGTCCCATGACCGCGACAACCTAGCATCCCGGCCTACTCCATCACCAGGTACCAACCGCGGACCGGAACATACTGATCGGTATCGGTGTCGGACCAGACGCGCTCGAACGCCTCGTCGGTGAGCTCGCACCGGCCCTCCTCGGGATCCATCATCACGAGCCCGATCGGGGTCACCCCGTGGATCACCGAATAGTGGCCGCAGTCGCCGGCGCGCCGCTCCTCGAGCGTCCAGCTGGGGTCGAACGGCACATCGTCAGGGCCCATCGTCCACCAGCCGACGATGACGGGCAGACCACGTGCGACCAGCGCGATCAGCTCGGCGATCGTGCCGTGATCGTTCGCGCGGGCGTTCAGCCCGCTGGCTCGCGCGGCGGCGAGCAGCTGCGCGTGATCCGTCCCGTCCTCGGTGGTCCCGGCGAGTGTGCCCAGTGCCGCCGGCGAGCACGGCACCCCGAGGAAGCGCAGCGCGGCCGCGAGCGCCGTGTCGCCGCAGCTGTGCGGCGTGTCCTGGCGCAGGACCGGCACCTCGAGCAGGATCGACGGGCGCATGACGGTCACGGATCGAGGATCAGCGAGCCGAACGCATCCGGCACGTGGAAGTTCGGCGCTGGCGTGCGGGTCGGAAATCCCGCGAGGTACTGGCGTGGCCGCTTGCCCTCCATCCGGTACACGCCGATCGGCAGCCGCGCGCCCGCCACCAGCGCGGCCACGATCTCCGGAGCCGTGATCGCCATCTCGATCACGGCCGTGTGGTTCGCCGGATCCTGCGACGTCCCGATCGTGAGACCCGCCGACCACGCCGCGTCGGCGCGCACCTTCTTGCCGGTGCGATCGACGAACAGATCGAAGAAGTGCCCGAACGGACCGACCTCGATCTCGGCGTAGCGCTTGCGCTTGGCCTGCGCGGGCGCGAGGAACAGCTCGACGCAGTCCTCCTCGTAGAGATCCACCCGTTCGGTCTCGATCGGCCGCGTGCGATCGGTGAACAGCCCGGCACCGGCCAGCTCCCACAGCACGTAGACCCCGTGGGGAGACCACAGCACGCGCACGCGGGTCGACGTCTTCGTCGGGCTACCGGCCCAGTCGGTGGTGAACTCGAACGGGGTGGCGGCCGCCCACGCTTCGTCGATCACGCCATCGATCGCCGGTGCCGCGCCCGCGAGCCGTGGTGCATGGAGGTCCCTGGTCGCTCCATCGGGCACCACCTCGGCCGCGGGCGTGACCTCGGCGCCGAGCTCGAAGCCGGCCATGCCGTGGAAGTGTGCGACCTGCGGACGTGCGAGCAGCGCCGCGCCATCACCGGCGATCTCCGGGGACGTGAGATCGAGATCGAACCGCTTCGCCGCGACCTCGAGCAGCGGTGACGTGCGATGCCCGCCGAGCTCGTTGGCGAGCGAGGCGCTGTCCCACAGTCCGAGGTACTGCGCCGCGATCCGATCGACCAGCACCACGTTGCTGCCACCGATCACCACGTTCTCGGCGCGCGGGAACAGCTCGTCGAAGCCATCGCCGTCCATCGCGGGCGTGCCCTCGGCGAGCACCGCATCCGGCGTCTCGAGCTCGAGCACATCGACCATCCGCTCCGCGAACACCTCGAGCGCCTTCACGTACAGCGCGCGGCCCTTTGGATCGGCGCGCTTGATCGCCGCGAGCGCACCATCGAGCTCGCGATGCGAACGCCACTTCTGGCGGAACGCCGGCGACGCATCCGAGTACATCACGGTGCCCTGCATGGCCTTGATCCCGACGGAGAACACCGAGAATCGATGCGTCTTGATCTTCGGCAGTGACAGATACAGCCCGCGGTTCAGGTGCTCCGCGAGCAGCTTGGGCATCAGCAGCGTGGGGACGTGCGTCTTCGCGAGGCCGGTGACCGCGAGCGGCCGGCCGGGCGCCTGATCGCCGAGGTCGAACACGCCGTCGTCATCGAGCGCGACCAGCGAGACGCCTTCCTCCTTCGCCATCGCGGCGTAGCCCGACACCCGCACGAGGCGGGTCCAGTCCGCGGCCTTGCCGGTGAAGCCATCGGCGATCGTGATCGCGGTGTGACCACGCGCCTTGAGGCAGCGCACCACGCCGCGGGTGAACTCGGGGTCGGTGATCCGGCCCTTCACGCCGTCGTCGCCGTGGTGGGTCTTCGGATCGTGAAACCAGTTGAAGCCGCCGAGGTTCGGCTTCAGCAGCACGGGTGTGCTCGCTGGGCGCCGAGGCACCACGGCCTCGCACAACCGCTGGCCGAGCTCGCCGGCGGTGGCGCCGGTCAAGACGGTCACCGCGCTGTGATCCGCTGCGAGCCGCGCGTGATGCTGTGCGATCAGCGCCGCGCCGTCGACGATCGGCGCAGCGGCCTCGACCACGACCGCCGGACCTGGCTTCCACGCCGGCGACGCCGCGGTCACCGAGTCGGGGCTGACCGGCCTGGCCACCGGCACCGGCGCCGGCTTCGGCTGCGCCGCCCGGGGCGCACCGTGGTCGTCTTGCGGTGGCGGTGCCGAGGTTCCACACGCGATCAGGATCGAGCCGAGCAGGAGGCGCGTTCTCACGACGGCGCAGGATATACCTCGGGGATGAAGCGTCGTGTCTCGATCACCGGCGAACCGAGCTGATACGTGCTGCTGTTCAAGAAGGCGTTCTGGCCGGGGCTCGAGAGTGGCGCGATCTCGTTGACGTTTCGCCGCTGGCAGAAGCCGCACGTCAAGCCCGGTGGTCGCTACCGCTGCCATCCGATCGGCGTGATCGAGGTCGATGCGATCGCGCTGATGCCCGTGCGTTCGATCACCGCGGAGGATGCGGTGAAGGCAGGATTTCCCACGCGCGACGCGCTGGTGAGCTACCTCGCGGAGCTCGGGCAGATCGACGACGACACCGAGGTCTACCGGGTCGAGCTCCACCATGGCGGCGATGGCGATCGCGTCTCGCTCGCGCTGCAAGCGGAGCTGACGGCCGAGGAGGTCGAGCTGATCCGCGTCAAGCTCGCGCGGATGGACCGGGAGACGCCGTGGACCGCCAGGACCCTCGCGATGATCGGTAAGCATCCTCGCGTCGCGGCGTCGAAGCTCGCCGCCAAGCTGAACCGCGAGAGCCCGCCGTTCAAGATCGATGTGCGGAAGCTGAAGAAGCTCGGGCTGACGCAGAGCTTCGAGGTCGGTTACGAGATCGCCCCCCGCGGCGTGGCGTTTTTGGCCGCGACCCGCCGGAAGCGGTGATCGGTCGCCCGCTGGAGCCAGCGACGCGCATATCCAGCTGCATCACGTCACTGCGAACAGGACGTCGGTACGCAGGACGTGTTTCGTCCCGCGTGTTACCGGAGAGCTCGCGTGCAGTACGGCGTGCTGGAACGCAAAGTGCGTCGCCGCTGCGAGGGACCACGGTCTCGGCGAGATCGGGGAATGTTGTCGCCCCGCCGTCGAAGTCGTCGTCGAGGTACAGCATCAGCGTCAGCAGGCTACGCGCATCACCACGCCTGTATGAGTGGTCGGAATTCACTCCAAAGTGGTGGCCGACCTCGTACCGATAGACGCGCAAGGGTTCGAAGAGCCCGACCGGGCGAACGATCACGCGTCCTGGGCCCCGCTCGGCAGACATCGTGGATGGGAGATGCGGCTGGATGCGATTCCACAACTGCCGCGCGAGGTCCGCATCGCGGACGATCGCGGTCAAGCTGTTGCGCACCTTCTCGTTGACCTCACGATCCTGCGCCGTGTTGATCGTCGCGGCCAGCCACTCAGCGTCCCGGACCGAAGCCAGAATCACCGTGCACTCCGCTCGTGAGTAGAGGGCAGGAACTTGCAGGAGCATCGGCGCGGCGAAATCGAAATGACCAGCGTACATGCCCTCCTACTTTCGCATGACGACGTCGATGCGGCCGTCCGGTCCCATCTCAGCGGCATCATGCCGTGTTCGCGCAATGTGGCGCGCCGCCTCCGCGAGCTTTCCGACCACGAAGAACACGCCGAAGTTGAGATCAGGCTCGTCGAGATCGAGCCGATCGTCGGATCGTGACCGAGGATCAACTTCTCCATCGCGATCGTCGCGCCGGTCGTCACAACGCCGCCCGCCGTCGCCGCCGCGAAGACGCCGCCTCCATCGGCGAGGACCGCGGCGAACTCCCATTGGCCGAGTGCAAACGCCGCGAACGCGATCGCGAGCCCGACGATGATCTTCGTCCACTTCTTCTGCCGCGCCGCGTCCTTGAGGAACGCCGACACCTGCTTCGCGTGCTTGTGGAACCTCTGGCTGTTGACGAGGTCGCGATAGGCGTCGCGCGCTGCCTTCTTCAGCGCGGTTCGCTGTTGCGCGTTCTCGACCTTCTCGACCTTCTCGGCCGTCGTGAACGGCATGAACACCCTGACCTGGAGCTCTACGTAGATGTCGCGGTTCGCGTCGCGCAGGGCGTTGTCGACGACGCCGCTGATCCCCGAGAGCCAGAAGTCGTCGGTGTCCCTGGGCGCAGTCCAGAGCTGGTCGAGCTGCGCGAGCTTCCCGCCCAGCGTGATCTCGAACTCGAGCTCATCGACCTTGTCCGTCTTCTCGGCGAGCTGCGCCTGCGCCTTGCGCGGATCCGCGAGCATCTGGCGGCGCGCGAGCGCGACCTCCGTCAGGTGATTCGCGGTCCGGCCTTCGGCGTAGGAAGCATCGAAGTCCGCGCCGCCGATCCGCTCACCCTGCTTGGCGTACTCGATCTGAGGCATTCCCTCGTGGAGCTTGGCCTCGAGGGTCGACGCCTCGGCCAGCATCAACATCTGCTCGCCGCATCTGCTCGCCGCGCGCCACACGCGGCTCGGCGAGCTCCGGCAGCTCGAGCGCGACCACGGCGTCGTGGAACGGCTGCGCGACCTCGCGCAAGGGTTGGCGGATGGTGGTTGGCGCCGCGGCGCCACCGTTCGCGACGAGCTTTCCACCGGCGTCGGCCAGCCCCTTCGCGATCCGGGACAACAACCCACGCTGCTCGAACGCGAGGAGGTACGCAGCGTCGACGTCCGGGATGCTCTGCTGGGTGACCTTGTCCTTGCGAAGTTTGAGGCGGGCCCACGTGTCCACCGCAGGCTTCGCCGACAGACCGAAGAGCGGGAGCTGCGTCTGGATCTTGGCGAGCAGGTCGACCGCGTCCTTGAGCTCGGCGTACACGTCGGCTTCGTCGTGTGCCGACGTCGCCGTTGTTTTTGGCCCCCTTGTGTGGCCGTGCCCGCGGGCGCTGCCTCGGCCGGTTCGCTCTCGCCTCGCCAGTTGGCTACTTCGCGCCTGTAGTGAGAGGTGTCGCCGCTCCGCATCGCGTCGAGCGCCAACGAGGAACGCCGCCGCGAGATGAGGGGCCGCGGCGCGCTCGGCGTCGCCGACTTCGGCTTCCTCATCACCGCGTTGCCGAGTATCCTGTCGCGCGCGCTGGAGGTGGTAGCGCACGTCACGCGCGCCCCGCGTCGATCGATCTGGATCGCGCGCCGCGATCGCGTTCCGAAGGTCCGCGATCGCGCCGCGCATGGCCACGAGTGGCGCCGCGACCGGTTGGCGCGGGGAAGCAGCGCCGGGCAGGGTTCGCTTTCCGACCGTCTCGGTCTGCGCGTCCGGCGCAGCGTTTGGGCCGACCCGGGACGCGACTCCGGGTCCACGCGTACCGCGCCCAGGGGTCGGTCGCGGAGAAGTCATCGTCGTCACGAGCCACGACGGCCAAACCTCCCGCGTCTCGCTATTCGCCCTACCGGGCCTATCCGCGTACTTCAGTCCTTTCTCGGGCGTGCGCGCGGGACGCTTGATACCGCATTCTACGGCGAGCAGCTCCGCACGTTCCTCGGTTCTCGCCGAGGATCCAACTGCACGAAACTACTGCCTTTGACCCTGCCGCACTCCGCTGCACCCGTGGGTTGGCGGAGGCACGTGCTCCGTGGCGCCGGGTGGGGTCGTCGGTGGCCCACGTCCACGACGCGTTTTCAGAAAGCTCGACCAGCCTCGCCATCCAGCCATGCGATCGACGGTCACTCGGACGTCGGCGGGGAGCCGGCCATCGCGGCATGCCTGCGTGAACTCCGCGCGCGACCGAAGATCGAGCGCACGCGCGAGAGCCTGCGTCTCGCTCAGCGATCGGTACTCGACGCGCCCACGATGAACGTTGCCGTTGCCGAGGAAGTCGCCCCAGCTCGTCCAGCCATCGTCGGCATAGACGGTCTCGGGGGCGCCGGGAATATCGGCGGGTCGCTTGCCGGCCGCGCACCACGCGCGCCACGCCTTCGTATCGGCGAGCCGGAGCTTGCGAACGTACGCCCTCGCGGAGCGGAATGACCGGAAGGTGCGCTCGTACACCGCCACGGAGTTGGTCCCGAAGAACTTCCCCCAGCTCACCCACCCGCGAGCGCGGTAGCTGCGGTTGGGGTTCGTCGGAATCTCCAGCGGACGCGGGGGCAGCTGATGGATCTCGCCCCGGCAGTACGCGCGCCATTCCGGCTCGGTCGTGATGCCGAGCGCCCGCACGAATGCGCTGGCCGCCGGATAGCTTCGATACGCAACCCTCGATGCGTGAACGCGACCGGTTCCGAGCCAGTCACCGAAGCTCACCCAGCCGCTCGTGGCATAAACCCGCGCGGGCATCGACGGGATATCGGCGGGACAGACGCGCTGGTTGCCGGCGCGCCTGGTGACGAACGTCCTCCAGTCCGCGGCGTTCGCGAGTCCGAGCGCTTGTGCATAGGCACGCGCCTCGGCGAATGGCCGGTACCGTACATCGCGACGGGACGGGTTTCCGGTCCCGAGGAAATCGCCCCACGACAACCAGCAGTCCCCGTACGCGGACGCCGGCTTCCGCGGGATGTCGTCGGGCAGCTCGCCCTTGGCCGGCATGCGGCCACGCGCGAACGCGAACCACTCCGCCTGACTGTTCAGCTGGAGCCTCTGCGCGAACGAGCGGGCCTCCTCGAACTGGCGCCATCGCGTGACCCGTCCATCCGTCCTCTCGACGGCTTCGCACAACCGCGTCGCGAGTTGCAGCGAGCTACCGGCCGTAGAGTACCCGAGCCGCTCGCAGAGCCGGCGGAGGTCCGGGGCGCTCACGCCGCCGGCGAGGCCATTGCACAGCGCCGCCGGCGACACGTCGACGAGCAGGTCGATCAGCTCGTACTTGAGGATGCCCGCGTAAGCGGCTGCGTCGACGCGACGAGCGAGCTTGTATAGCGGCCGGCGCGACATGCCGTCGAGCAGCAACCGGACGCGGCTCTCGCGCTCACGGCGATCCATCCGAGGTCATCGTACCAGCGCGACTGTCAGTAACGCGGTCGCCGAGCGCGAGCTGTGACCTGAGGCGGCGGCGTGTGCGGCTGCTCAGGGGCGCAGTCGCGGCGCTGTAGTCCGGAGCGAGCACTGCATGAGGAGACCGCTGCAAGGAACTAACTTCGCTAATCGGCGCGACCGATGACGTGGAGGACCTCGAACCGCTCCACGGAGATCAGCGCGTCGTCGTCGAACACGAGGCCGTGGCGCGTGGCCTCGCGGGTGAAGTACGCGGCGTGGCCTTCGCGCCAGTCGGCGTGCGTCAGGTCGCCTTCGCCTTCCGCAGCGGCGGCGGCGGCATCGATGTCGCCGAACCGGACCTCGCGGACCTCGACCGAGCGCAGCACGACCCGCGGGTAGCCGAACGCATCGGTGACCACGCTGACGCCACCCTCGTAGGCCAGCGGCGTACCGGCGCATCGCGCGGCGTCGACCCAGCCCATCGTCGCTCGCTTCACGCCACACGTGACGAGGTGGACGAGCTGGGTGGCCATCTCCGGTCGATCGCCGAACGACCACACGTCGATCTCTCGCGTCGGCGGCTGGTAGCCACCGAGCAGGAGGTCCACGTAGAGCTCCCACAGCGCCGTGTCGGAGGCTAGCTCGCGGAGCGGCCGCCACTGCATGCCGCTCGGCGCCGGGCACCGATCGACGACGAACGCGAAGTCGCGGCCGTGACCATCGGCGCACGCGCGCGATCCGGACGGAGACGGGAGCTCGAGACCGCGCGCCGTGAACGCCTCGGTCAGCGTGACCAGCGGACGGGCGCCGGCGAATGCGACCTCGGGCAGCCGGTCGTTCTCGACGAGGACGTGATGCGTGCGATCGAGGATGAGTGCGCGCATGTCAGATCGCCGGTGAGGCGCCTGGATCGGTCGGCGCGCGATGCGAGGGTGCGACCTCGAGGTTGGGCGCTACCGGTGCACCGATCTCGATGTAGATCCGCTTGAGGATCGGGATCTCGGCGCGCAGTCGAGCCTCGATCACGTCGATGAACTTGCTCGCATCGGCGGCCTTCATGCTGTCCTCGACGACGATCTTCATGCCGACCAGCACCTCCTCGGGGCCGAGATGCATCGTACGCAGGTGGACGACCTGCTGGACGCCGGGTGATTCGCGGGTGATCTCGAGCATGCGCACGCGCTGCGCGGCGGGAACGGACTGCCCGATCAGCAGGTTCTTGGTCTTGCGCGCGAGAAAGAACGCCACGCCGAACAGCGTCACACCGACGACGATCGAGCCGATGCCGTCCCACACACCATTGCCGGTGAGCTGGGTCAGCAACAGGCCGCCGAACGCCGCGCACAGGCCCATCAGCGCGGCGACGTCCTCGAACAGCACGACGATCACCACGGCGTCGCGGGCCTCATCGATCGTCTGCTTCAGCGATCGGCCCGCCTTGATGTGACGGAACTCGGTGGCAGCCGCATTGAGCGAGAACAGCTCGAGCGCGATCGAGACGCCGAGCACGACGTACGCGATGGTGCGGCTGCCCATCACACCGCCGGGGTGAAGCACCTTGTGAATGCCCTCGTACATCGAGAACGTGGCGCCGATCGTGAACAGCGACACCGCCACGATGAACGCCCAGAAGTAGCGCTCCGCGGCGTAGCCGAACTCGTGGACCGCATCCTCCTGCCGCGTCGCCCGGCGCATCCCGATCAGCAGGAACAGCTGGTTGCCGGAGTCCGCCAGCGAGTGCACCGCCTCCGACAGCATCGACGCAGAACCCGAGTATCCCGCGGCGACGAACTTGGCGATGGCGATGCCGAGGTTGGCGGCGAGCGCCTTGACCACGACTCCTTGCGAGTTTCCGGCCACGCCCGACGGTACCGCAAGACCTGGCAGATCCGGACCATCCGGCGAGGGAGAACATCCACGCGACCGTCGGCAACCAGTGCACCCAGAGCTGTCCGCCAAGGACAAGGCGGCGCTCACCGAGTACCTGAAGACCCAGTAGCAGGTAGGCTGGCCGGCGAGATGCCGGTCGTGTTGTTCGGAGCGAGCTCGATGCTGGGATGGTCCTTGCTGCGGGCTCGTTCTGCGATCACCGCGTTCTGCAACCGCACGACGCGGCGTACGCCGCCCGGAGCGGTCGGTGGGATCGATCTCGACGACGAGGCCGCGGTCGTCGAGCTGTTCGCGCGGATTCGGCCATCGCTGATCGTCCAGTGCGCGGGCGTGTGCGATGTCGAGAGCTGCGAGCAATCACCCGAGTTCGCGTGGACGGTGAACGTCGAGGCGATGCGGATCCTGATCGCGCATGCGCCACCGGAGGCACGCATCGTCTATTGCTCGAGCGATCACGTGTTCAGTGGGGATACCGGTCCGTACGACGAGACGTCACCCACCGATCCACTCAGCACGTACGGGCGCACGCGCGTCGCGGCGGAGCAGCTCATGCTGGCGCGGCCGAACACGCTGATCATCCGCAGCGGTCCGTGGATCGGTCCCTCCGCGAGCGGCAAGAACGGTCACCTCGACTGGTTGCGGTATCGTCACGGCCGCGGCCTGCCGATGACGGTGGTCGCCGACGAGGCGCGGTCGGTGGTGTGGGCGGAGGATGCGGCGCGAAGGGTCTGGGAGCTCGCGGAGTCGCCGATCACCGGCCTCCGTCACCTGATCGGTGCGCGGACCGTGTCGCGGCCGGAGCTCGCGAGCTATCTCAACACGCGCTTCGAGATCGGCGCGCGGTTCGCGCTGCAGCTCCGCGCCGACAAGCGCGCTCCACATCCGGGCCGCGTCGAGCTCGCCACCGTGCATCGCGATCCACTCGCAGCGCCGCTACCTGCGGTGGTGCCAGGCTAAATCTTGTTCAGTCGCCGCGCGGGATGCATCGTGACCTCGAAGCCGGTCAGCGCCGCACCGAGCCCGGGAAGCCGCCGCGCGCCGGTCCAGCCATTCCAGCTGTCCAGGCCGCTCGCCGCGGTGATCGTCACTCCGCCGGATCCTGTGCGCGCCGTGCCGCTGCCGCGAAACCGCACCACATCGCTGCCTCCATCCTGCAGCGTGCTCGCACCCGAGCGCAGCTTGATCGACGGCCCGCGCTGCGCCAGCTCGAGCTCGAGGTGCGCGCCGTCCTCGGTATCGATGGTGGCGTTGTGCGATCCGATCGAGAACCGCGCGAGCTGCTTCGGGATCGCCCAGATCTCCCGGCCACCGGCGAGCGATGCCTCCGAATCGACGTACATCTTCGCGACGTAATAGCCGCGAGCGCCCGCGGCGGAGACCAGGCACGGCAACCAGGTCAGCTCCGCATAGGTCAGCGGTGACGGTGCCCAGTACTCGATCAGCGCGAGGACACCGACACAGCGTCCTGCCACGGTGATCGCGGAGAACCCGGGAGGCAGCGCGACCTCGCGAGCATCCACGAGGTAGGGCTGCATGAATGCGCGGCCATGCGTCTTCCATGGCGCCGGTGGATACTGCACTGCGCGGAAGCGTAGCACCGGCGCCTGTCCCCCCGATCGGCGTTGCGTTCGGCAATGTCGGGAGCGCGCCAGGCGCCACGTCGCGGGCCCGAGTTTCGCGACCGGGATGCGGATGGCTAGCGCGTGGCCATGAAGAGCTCGAAGTTTCCGGTTCGCGTGCTCGCGAAGAACATCGTGTGCCCATCGGGCGACAGCCAAGGATCCTCCTCGGCTTCCCCGCTGTTCAGCTCGCTCACCGGCGTGGCCGCCCGCCAGTCCGAGCTGCGATCGGGCCGGGTGGCGACGAACAGGTCTGTTCCCCCGCCGCCCTCGCGCGAGAAGTAGATCGTGGT
Organism: Myxococcales bacterium; assembly: GCA_043753855.1. Classification (GTDB taxonomy): domain Bacteria; phylum Myxococcota_A; class Polyangia; order Haliangiales; family Haliangiaceae; genus JABFXX01. The sequence continues at coordinate 17,765 of JAYUVX010000148.1, read as the reverse complement.
CTCCGTTGGATCGACCCACGGATCGCTGTCGGTGCCCGCGGTGGAGAGGCTCGGGATCAGCACGGGCGTCGTCCAGGGCATCGAACGATCGACCCGCGTGCTGCGCCATAGATCATATCCGCCGACGCCCCCGGCGCGGGTCGAGCTCAGGTACATCACGAGGTGATCGGGGAGGACCGTGGGCGTGACGTCGTCGGCGGCCGATGCGAGCTCGATGATGCGAAACGGATTGCCGAATGCGGCGTGCCGGTTCGGTCGCCGGGCGACATAGATGTCATTGCCGCCGGAGCCGCCGTTACGATTGCTCGAGAACAGCAGCTCGAGGCCATCGTCCGTGATCTCGGGCGTGGTCTCGCTCGCCCCGGAGTTGATGACCATCAGCGGCTGCGGCGTGGGCCACGGATCGGCGGCGGCGGCGCGCACCGAGCTGTAGAGGTCGCCGTTGCGCTCGAAATAGATCTCGAGGAGGTCGCCGGTGAGCGTGGGGTCGTCTTCCGACCCGGGCGTGTCGAGCGCGGTCAGCGGCACGGGGTTGCCGAACGTCCCGAGCGGTTCCGCATCGATCGCGGCCTCGGAGCCCGCTTCGATCGGCTCCTGACCCGGCGCATCATCCTGTGGAGCGATCGCGCTCGAGGGCGCCGAAAAGCCGCAGCCCACCACAACGCCAACGAGCAGGAGAGGGCCTCGCACGCGTGGAGGATAGCCGATCCGGCGGACCGCGCGCGCACGACCTGAGGCCACCGACTTGGTGACTCAGATTCGGTACGGCATAGTGCCGCCATGTTCTGGATGATCACCGCGCTCGCCGCGATCGGCGCTGCCGGGGTGTCGCTGTTCGCGACGCTCAACCGGCTCGGCGGTGATGTCGAGAAGGCGTTCCGCGAGGCACCGGTGCTGGCCGAGGCGGGCTTCGCCGAGGGTGCATATGGTCGCCTCACCGGCGTGGCTAGCTCGTCGGCCACGCTGCCGGTGGTGCCGGGTCTCGAGCTGCCGTGTCTGATCTACGAGCTGGTCAGCTACGAGGTCTCCTCCGATGGCCACGCTTCGGGCGGGTGGCGGATCGCCCACCGCGAGATCGTCGGTGGCGAGGTCGACGTCACCGTCGGCAACACGGTGATCCGGTTCGATGCGCGCGATCTGTACATCTTCACCGCCCCGAGCCACGACGGCCACGAGCGCGGCCGCACCACGCGCGTCCGCTACCTTCCGCCCGGCGCCACCGTGCAGGTCCTCGGCACGCTGACCCGGGAGGTCGATGACGATCCGGGCGCGTCGCGCGACTACCGGTCGGTCGCCACGCGGTACCGGCTGATCGGCAAGCGCAAGCAGCCGATCGTCCTCGCCGTCAGCTGAACGTCACGGACCCTTCGCATCGCGCTCGGGTGCGCACGTCGACACCCCGGCTCCGGTGACCCGGAACGGGAGCTTGCGGCGGAGGGTCCGATAATCACCGGTGGCCGGATCGATGGTGCGCACCGTCGATTCGGACTCGAAGTCGCCGTTCGTCGTGGTGACGAAGATGTAGAACACGCCCGCCCACCGCGCGAACGCATACGCCGTGACCTCACCGAGCGGCGCGGATCCGAGCGGCCAGCGCGGACCCACGGCCTTCCCATTCGTACGATCGATCTCCTGTACGAACGCGACCGCGCCTTCCTCGGGGAAGAAGCCGAACAGCTTCGCATCGCCGCCGCCGGTCAGCTCGGGGTTGCGCGTGGTGCCCGCGGCGATCGTCCCGATCGGCCATGGAATCACATCGTTCGCGGTGTCGATCGCGTGCAACGCTCGTGTGCCGTTGTCGGCAGCGATGAATAGCTTCTCGGTGTCGGAACCCGGCGTATCGGTGGTGAAGCCCATGCCGAACGTGGCGGAGCCGGTCGAGCCCGCGTCATAGCCGGCCGACTCGCAGTGCGCGTCGGTGATGTCGACCTTGAACAGCTGGCCGTCCCCGTAGACCACCCACGCGATGCCGTTGCGGTCGATCGACATCGAGAACGGGGTCCCGCGCTCGCAGGTCAGCGTGCCGATCACCCGGAACGGATCCTTCGGTAGCAACCGCGGATCGAAGCTCAGCAGCTCGTTCCCGGAGTCGACGAGGTAGATCAGCTTCACCGCCTCGTCGGAGCAGGTGCCCTTGCACGTGCCGAGCTCGCAGCCGTGATGGCACGCGCGCAACCGCCGGCCGAGCCGACCATTCGCCTCGCACGCGACCACGTCATCCGCCAGACAGACCTTGGGCTTCGCTGGATCACAGGGCGGATCCTCGTCACCGCTGCCGATCGCGACGCGCGGCGTGGGTGACTTGTCCGCGCTGTTCCCGCAACCGAGCACGCCGACGAGGATCCACAGCCACGGCCGCATCACGGAAGTATAGGTGATCAGAGCTGCCGACGTTTGCCCGTCGCTGTGCGCTCCGCGCGCGCTATCTCCAGGAGGTGAGCTGCCGGATCCTCGGAATCGCGATCGTGCTCCTAGTCTGGCGGACGTGTTGACGACGGCGGGTCCGTGGCTCACGCGGCCGCTCGATGGGGCGCTGACCGGCTCGATCACGGGTGGTCGGGCACGGGCGTGGGCGCTGCCTCCGCTCTACCTGCTCGCGATCGGGAGCAGCACGGCGCGGGCGATGATGGATCTGCGTTATCGCTATGTCGTCGGTGGCCTGGTGGTTTCCCGAGCTGCCTGGTCGCGGCTCACCGCGACGGAGCAGACGACCGTGCTCGAGGTGTGTCACGCGTGGGAGGCGAAGCTCCGCGCGAGCTGGCGCAAGGAATCGGAGCGCGGGATGGCGGCGCTGGGGCACTCCGGCGTCGCGCTGCGGGTGGCGACCGGCGCGGAGAACACGACCTTCGGGCAGGTCGCCGCGAGCTACCGATCCGCGCGCGCGAAGGCCGCGAACCTCGTCGAGCTGAGCGCGAAGATCGCGGCCGCTGCTGCCGCGCCCTGAGCGGGTGTCGGGGGACCGACGAGTCGTTCGGGCGGGTTGCGAGCCCGGACGGCGGTGCACACCTCAAGAAGCATCATGTCCAAGAGCCTCCCGATCCTGCCGATGCGCAATGGCGTGCTGTTTCCCGGCGTCAGCCTGCCGATCACGGCAGCGCGTCCGCAGACCCTGCGGGCGATCGAGGCCGCCCTGCGCGACCCCGAGCACCGCGTGTTTGTGGTGGCCCAGCGTGAGGATCGTGACGACGTCGTCGCCGAGGGCCTGTTCACGATCGGCACGATCGCGACCCTCGCATCCGTCCAGCGTGGCCTCGGTGGCGTGCGCCTCGTCCTCGAAGGCCACGAGCGCGGGATCGCCCTGCGGGTGACGAGCCAGGACGACTACCTGGTCGCGAACGTGGCTCCGGCCACCGAGCTCGCGCCGCTCGATCCGAAGGACCCGAGCTTCGTCGCACTGCACCGCGAGGTTCGCGGTCGCGCTGCCGAGCTGGCGACCCGCCGCGGAGTCGCGGGTGAAGCGGTCGAGCAGATGCTCGAGCAGATCACCGAGCCTGGTCGGCTCGCCGATCTGGTCGCCGGGTACCTCGACGCGCCGGTGGCCGAGCGTCAGGCGCTGCTCGAGGCGCTCGCCGTCGAGGATCGCCTGCGCCGCGTCCTGATCCTCGTCCAGCGTCAGCTCGACGTGCTATCCGCGCAGGAAGACCTCCAGTCGAAGGTCAAGGAGGAGCTCGGCGGCCGCCAGAAGGAAGCGTACCTGCGCGAGCAGATGCGCGCGATCCAGAAGGAGCTCGGCGAGGGCGACGAGAGCTCCGATGCCGCTCTGAAGGAGCTCAAGACCAAGCTCGATGCACTGCCGCTTCCGGACGAGGCGCGCAAGGAGGTCACGCGCGAGTGGTCGCGGCTGACCCGGATCGGCCGGGAGTCCGTTGAGTCGCAGGTGATCCGCACCTATCTCGAGACCATCGCGGAGCTGCCGTGGGGCGTGCGCACCGACGAGCACCTCGACATCGCCAAGGCCGCGAAGATCCTCGACGAGGATCACTTCGGCCTCGGCGATGTGAAGGACCGCGTGCTCGAGTTCCTGTCGGTCTATCAGCTGTCGAAGAAGTCCGCGAACAAGGGCCGCATCCTGCTGTTCTCGGGGCCGCCCGGCGTCGGCAAGACCTCGATCGCGAAGTCGATCGCGCGTGCGATGGGACGCAAGTACGTCCGGATCTCGCTCGGCGGAGCGCGCGACGAGGCCGACATCCGCGGTCACCGCCGTACCTACATCGGCGCGCTACCCGGGCGTGTGCTGCAGGGCATGAAGCAGGCGGGCAGCAAGAATCCGGTGTTCCTGCTCGACGAGATCGACAAGCTCGGCGCCTCGCACCAGGGCGATCCGGCCGCCGCGCTGCTCGAGGTGCTCGATCCGGCGCAGAACGATTCGTTCACCGATCACTACCTCGGCGTTCCGTTCGATCTCTCGGAGGTGATGTTCATCGCCACCGCGAACTTTCTGCAGAACATCTCGGGCCCGCTGCTCGATCGCATGGAGGTCGTGGACTTCAGCGGCTACACCGAGTCCGAGAAGCTCGACATCGCGAAGCATTACCTGGTGCCGCGCCAGCTCGAGGACAACGGTCTCGTCCGCGAGCAGCTGACGCTCACCGACGATGCGATCCGCGAGGTGATCACCGGGTACACCCGCGAAGCCGGCGTCCGTCAGCTCGAGCGCGAGCTCGGACGGCTGTCCCGCAAGGTCACGCGCCGGATCGTGGCGAACGAGATCGAGAACCTCACGCTCGACCGGCCGGATGTGCGGCCACTGCTCGGGCGGCCGAAGGTCCACCCCGAGAAGGCGAACCGTCAGGATCAGGTCGGCATGGCGACCGGCATGTACTACACGCCCGCCGGCGGCGACATCATGTTCGTCGAGGCCGCTCCGATGCGCGGCAAGGGCGATCTGATCCTCACCGGTCAGCTCGGGGATGTGATGAAGGAGTCGGCGCGTGCGGCGTGGACCTTCGCGCGGGCCAACGCCGACTGGCTGCAGATCGACGACCGGGTGTTCGAGCGCGATATCCACGTCCACGTGCCGGCGGGTGCGATCCCGAAAGATGGCCCCTCGGCCGGCATCGCCATGGCCACCGCGATGGTGTCAGCGCTCTCGGGGCGCCCCGCGCGTCATGACGTGGCGGTCACCGGCGAGATCACGCTCTCGGGCCGCGTGCTGCCGATCGGCGGGCTGAAGGAGAAAGTCCTCGGTGCCGTGCGAGCGGGCATCACCCACATCGTGATCCCGCGCGACAACGAGGGCGACCTCGCGGACCTGCCCTCCGAGGTGCGGGAGCGGCTGGTGATCATGCCGGTCGATACCCTCGGCGAGGCACTCGCGATCACGCTGCGCGACACCACGCTGCGCGACGGCCGCTTGTGGTTCGGCGATCGCTCGACCAGCGAGGCCGCGCAGCAGCTCGCCCACTGAGATCACGGCGTCGTCGCGATGATCCCGAAGTAGTCGAGCCGCACGTCGGCGTTGCGGACCAGCACCGGAACGCTGGTGCCCGTCGTGTGTGCGGGTGCGGGGGTGCCGAGCGGCGGACGCCCGACGCCGCCGAGCCGCGAGTGGAGGGCGATCCTGTGTGAGCTCGCGGACTCGTCGATCTGGATCGACCACGCGCCGGTCGGAAGGATGCCGGCGCACCCCGACCCGGTCAGCTGCGAGTACACATCGTTGTCTGCGCGGTTGATCGCGATCTCGCCGGAGCCGGCGCCATTGTCGTAGAACTCCTGGCCGAGGGCGCATGGATGGATGGATGAGTGATCGATCCGACCCGGTTCACCCCTGAGCTCGCTCACGGCTTGACGACGGTGCTCGCGTCGAGCGTGACCGCGGCGATATGGGCCAGCGCGCGACCATTCAGCGACACGCCGGTGGCGAGCGAGACCGCCTGGTCGGCCATGATCGTGCCCTTGAACACCGCCCCGACCCCGAGGGTGGCGGAGCTGCCGACCTGCCAGAACACGTTCGCGGCACTGGCACCGTTGGTCAGCCGCACCTGACGTCCGCTGCTCACGTCGAGCCCGGAGGTCATCTGGAAGATCCACACCGCGCTGGAGTCACCACCGCCATCGAGCGTGAGGTCACCCGAGCTGATCTCGAGGAACGAGGTCGACTTGTAGAGCCCCGGAGCCAGCGTCAGGCCACCGAGGTTGCCGGCGACGCTGACCGAGCACAGCGTCCTGCCCGCCGCGTCGCGGTACGCGATGTCGAGGTCGGCGATCGCGGTCGCGGCGGCGGTGCTGCCTGCCTGTAGCGTCCCGACGAGGACGCCGGGCGGAAACCCGGTGACGGCCGTGCCGGGGCTGACGCCGAGGTCACCGGTGACGCTCGATAGACCGGTGTTGGTGACGGTCGACCCTGCGAGGACCGCGAAGTTGCCGGCGGTACCGAGCGCGACCGGCGCGACGACGCAGCCGGTGCCGGTCGTGAACATCCACGTGTAGTTCATCGCCAGCGACATGCCCGTGGTGTCCATCGCGCCGGTCGTGACCGTCGCCGTGTAGGTCAACCCCGCGGTGAGCGGCATCGAGGGGTCGAGCGTCGCGGTGCTGGTGAGGCTGTCCAGCGTGATGACGCCGGCGACCGGTGGGTTCAGGCCCTCGTGCACGGTGAACGTCAGCGTGTTGATCGAGGCCGAGAGCATCGGCTTGCTGAACCTCGCCGTGATGTTCGTGTTGATCGAGACGTTGGTCGCGTTGTTCAGCGGAATCGTCGCGATCACCGTGGGCGGGAGGTTCGGCGCGTCGGTCATGCTGGCATCGGTCATGCTGGCGTCGGGCATGCTCGCGTCGGGCATGCTGGCGTCGGGCATGCTGGCGTCGGGCATGCTGGCGTCGGGCATGCTGCCGTCACTGCTTCCATCGACGCTGCCGTCCGACCGCGCGTCGGCCCTCGCGTCGATGCTCGCATCGTTCCCGAGCTTGAACTCGACGACTTGCCTCCCGCAGGCAGCGACGCCTGCGAGGACGACGATCAGGAGACTGTGCTTGAGGGGGCTCATCGGGGGCTTTCGGTGCTTGCGGTGATCGCGAGGACGACGAACTCGACGCGGCGGTTCCGCTCGCGACCGTCCGCGGTGTCGTTGGTGTCGAGAGGTACGCTCGGGCCAAAGCCCTGGGCGACGAGCCGCGAGCTCGCGACGCCGTGCGCGACCAGATAGGCGAGGACGGATTCGGCACGCCGCTGCGAGAGCTTCTGGTTGTGATCGGCGCCGCCCGAGCTATCGGTGTGGCCTTCGATCCGCACGCGGATCTTCGGGTCGTCCTTCATCGCGAGCGCGACGTCGTCGAGCACCCGGAACGAGGGCGGCTTGATCTCGGCGCGGTTCCACGCGAAGAACAGTTTCTCCTTGAGCTCGATCTTGTCCTTGGTGACCACCACCGTCGCGTAGGTCGGCGCGGCCGGCGTGGGGCACCCGGCGCTCTCGAGCGCGCCGGCGACATCCGGGCAGCGATCGATGGTGTCGGGGACCGTGTCGGCGTCGCGGTCGGGGCACGACACGACCTTCTCCACCTGCACGATCGGCTGCGGCGGCTCGGGCTCGCGCGTTGGCTCGAGCATCGGCTCGGGCTTCGTCCTGCGCTGGACGCCGGTCCCGAACTCGATGCTGAGGCCCGCGAGCAGGATCTTCGCGTCGCGCGTGTCGTAGCCCTGGCGCTCACCCGAAAGCGTCTGTTGATAGCGAACGAACGGGCCGGCCCAGAACGACTTCGCCTCGTCGAGCGGGAACGCGACACCGACCGCGGCATCGAAGCCCATGCGATCGAGGCCACCGGTGCGAACATATAGCAGATCCGCCTCCAGCCACGGCGACGTGCCCGAGGTGAGGTGGTCATGCGGACGCTTGAACCGCGCACCACCACCGAGCCCCCACACCACGCCGGACTCGGCGAGCTCGGTCGCGGCGGGGAGGAACAGGAACGAAGCAGCGGGCCCGATGTCGAGGTACGGCGTCACGCCGAACAACGCCTTCACCGACTGACCACCGCCGACGTCATAGATGTCGGACTGCGGGGCGCTGAGCGGGACGGCGACGCCGGGCTCGAGCTTGATGCTGAATCCTTCGGCACCCGCAGCCGTCGTCGCGAACAGAACGAGCAGTGATGACCTGCTGACCATCGAACTAGCAACCATGGGAGCCCCCGGTTTCTGCAAACAACAGGAGCCACCGCATCCGCGGGCTCCCGAGCGTCTCCGGAACGCACCATTCGAGCCAGCGTCACGCGCGAGTAACATCACGAGCTTGACCCTTGGTCGGCAGGTCGATGGGCGAACTCGCCCGAGCACCGCTCGATACCCGGGTATGTGCAACGATCGGACACGCCCTGGCCGCGGCGATAGCGCTGGTTGTCGTCGGCGGTGTGTCGGATCCGGCACGGACACGTCCTTGCAGTGAGTCCACGCCGGACTACCCATGCAATTAAAACTCTCGAATGTACGCACTGTGTGTTTGCTGCTCTCGGTCTTCGCTGCGTGCGGCGATAACCTCGCAGGGCCCGATGCCGGACGCGGTCGCGACAGCGGCGGCGGCGGCGACGATGCGAACGGCGATGCCGCGAATCCAACCACACCCACGGTGCTCTCGGTCACCCCCGCGCCGAACGCGACGATGGTGCCGATCAACGCCGGCGCCAAGGTGATGTTCAGCGAGCCGATGGATCGCACGACGCTCACGGGCGCGAACTACAAGCTCACGTTCGGTGCTGCGAACACCGCGGTGACCGGCACCGTGGTCGCGACCAGCACGACCGCCACGTTCTGGCCCTCTGCCCAGCTCACCGTCGGTACCGAGTACACCGCGACGGTCACCGTCGGCGCCAAGAGCGCAGCAAACGTACCGCTTGCCGCGCCGTACAGCTGGAAGTTCACGACCGGTAGCACGGTCGCGACCGACCTCCCGGTCAACCTCGGCACCGCAGCGAACTTCGTGATGCTCGCGAAGAGTGGCATCACCACGGTTCCGACCTCGGCGATCACCGGCAACCTCGGAATCAGCCCGATCGCGGCGACCGCGTTTGTCGGCTTCAGCCAGACCGCGGATGCCACCAACGTGTTCGCCACGGCGCCTCAGGTCACGGGCAAGCTGTACGCGGCGAACTACGCGCCGCCGACGCCGTCGAACCTGACCACCGCGGTCAGTGACATGGAGACCGCGTTCGTCGATGCCGCCGGCCGCGCTCCGGATGTCACCGGCCTCGGTGCCGGCATGATCGGATCGATCTCGCTCGCTCCGGGCGTCTACAAGTGGGGCACCGGTCTGTTGATCCCGATGAGCATCACGCTGAACGGCAGCGCGACCGACGTGTGGATCTTCCAGATCGCGGGGAACCTCACGATCGCCGGCTCGGTCAACATGATCCTCGCCGGCAACGCGCAGGCGAAGAACATCTTCTGGCAGGTCAGTGGCGAGATGACGGCGGGTACGGCGGCGCACCTCGAGGGCAACTTCCTCACCTCCACCGCATCGACACTGGACACCGGAGCCTCGCTGAATGGTCGCCTGCTCGCCCAGACCGCGATCATCGTGCGCGGCAGCACGATCGTTCAGCCCGCGAACTGATCGTCGGATATCATCGGCGGATGCACCGCACCGCCCTCGCGATGTTCCTGGTCGGTTGCGGTTCGTCGACCGCGGCGATCGACGCGGCGCGCACCGACGATGCAGCTCCGGCGATCGACGCCAGCATCGACGCTGCGCGCGGCGTGGTGTGCGGCGCACAGAAGCTGTGCGAGACGTTCGACACGTTGCCGGCGGGCGCGCTCGTCAACAACGCGGTGATCGGGGGCTTCAAGGCCGACGTCCAGACCGGCGGGACGCTCGCGATCGACACCACCCGCGCGTTCAGCGGCACGCACTCGCTGAAGGCCCACATCGACGCCGGTGGTGGCGGCGGTGGCCGGCTGTGGGCGGGCGGCGGAGCGCTGTTCGCACCGACCCGCCGCCACCTCTACGGGCGGTTCATGATGTGGAACGCGAACGACTCGAACAGCATCCACTGGACGCTGTTCGGTGCCTCGGGCGTGGTGCCCACCGGATCTCCGGCAGCGGGACACACGACCAGCTATCTGTTCTCCGCCGCGGACGACAAGAACTGGATGGCGGTGTTCTACGACAACCAGACCACCCAGGACTGCTGGAACCACGCGAGCGAACCGATTCCGGTCGCCACGCCGACTGACCACTGGACCTGCGTGGCGTTCGAGGCCGACGCCGATGCGATCCACTACCGGCTGAGCCTCGATGGCCGCGCGATCAACAGCTTCTCGGTCAACACGACGGGGCAGGGCTGCCTCGCAGTACCAGGCAACACGCCGTGGTACGGGCCGTCGTTCGATCGATTCTATCTCGGCGCGATGAGCTTCCATCCGATGAGCGGGCCGCTCGATGTGTGGTTCGATGATCTGGTCGTCGATACTGCTCCCGTGCTCTGCCCGGGATGATGCGTTCGCGTCACCGCGCGTGATATGTCGCGGACATGAAGCTCGTCATCGTGCTCGCGTTCCTCGTCGCCGTTGGATGTGGTGGACCTTCGCGAACCACCTACGCGAGGTACCCGGGTGCGGCGGTGACGTTCGATCGCGCGAGCGCCACGCCGGAGACGCTCGAGATCGCGGACAAGGTGCTCGCGGCGCACGGCGGCGCGGCCAGCTGGGAGGCCGCCAAGCAGATCCGCTGGAAGCAGACGGTGATGCTCGATGGCAAGGCCACCATGAGTGGCGAGCAGGCCTGGGACCGCTGGAACGAGCGCCACTGGGCGAAGCTCGATCGCACGAGCGGCGGCGCGTTCGCGGTGATCTACGACGTCTACGGCGCGCACGAGATCGGCTACATCGTCGGGCGCACCGGCGGCAGGAACGTCGTTCCGAGCGGAGAAGCCGTCGAAGGCGTCAAGATCGCGCGCAAGGCGTGGCAGCGCGACATGACCGCCACGCTCGCCCCGTTCCTCATGTTCGAGCCCGGCGCGAAGCTCGAGTACGTCGGGATGGTGAAGGACGGCGACGTGGAGATGTACGAGCTCAAGCTGACGTTCGCGCCGGAGGACTCCGCGCGCAGCGGGCTCGAGGTTCACCTCTACGCGGACAAAGCCAAGTTCCTGGTCTCTCGCGTCACCATCCGCAATGCCGCCGGCGAGCTCAGCGGCTATACGCTCGGCAACTACCAGGCGGCCGGCGGGCTCCAGATCCCGACCGAGCGCAAGAACCTCGGCAATGGCGAGATCACGACGCTGTCGGAGGTCAAGGTGTCCGCTCCCGATGACGAGCTATTCATCGCGCCGGTCTCGTAGTTGCTGGTTGCATCGCGTCAGACAAGCGCGCTGCAAGCGCCGCCGACACCTACGAGATCAGGAAGACCTCGACCACGATCAGCCTCCGCAAGACCTATAGCTCGCGCTGGCTGACGCTCGAGAAGAAGGCGCCGCCGGCGCTGTGCACCGCGAGCGGTGGATCGTGGAGCGCGAGCACGTAGTGCACGTGCCCCGGCCCCATGGGCTGGCCGGGCGCGAGGTTCGTTCCCGGCGCCGGTGGTTGCATGACGGTCTCGGCGACCGACGAGTCGGAGTGTGACGCGACGAACGGTTTCTACACCGACGACGACGCCACGCTGATCGGCTCGTTCTGCCGCTGCGGCATCGGCCGCTATGCCGGCGCCGCCGGCTGCACCAGCAACTGAACGGCGCACGGCAAGGACACGGCGATGCCACCCGATCGTCCGGGTCGCCACCTGCCGTGCCGTTGTGGCGCAGTTGACCCCGCGCCTTCGTGTGGGGATGCGAGGTTAGGGACTGCTCGGCGCTGGCCCCGCGGTTGCTGGAGTCAACACCATGACTCGCACCCTCCCGTCCTCTCGTAGCTCGCGTGCCTCGCGTGGGCCGTCTCGGGGTGTGTTCACCGCGCTGGGCTTCACCTGCTTTCGTCTGGTTCCAATTCCCGCTGACCATCGCCTCCCGGATGAACCCGAGTTCGACACCGTCGAGCTGTGCCAGACCATGAACGCCATGGGCGCATTCATGAGGCCGCCCGCGCGCAAGCGCTGAACCGCTGCCGGCGCGCTACGCTTGGCGGATGAAGCTCGGGCTGGTCGTAGCGTGGGGTGCGCTCGTGGGTTGCGCCGACCCGAAGGCCACGCCCGAGAGCATCGCGGAGGGCGGCAAGGATGGCGCGCACGTCGACGTGATCGGCGAGGTGCATGCCATCACGTTCGATTCGACGCGCGCCGTGGCCAAGCGCGTGCGGATGGCAAACCACCGCGACTCGATCGAGTGGGTGCTCGAGCAGGATGACGAGGAGGCGATGGGGAAGGCGCCGCCTTTGGCCGAGGCCTCCGGGGATTATCTGCGCACCGGCGATCGCTACATCCTGATCCGGTCGACCAGGCCGGCCGGCATCACGTTTCAGGAGCCCGGCTTCAACTCGAACCGGCTCGTCGAGTCCTGGGGGCTGGCGGTCCATGCGGCACCGCTCGCGCCCGGTGACGAGCTACCGGAGGTCGGTGCGACCCTCAAGGTCACCGGCACGCTCCGGCGCGTGGTCTGGAACGAACGCGAGGTGGCGCTGCCTCTCGTGGAGGATGCCGTGAGCACGGTCGTCTCCGCGCCGGCGCCGATGAAGGGGCGCGGCGAGAGCTGCGGCCTCGATCAGGAGTGCAACGCGCGCCTGATCTGCGACCGCGCCACCCGGACCTGCGTTGCGCCGCCTCGCGAGGTGTTCTGGGCGGATCCGTGGCACGACGTGAACGGCGCGTGCGATGTGGATGCGGACTGTCCCCTGGGGCAGGTCTGCGATCCGAGCTACGCGATCCGTGATGCCGCCGTGGATCCGACCTATGGCGCGCGCTACCTCGCCGCCACCGATACCGGGCGTCACCTGTGCCGCCTCGCAGCGGGCGCCACGGTGGCCACGCAGTGCCCGAAGATCTACTCGGTCCGCGATCTGGTCGGAGGACGGTTCGTCACCGGCAAGGAGGTCTGTGTCCGCGTCAAGTCGTTCGTCAACGTGAGCGCCGAGGATGGCGACACCCATGCACAGATGGTCGTCGACGAGCCGATTCCGTATCCGACCGCGGATGCTGCGTACAACCTGTTTGGTGGCACCACCGAGAACGGGCCGATGTACAAGGATCCGGCGCTTCCGGGCGGACCGGTGAGAGATCCAACCGAGGGGCAGGAGGTCATCGCGATCGGTACCTACCGGTTCGATCCGAGCCACGGCTGGTACGAGGTGCATCCGGTGAAGGCATATCTGCCGGTTCCGTGAACCGATCGGGAAGCGATCGAGTGATACTCCGCCGCATGCGGAATGCCCTCTTGATCGTGGTGGCAGTGGGGATGCTCGGCAGCTCGGCTCGCGCCGAGACGCTCGACCAGGTCCTCGCCCGGAATTTGGCGGCTCGCGGCGGTGAACCGAAGCTCGCCGACATAAAGACGCTGCGGTTCACCGGCAAGGTGGTGTTCGGCGGCGGCGATTCGAGCCTCGAAGCCGAGTGGGCGCAGGTCGTCAAGCGACCCGGCGTGATGCGCAACGAGGTCACGCTCCAGGGGCTCACCGCGGTCACCGCCTACGACGGTACGGAGGGCTGGAACATGTCCCCGTTCGGCGGCCGTCGCGAGGCCGAGAAGGCATCGGCCGACGATGCGCGCGGGATCGCGCAGCTCGCCGAGCTCGATGGACCGCTCGTCGGATGGCGCGCGAAGGGACATCGCGTCGAGCTGCTCGGCAGCGAGGACGTCGATGGTACCCAGGCGATCAAGCTGCGGGTCATCCGCAAGGATGGCGATGTCCAGTACGTGTTCCTCGATCCCGATTCCGCCCTCGAGATCCGGATCACCACGATGCACAAGAGCCGTGGCGTCGAGGAGATCACCGAGACCGACCTCGGCGGCTATCAGCAGGTCGCCGGGGCGTGGTTCCCGTTCTCGATCGAGAGCGGAGGCCAGGGCGGCCCCAAAGGCAACCGGATCACGATCGAGCGCGCCGAGGTCAACCCCGTGCTCGACGAGGCGATGTTCAAGGTGCCGGCGCCCAAGGTGGCGATCACGCGGGCCCTGATGCCCGGTGCGCCCGACAAGGTCGCCTCGGTGTCGGTGCCCCCGCCCGTGCTCGGAACCGCAACCATTGATTCCGGAACGATCTCCGGGGTTGGTGCGCGCAACATCGGTTCGGCGGCGATGAGCGGCCGCATCGCTGCGGTCGCTGCGGTCAATCAAGGCACCGCGGGCAATCACAAGACGCTGGTGTTCATCGGCGCGGCGTCGGGCGGCGTGTGGAAGTCCGCCGATGGCGGCACCACGTTCAAGCCGGTGTTCGACAAGCAGGCGGTGCAGTCGATCGGTGCGATCACGATCGATCCGTCGAACCCGAAAACGATCTGGGTTGGTACCGGCGAGTCGTGGACGCGCAACTCGGTGTCGATCGGCGATGGCATCTACCGCTCGACCGACGAGGGCGAGACCTGGACCCACATGGGCCTGCCGAATTCGGAGCGGATCACGCGGATCCTCGTGCATCCGAAGAACAGCTCGATCGTCTACGCGTGCGTTCCCGGCAAGCTCTGGAGCGATAGCACCGATCGCGGTCTCTACCGGACCCCCGATGCTGGCAAGACCTGGACGCTCGTGCTGAAGGGCGGCAACGGCTCGACCGGTTGCTCGAGCGTGACGATCGATCCCAGGAACCCGGACCAGCTGCTCGCGGGCATGTGGGACTTCCGCCGCAAGGGCTGGACGTTCCGCTCGGGCGGTGAAGGCCCCGATGCCACGAGCGGAAGCGGTCTTCATCGCTCGACCGACGGTGGCAAGACCTGGAGCGCGTTGACGTCGACGGCGAACAAGGGACTGCCCCCCGCGCCGTGGGGCCGCGTCGAGGTGGTGTACGCGCCGAGCGATAGCAAGATCGTCTACGCGATGATCGAGTCCAAGGCGTCGGGGCTGTTCCGGTCCGCCGATGGTGGCGCCACCTGGGAGGCGCGCGACTCGAGCAAGATGATGGTGTGGCGGCCGTTCTACTTCGCGCGGCTCGTCATCGATCCCACGAACCCCGATCGGCTGTTCAAGGCCGATGGAGGGCTGATCGCCAGCGAGGATGGCGGCCGCAGCTTCGCCGGTGCGGGTGGCGGATCCCACGGCGACTGGCACGACCTCTGGATCGATCCCGCGAATCCCAAGCACGTGATCGGCGGCGATGACGGCGGACTGTGGATCTCGTTCGACGGCGGCAGCCGCTGGCACAAGAGCAACAACCTCCCGATCTCGCAGTTCTATCACGTCACCGTGGACACCAAGGATCCGTATCAGGTCTACGGCGGACTCCAGGACAACAGCACGTGGGTCGGTGACTCGGCATATCCGGGCGGCATCTCGAATGCGCGGTGGGAGAACCTGTACGGAGGCGATGGGTTCTGGGCCGTCGTCGATCCGACCGATCCGAACGCGGTGTACGCCGAGTCGCAGGGCGGCTACATCTCGCGCGTCGATCGCAAGACGATGGTGGCGCGCGACATCCAGCCCAAGGCCAACTACAAGGAGAAGCTACGGTTCAACTGGAACTCGCCGATTCACGCGAGCCCGACGCAGAAGGGCACGATCTACCTCGGCGCCCAGTTCCTGTTCCGCTCGCGCGATCGCGGAGATACCTGGCAGCGGATCTCGCCGGATCTGACGACCAACGATCCGCAGAAGCAGAAGCAGGAGCAATCGGGCGGTGTCACTGTCGATAACTCGAGCGCCGAGATGCACACCACGATCTACTCGATCAGTGAATCGCCGAAGAACGCGAACGTGATCTGGGTCGGCACCGATGACGGCAACGTCCAGGTCACCCAGAACGCCGGTGGCAAGTGGACGAACGTGACGGCGAATGTTCTAGGTCTGCCGCCGAGCTCGTGGGTGAGCTGGCTGCGCGCGAGCCGGTTCGATGCGGCCACCGCGTATGCCGCGTTCGATCGCCACACGTTCGGCGACCTGACCGCGTGGGTGTTCAAGACCACCGACTACGGCAAGACCTGGACGCGGATCGTCTCGCCCGAGCAGGGCGTCCGCGGGTACGCCCACGTGATCGAGGAGGACACCGTCTCCAAGGACTTGCTGTTCGTCGGTACCGAATTCGGGCTGTGGATCTCGGTCGACGGTGGCGCGAAGTGGGCCGAGTTCAAGGGCGGTGAGTTCCCCGCGGTGGCCGTGCGCGACCTCGCGATCCAGCCGCGCGACAATGACCTCGTGATCGCGACCCACGGCCGCGGCATCTGGATCATCGACGACATCACGCCGCTGCGCGCATTGACCAAGAAGCTGCTCGAGCAACCCACGAGCTTCGTGGCACAGCGACCCACCCAGCAGCGGCTGCAGGGGAGCGGCGGCTGGCCCGAGGGCGATGCCACGTTCGTGGGTGCCAACCCGCCGAACGGAGCGGTGATCACGTACTTCCTCCGCGCGCGCCACGTGTTCGGGCCGATCAAGCTCGAGATCCTCGACGCCGGCGGCAAGCTGGTCGATACCGTCACGCCGACCAAGCGCCGCGGCATCAACCGCGTGCAGTGGAACATGAGGGTCAAGGGTCCGCGGGTGCCGCGCGCCGCTCAGGTCGCGTACGGCGCCTCGCAAGGGCCGCGCGTCGTCCCCGGGACGTACACGGTCCGGCTGACGCGCGGCTCTGACGTGGTGACCACGAAGCTCGCGATCGGCGCCGATCGCCGAGCGACCTACACCCTCACCGATCGCAAGGCGCAGCTCGAGGGCGTGATGCGCGCGCACAAGCTGTTCGAGGACATGAGCGCGCTCACCGATCGGATCGAGGCAGCCCGCGCTGCCACGAGTGATCGCGCGAAGGGCCTCGCGCAGACCGACGAGCTCGGCAAGAAGCTCCGCGCGCTCGGCTCCAAGCTCGATGACGTTCGCAAGCTGATCGTGGCCACCACCGAGGGCGGCGCGATCACCGGCGAGGAGCGGATCCGCGAGCACCTGGAGACCGTCTACAGTGCGCTCAATGGCTACGACGGCCGGCCAGCAAAGTACCAGCTCGACCGGGTCGACGCACTGCGCCGTGAGCTCGACGATGCAGCGAAGGCGCTCGGTGAGCTGATCGCCAAGGACGCGCGCGCTCTCGATGGTGATCTGAAGCAGCGCAACCTGGCACCGCTCCCGGCGATCAGCGAGCTGGTCGCTCCGAAGCCGGCGCTCGATCACCTCGCGCTGGAGTGCGTCGAGAGCCGGGGCTCGAGCTGCGGCGGCGATCGTACGCGCGCGGCCGAAGCCGATTGACGCGGTCCGATTTTGCGCGCGGACACGGTGACCCGAGCGGCACCGCACATCGCCGGGTCCGAAGTGGTGCGCGGAGCCTTCAGAACCGCCTGTCGTCGAGATGTCTGGTGGCACGCAGAGTGCTTCTGGTATCAGGATGTCCACTCAGACCCTCCTCATCATCCTCGTCATCGTTCTCCTGCTCGGCGGCGGCGGCTTCTTCTTCCGCCGGCGCTAGATCGTCTCGAGCCACTCGAGCAGCGCCAGTCGGTCGGCCTCGGGAAGCTCCGTGCCATAGGTGTGGCGGGCAGAAACCGTGCACGCGCGCAGGCCAGGTGCTACTCCCAGGCCCCGCGGCCGATGACTGGACCTCCTGCGCCCCCAAGCGTGCTGCGCCCCGGCCTTCGCCTGAGCGAGCGGGTCACGTTCCCGGCGAACCTGCCGATCACGGCGCGGTTGATCGACATCGCGAATGCGATCGATGCCCACCCGGTCGTCATCGTCGCGGGCGAGACCGGATCGGGCAAGACCACGCAACTGCCGAAGAT
>JAYUVX010000147.1:0-5715 GCA_043753855.1 Myxococcales bacterium | reverse complement strand
ACGGTGCCGGTGCGAACGCGCGCCCGCACGGAGACAGCAAGTGCATCGTGCCGCAGCCCGAATCGTCGCGACACCCAGCTCTTCGATCGGCATAGCCGGCGCGCGGGATCGTCCGTCGACAGGTCGTGACCTCGCAGCCGATCGAGCAACGCTACGTCGCCGGTGCGTTCGTCGCGCCGGGCGCCGATGGTCCGGTCCCTGAGCGTCGACTGTCAGATCTCCGACAGCGCCGCGCTCACGCGTGCGATCGACGCGGCGGCGAGCGCGGATCTCGGCTTGCACAGATTTTGGGTATGCGTTCCATCGCGCTCGTGCTCCTGCTCGTCCTTGCCTTTGGTTGCCACACCACGATGCGGACGCGGGTCGTCCAAGGGCGCGCACCGATCGAGGAGCCAGGCACCTGCGACTCGGCGCTGGTGCGGCCCTACGAGACCTGCACGACGCGCGAGGTCGACGACGATGAGCGGACGGCGTTCGCCGCTATGGCCGTACTCGGGCTCATCGCCGGCGGCGCCCTCGGCGTCGACTACCTCGACCACCACTGCCCGTGCTACTGAGGTCGGGCCGCTGCGACATGGACCGCTGTTGACCATCAAGCCGACGCGTTCACGATCTGGACGAGCGGCATCCTGTCAGGGGACGTGTCGATGGGCGCACGCCACGACAAGCACGCATCGGCTGCGCACGCCCTGCCCGTTCCGCTAACGTCGCAGGGTCGCCACGGCGTCGAGTCGGTTCGCGACGTCGATCGGTGCAGCGGCGACCAGCTGATGGCAGAGCAGCTCGGCGCGATCGAGGTCCTTCGCCCGCGCGGCGTCCTCGTGCAGTGCGCCGTGCGCGAGGGCCAGGCCGAGCGCCACGTCGATCGAGGTGAGCTGCTGCCACCACGGAGCTTCGGGCTGCAACGGCGGGATCGCCGACAGCGCGAGCTCGGCGGCCTTCGCATCGCCGTGCGCGAGCAGCGCGAACGCGCGCGCACGTATGACGCGGCTATCGCTGCTCTCGGGATCCTCGGCGGCGATCACCCGCGCGGCCATCGCGGCGGCGGTTGCCAGATCGCCATCGACGAGCGCGCGCCACGCGAGCTCGTAGGTGCACTCGCGAATCGATGCGCGCTCCTCGGGGTGAAGGTTTGCCATCGCGGTACACGCCGGGGTCAGCGCCGGACCGACGCGGCGGGGATCGCTGCCGAGCGACGCGCGGATGATCTCGGCCTTGAGGGTCAGCGGATGATTCGGGCCGAGCGTGGTGTTTCGCTGCGCGACCAGCTCGGCACCGATGCGGTCGCGCTCCGCGGGATCGTCGACCACGATCATCAAGTTCATCAGCACGGCGGTTAGCTCGACCGCCGCGCTCGATTGCAGGCCGCGTGCCTCCTGACGGGCCTGCTCGAACGCGCGGCGCGCCGCCAGGCGATCACCGCGGGCGAGTGCCACGCCGCCGAGGTTGTGGTGAAGCAGCGCCCGCGCGAACGCGGCGCGATCACCGGTATTCCGCGTGATCGCCTCGATCAGGGGCAATCCTTCGGTCGCCGCGCTCCGATCGGACGTGGTCGCCAGCGCATAGGCGGCGCGCGCGTACGCCTCGATCGCGAGCGCGTCGTCACCCACGCCGAGTGCCAGCTGGGTCGCTTCGGTGAAGTCGGCAGCTCCGCGGTCCTCGCCGCCGAGCGAGAGGGTGATCCGCCCGCGCGCGACCAGCGCTCGAGCGACGAGTGGTTCGTAGGCGAGCGCACGCGCCGCGGCCACCGCGCCCTCGGCGTCCCGGGTGGCTTCTGCGGTGCGACCGGCGTCGCGCTCGATGTCGACCCGGGCGATCCGATCGGCGATCACGGCCGCACGCGCGGAGCTCGCACTCGGCGGTGGTGCGACCGGCGACAGCAACGCATCGTCGTGACCGCACACCGCGAGCTCGGGCAAGCTGCCGGCGGCGACCACGAGGCCCGCGACCTCCGGCGCGCCGACCGTGGTGGACAGCTCGCCGATCGTGGTGAGCGCACTCTTGCGGCGATCGAGGCACGCGTTGCGGCGATCGAACATCGCCACGGAGAGGCTACCGGCCTGATGTGCGAGACAGGACGTGCGCTCCACGTCGACCCACTGCGCGGAGTAACCATCGAGGGCGCCGACGATCCGGCCCATCGCCTCGGGCGCATAGCCGCCGTCGAGCGCGGTCAGGTGAGCGACCGCCCGCTGTCGCGCCTCGGGTCCCCAGCTGGACGTGATCAGCGATGGACCGCTCTCGCAGGGCGGTGTGGCGCGGCGCGTGCGTCCGAGCGCGAACGCCGCCACGATGGCGACGGTCGCGAGCGTCACGCCGGCGATCAGCGCGCGCTGCCTCCATTTCGCGGCCGGAGAAAACGCCAGCGCGCGCAGCAGCTCCGGCATCGACGCATAGCGATCCTCGGCGCGCACGGCGGCTCCGCGCGCCACGATCGGCGCGAGCCACTTGGGGATCGCACCGCGCGACCGCAACGCCTCCTCGAGCGCGACGCACAGGCCATATTGATCGACCGCCGGGGTCAGCGCGAGCCCCGCCTTCTGCTCGGGAGCCATGTAGCGAGGCGTCCCGCCGATCGTCGGGAGCCCGGCATCCGCCACCTCGTGCGCGAGACCGAAATCGAGCACGCGGACGCGCGCGTCGCCGCCGAGGATGGCGTTGTCGGCCTTGAAGTCGCGGTGGATCAGCCCGGCGTGGTGAGCCGCGGCGAGCCCCTCCCCCGCCTGCCGGTACGCGCGGATCACCTCCGGCACGGTCGCGGATGTCGCGAACTCGCGCAGGGTACGTCCCTTGACCAGCTCCATGACGAGGAACACGCCCTCGCGGACATCGAGGACGTCGTAGATCGGCACCACGTTGGGGTGCGAGAGCTTCGCGAGCGCGCGCCCTTCGTCGAGGACCCGGGCGCGGGCGGAAGCGTCGCCGGTGGACGCGAGCTTTAGCGCGACTCCGCGCGCGAGCTCGGGGTCATAGGCGGACCACACCACGCCCATGCCGCCCGATCCCACGCGCTCGATGATGCGATAGCGCCCGATCCGGAGCGCCGCCGAATCTCCGAACAGCCCGGCCTCGGCGCGCGCGCGCGTCAGGCCCCGCTCGATCGGATCGAACTCGTCGATGGCGCCGACCAGCGCGCGCTCGACCTCACCCTCCGGGCGCACCTCGGCCGGAGCCCGCTCGGGCACGGTCGAGGCACGTGAATCTTTCATCGGACGATCCCAACCTAACATTTTGTTCGTTGCGCCGAGGTCGTCGCCGGCTCTACCACCACGATGAAACTCTCCAGGTCGACAAAGCTACTCTGTTCGCTTCTTCTCGCTGCCGGCTGCGTACCCGACGCAGAGCCGGAAGGGCCCGACGCCGGCGTCCCCGACGACGACGTGATCGCGACGCACGAAGGTGACGTCGGCCGGCTGCGGGTGCAGACCCCCGAAGGGCTGCGAACGATCACCTATCTGGTCCACAACGGGCATGCGATCCACGAGGGGGACGTCGACCTCGGAACGATCGAGCACGTGCAGCGCGAGCAGCACCTCCGCGGCGGCGCCGTCGCCCTCGGAGCTCGCTGGCCGAACGCGCGGGTGTTCTTCCGGTTCGGCTCGACGTTCACCGGTCAGGTGTGCGGCACGTCGATGACGAACTGCACCGATATCCGCACGCGGGTCCGCACCACGCTGACTGCGATGGGGAACAAGCTCCCGGTCAGCTTCGTCGAGGACACCACGAACACCGCGGCGAACTACGTCAAGTTCGACTGGGCCCCTGCGGACTCGAACTTCGGTGGATCGTCGGATTCGATCGGGATGGACGGCGGCGAGCAGACGATCGTGTTCCCGATCGGGCACGTGCAGGACACGTCGCTGCCGCAGGCTCTTCCGTACAACATCCAGCCGAACGCCGGCACGCTCAGGCACGAGGTGCTGCATGCCATCGGCCTGTGGCACGAGCAGAGCCGATCGGATCGCGACTCGTTCGTCACCGTGAACACGCAGTGCATCCAGTCCGGCCAGACGAGCCAGTTCGACATCCAGAGCGGCGCGACCACCGTCGGCCCGTACGACTTCAACTCGATCATGCACTACGCCCCGAGCGCGTTCTGCATCCCGTGGTCGTTCGCAATTCCCGATCCCGATGGCGATGGCTGCGCGTGCGCCTCGATGACGAGCAAGATCGCGGGCACCGCGATTGCACCCTCGGGACGGCCGCTCCCCGGCGGCTTCAGCATCGAGGACACCAACACGCTGTACCGGATGTACACGCGCTCGCCGCTCAGCGATGCGGCCGGCGATCACTACGGGCACGCGGTCGCGAGCGGCGACTTCGACGGTGATGGCTACGACGACCTCGCGGTCGGAATTCCCGACGAGGACGTCATCACGTCCGTGTTACCGCCGCTGTCTTCCACGAACGCCGGCAAGGTCGTGCTGTACAAGGGCACGTCGGCCGGCCTCGTGTTGTGGAACACGCTGACCGAGCTCGACTACGCCGGCAACGTGACAGCGAACGGTCACTTCGGGACCGCGCTCGTCGCGGCGGATCTCGATGCCGACGGCATCACGGATCTCGCCGTGGGCGCGCCAGGCGCGAACGGCAACGCGGGCGCCGTGTTCACGTTCCTCGGCAATGGCAATGGCATCCCGGCGGCGGATCGAATGCTGACGCAGCAGACGGCCGGTTACACCGACGAGGCGGGGGACCGGTTCGGCGAGGTCCTCGCCGCGGGCCCGATCACGGGTCAAAAGCGACTGGATAGCTGCAACAAGGCGTTCGATGGCAAGGCGTACAACGCACTGGTGATCGGCGCGCCGAGCGACCGCAACCCCGTGCCGTTCTCGGCCGGCCTGAGCACCCGCAACGGTGCGGTCTACATGTTCCAGGAGGTCGTCGACTGCGGCTCCCAGCTCGCGAACGCCACGCGCGTCGCGAACGGGCGCGGTGCCACCGGAGACGATTTCGGCGGCGCCCTGGCGGTCGGCGATCTCGACGGTGATGGCCGGGCCGACGTCGCGGTGGGGGCGCCGCATCGCTTCGCGAACGCGGGCGTGGTCTACACCTATGCCGGCCGGCTGCCCACCGAGAGCCCGCTCCTGTGGTCCGCGATGGTCACCTCGTCGGCAACACTCAGCGGCGGAGCCAACGAGCTGTACGGATCGGCCCTCGCGATCGGTGACCTGCTGTCCGCGTACACCGGCAGCGAGCTCGCGATCGGCGCGCCCGGCCTCACCGGCACGGTGAAGGTGCTTGCGGGCGGCTTGAATCCGGCCCCGGTGCAGACGCTCGCGAATTTTCCCGCGGCCAGCGGCGATCGGTTCGGCGCGGCCCTGGCGATCGGTAACGTCGACGCGGCCACGTCCGCGGTGGACCTGGTCGTCGGCATCCCGGGACAGGACAGCGGCGCGGGCGCGATCGCCATCATCCGCGGTGGCGCGCTCACCCCGCGCACCAAGGTGCGCCAGAGCGACCTGAGCCCGGTGTTCGACAACGCTCCCAACGACGCATTCGGGACCTCCCTCGCGATCGGCCAGATGGATGGCCGCGGCGCGGTACCATCGACGGCCAGCACCACGGCCAAGCTCCTCGATCTCGCGATCGGTGGCCCGGGTGAAGCGCCCGACCTGTCTCCATTCGGTCAGGGCCCCGCCGGCAGCGGCGCGGTGTCGCTGATGAAGGGGAGCTCCGGTGGCGTGGTGGTGCCGTGGGCGCAGATCACGCAGG
>JAYUVX010000146.1:0-17211 GCA_043753855.1 Myxococcales bacterium | reverse complement strand
GCGCGAAACAGCGCGCCACCACTCGGTGCAGACAGCACCGAGAGCGTACCCCCATGGGACTCGACCACGCGACGGGCGACGGCAAGTCCGAGCCCGGTGCCCTGCGTCTTGCCGGTGTGGAACGGTTCGAAGATCTTCTCGCGATCGTCCTCGGGAACACCCGGCCCGTGATCGGATACCTCGATCACCAGGCGCGCTCCCTCGCTGCGCACCGTGGCGACGACCGGGCCGCCGGCGGCCACGGCATTGTCGACCAGGTTGACCACGACCTCGCGCACCCGCCCGGCATCGAGCGGCCAGCTGGCGGGAGCGCCGGCGCTCTCCACGGTGACGTCGCCGGCCACGCTGCCCGCGGCCTCGCGGACGATCGCGCTCGGATCCACGCGCTCGCGCCGGATCGCGCCGGTGCGCACGAAGTGCAGCAGGTCATTGGTCAGCTGCTCGAGCCGGACCGCTTCCTCGACGACACGCTCCGCCTTCGCGCGCGGCTTGTCGCCCTCCGGGTGCGTCTTCGCGAGCATCTGCGCCAGCAGCTGCGCGTTGCCCTTCAGCGAGGCGAGTGGGTTCTTGAGCTCGTGCGCGAGCACCGCGGACATCTCGCCGAGGTGCGCGAGTCGTCGCTCTCGCTCCCGGACGCGCTCGTCGGCATTGCGGCGCGCTTCGCGGCGGACCAGCACGATCGCCACGCCGAGCAGGCTGGCCGCGGCGAGTGCGCCGATTCCGAGCGTCCATGCGGCGAACCCGCGCAGCTCGTTGGCCTGCACCGGCTCGATCTCCACGACAAACCGCGGCGTCTTGCCGCCGGCCTTCATGCGACGGAACGCGCGCACGCTCAACCGGATCCGTCCGTGGGTCTCCTGCAGGCCCGCGCCCAGGGCCGCCGCGTCCTCCACGTCATCGCCGAGCGCGTCGCCCGCGGATGCGACGATCTGGCCGCGGCCCTCGACCATGCCGAGGTAGCGGAGACCTTCATCCTGGTGATCTGCGAGGATCGCGGCGAGGTCCTCGGAGCTCGGCATCACGGCATCGAGGTCGGCGATATCGGCGCGAACCGCTCGCTCGATCGCGAGGGCCTGCCCGTTACGAAGCGCATCGGAGGCGTTGACCACCGACGAGCGCGTGGACCACACCGTCGCGAGCAGGGCGATGCCGATCAACACGAACACCGCCACGATCGACCAGCCAGCGAGTGGCGTCGTACCGCGGGAGGCCAGCATGGCTAGCGGAGCTCGGCGCCGTCGACGATCTTGTCCGCGACAGGCGCTTCGCCGAGCCGGATCAGCGCGGAGGCGAGCACGTCGGGCGTGGTCGAGCGGAACCGGTCGCGGACCTTCTTGCCGCCGAACAGGCCCGCGACCGCGAGCAACCCATCGCCGACCACCGCCGCGGTCTTCTCACCGATCCGGCTGTCGTCGCGTTCGCCGGTGATGATCGACGGTCGCGCGATCACGTAGGACAGGCCGGAGTCGAGCACGACCTGCTCTGCCTTGCCGCGTGCGGACAGGTATGCGGAGCGCGCGTTCGGATCGGCGCCGACGCTCGACAGGTACACGATCCGGGGGCCGGTCTCGGATCGCTTGACCGCATCGATGGCGAGCCGGGTCAGGCCGAGGTCGACCTGCTCGTAGATGTCACCGTCGAGGGCGTCGGACTTCGCCTTGCTGCGCGTCGTTCCGATCAGGATGTACAGCTGGCCCGCCCCCCGCGAGAACAGCTCCTTGAAGCGTGCCGCGAGCTTCGGTGCATCCCACGCCGTGGTGTCCACGGTCGCCCCCAGCTCGGCGAACGACGCCCGCCACTCGGCGAGCTTCGACGAATCGGGCCGGACGTGCGCGATCGGCGCCGCGCCGCGAACGCACAGCTGACGAACTACCTCGCGACCCACAAAGCCGGTGGCGCCGAGGACGAACGCCGTCACGGTCAGCGCCCCGCGGCCTTCGCGAGCGCGGCTTGCATCCGGGCCTTCAGCGGTTCGACGACCGCTGGATCCTTGATGTTGATCACCGGCTCGGTGTCGTACTGCTCGTAGAACACGCTGTCCTTGGCCTCGGGCGGCACGCCGAGCGCCTCGCGGATCCGCTTGAAGTCGGGAATGAACGCGCGATCGATCAGCGGCAGCACCGTGCCGGTGATCGTGCCGGTGAGGCCGCAGATGTAGATCAGGACGTTGTCGGGATGGAATCCGCCCCTTGGCAGCCCGAGCCGGGACTCGAGATCGTCGAGCCGTGCGCCCTCGAAGAACGCCTCGACGCGGCCGGTGTCGCCCTTCCAGTGGGGGGCTGCTTGCGGACGGCTGACCGTGCCCCAGTACTTGAGGCCGTTGACCTCCACGTAGTTCATCAGCTCGTCGCGATAGCCGAGATCCGCCGGGTACGACGCGCCATGCAGCAGCACGTACTTCGAGAGATCGGCGTTCGGGTTCCTGCGCAGCTCGCTGCGGACCATGCTGACGAACGGTGCCGATCCGGTGCCGGCAGCGACCAGCACCTTGATCCGCTTGTCGTCGAGCCCCACGGTGTCCTTGATCGTGAACACGCCCGCCGCGACCGGCCGCATGTACATCCGGTCGCCGGCCTTGAGCTTCCACAGCAGGTGGGTCAACGGATTCTCGGACTCGGGCTTCGAGACGTACCGCACGTAGAACTCGGTCGGCCCCTCGTCCTCGGGGGCCGACGCGATCGACATCGACCGGCGCACCGATCCGAGCTCGGGCTTCTCGGCGTTGTTCGCGCCCAGCACGCAGTACTGACCGGGGACGAACCACGGCCGCTCTGTCGGCGGAGAGTCCGGCTGGACCCGGAACAACGTGAGCGCGTCGGTCACATCGACGCGCTCGACGAGCGTTGCGTTGTACTCGAGGGGCTTCGCCATCGGGCCCGACGCTAACATGCTTCTAGCTGGGTCGGCGCACGACCAGCGCCTTGAACTCGTGCGGCACGAGGCCCATCAAACGATCTTCGATCTTGTCCCAGCGCAGCTCGCCGATCTGCGAGAGGTCGAGCTTGTCCCCGACGGTGGTCGCCAGCAGCTCGGGCGTGTACCCGATCTTAGGCAGGTCGAGCTCGACGCCCGCGGCGAGTGCGCGCAGTGCGCGGAAATGGCTACGCGTGGTGGCGAGGCCCTTCTGCTCGCGATCGAAGTCTAGGAGATCGATCACGAACTCGATGTTCGCCTCGAGGCCCGCGGCCTTCGCGAGCTGATGCAGCTGACCGAAGTGCGTCGAGAGCTCGGGGTGATCGAGGTGGGTCGACAGCTTGGGCCACGCCGACCGATCGCCGAACTCGGTGATCACCGAGGTGCCGCCGGGTGCGAGCCAGCCGGCGATCTTTTCGACCAGCTCGAACGCACCGGTCATCAGGTACAGCGGATCCGGAGCATCGTCGAGGTTGACGCCGCGATCGGCCGCGACCTTCGAGTAGCCGCGGAGCTTGTCGACATTCACGTTGCCCTGGTCGGCCTCGAGCCCGAGGTCGGCGCGGGTCAGCTGGATCGCGGGAAGATCGCCTGCCATCTCGTTCGACAGGATCAGATCGAAGCTCGCAGCCGGGAGGTCCACGGCGAGCACGTCGCCGATGACCCAGCTCGCAGCCCCACCGACTCGCTCCTGCTGTGCCTTCGCGAGGGCCGGAGCGAGCTCGACGATCGTGTACTCGACGGTGCGGCCGGCAGCGGAGAACGCGGCGATCGCATCGCGCGCCACGTAGCCGAGGCCCGCGCCGATCTCGAGCACGCGCACGCGATCCTCGGGAACCGCGCCTCGCGCGATCAGCACGTCGACGAGCTTCTGGCCATACGTGCGCCCGCCCAGGACCGGGTGCGGGATCCGCAGCAGGTGCGAGAGCGTGGTCTCTTGATGATCGAACTGCGCGTCGGCGTCGCTGACGGTGTCCTTGTAGTACTCGGTGAGCGCGGGCGTGGCCGGTGCCTTCGTGCCTGGCGTCCACCGCGGATACGGCATCGTCGAGGTCAGATAGGCCGGCGCCATCGCGGGCCGCTTCGCATACACCGACCACGGCATCATCGAGAGCTTCAGCGCCTGGACGTCGGAGTGGACCAGCTTGCGGACCAGTGCGACGATCTTCGCGTTGTCGTGGTGATGGCGTAGCTCGATCAGGCGCTTGTTGCCGTCGAGCGCGTCCCAGATCGCGGTCTCGGCCGCGTCGAGGTTGAGCTGCTGGATCGGGTGGTCACCCCATGCCGTCCACAACGTCAGCCGGTCGTCCTTGCGCTGCCAGATGTTCCACTTGCCGTGGATCGCGATGTACGCCCAGATCCCCTCGATCTCGTCATCGCTCGGCTCGACGAGCACCGCGTGGCCGGCCAGCGTCTCGACGAACTGGCCCGGGTCCGCGTCGCCGAACTTACCCTGGTAGTACGCGATGGTCTCCTTGGTATCCACGCCCCCCTCGAAGCTCTCGATCATCGCGGCGATGTCGGGGCTCATCTCCATCAGGTAGCCGTAGAGGTCGTGGAACAGATAGACGGCACCCATGTGCCCGAACCACGAGATGTAACGCGACTTGCGCAGCCGAGCGGGAAGTGGCGGGGCGGACGACATGCCTGTTGGTATCACTTATGCGTATCCTCCGGCCGTGACCTACCTGTTCGAAACGGAGGAGCACGCGGCGGTGCGTACGAGCGCGCGGCGGTTCGCGCAGGCCCACATCGCACCGCACAGCGCGGACTGGGAGGAGGCCGAGGAGTTTCCGATCGAGCTCTACGCCACGGCCTGCGCCGCCGGCGTGGTCGGGCTCGGGTATCCCGAGGCGGTGGGCGGGCAGGGCGGCAACCTGGGGCACATCCTCGCCGGCAGCGAGGAGATGCTGCTCGCCGGGCGCTCGGTCGGGACCCTGGTCGGGCTCGGCAGCCATGGCATCGCGCTGCCTCCGATCGTGCGGTTCGGGACGCCCGAGCAGCACCGCGCGTTCGTCACCCCGTGCCTCCAGCAGGGACGGATCTCCGCGCTCGCGATCACCGAGCCGGGTGGCGGCAGCGATGTCGCCTCGCTGACCACCAAGGCCGTGCGCGATGGGGATCATTACGTGGTCAGCGGCGCCAAGACGTTCATCACCTCGGGCACCCGCGCGCACTTCGTGACCACCGCGGTGCGCACCGGCGGGCCGGGACACGGCGGCGTCTCGCTGCTCGTCATCGAGTCGAGCACCCCGGGTTTCACGGTCGGCAAGAAGCTGCGCAAGACCGGCTGGTGGGCGAGCGATACCGCCGAGCTGCAGTTCGACGAGTGCCGGGTGCCGGTGGCCAACCGGATCGGCGCCGAGCACGGCGCGTTTCCGATGATCATGATGAACTTCGCGAGCGAGCGGTTGATGCTCGCCGGTCAGTGCGTCGCGATCGCGGAGCTCGCGTATCGCGAGGCGATCGCCTATGCGCGCGAGCGCCACGCGTTCGGCAAGGCGCTCACCGGGTTCCAGGTCACCCGCCACAAGCTCGCGGACATGGCGACCCGGATCGCGGCGGCCCGCGCGTTGACCGGCGAGTGCGTCCAGCGCGTCCTCGCGCCAGGCGGCGAGCTGAAGGCCGCCGGCCTCGCGGCGATGGCGAAGAACACCGCCACCGATATGTGCAGCTTCGTGTGCGACCAGGCGGTCCAGATCCACGGCGGCTACGGCTACATGCGGGAGACGCTCGTCGAGCGCCTGTTTCGGGATGCGCGGCTGTATCCGATCGGCGGCGGCACCCGTGAGATCATGAACGAGGTGATCGCAAAGACCGAGGGCTACTAAGCTTTAGTCCTAGGTGAGTTCTAGATCGCCATCGGGGGCAACCGTGCTGGTTCGCCACATGTCTTCGCTCCACGAAGTGCTTTCATCCCGCCAGTCCGAAGTGATGCAGCGCTGGCTCGACGAGGTTCGCGGGACCCTCCACCCCGAGTCGATGCCGCGGGTCGAGCTCGTCGATCATCTGCCGGACTTCGTCGCCCAGGTCATCGACGCGTTACAGTTCGAGGACGAAGGGGCGCAGGTCGTCGCTGCGGAGGAGCACGGCGGGCAGCGGCTCGCGCTTGGCTTCAGCCTGGACTCCGTGGTCCGCGAGTACGGCGCGATGCGGACGGCGATCCTCTCCGTCGGCCAGGCGGGGGGCGCCAGCGTCACTCCGCGCGAGCTCGAGGTGATCTTCAACTGCGTGAGCAATGGCATCGCCGGCGCGGTCTCGGAGTACAGCCGACAGCGCGACGCCGAGATGCACCGGCAGACCACCGAACACTTCGCGTTCATCGCGCACGAGCTGCGCAATCCGCTGTCATCGTCGGTGCTCGCGCTGACACGTTGCAGACTCGCGGCAAGCTCGACGCCGCCGATCGCACGGTGAAGGTGCTCGATCGCAGCCTGCACGCGATGCGCGATCTGATCGACCACTCGCTCCGGCTGGCCCGCCTCGGATCGGGGGTCGATCTCAAGCCCGAGCCGGTACGGCTGCGCACCTTGCTCGAGGAGACCGAGTCGTCAGTCGCCGCGAACGCCGAGGAAAAGCAGATTCAGCTCGAGATGTCGATCGAAGGCGAGGCGGAGATCGTGGTCGATGTTCGGCTCGTGCGCTCGGCACTCTCGAACCTCGTCCGCAACGCGATCAAGTTCACGCACGTCAAGGGCAAGGTGACGATGCGCGGCAAGGTCATCGGCACCCGCGCCACGATCGAGATCGAGGATGCGTGCAGAACCTACCCACCCACGGCTGCATCTTCGTGCTCGAGCTCCCGACCAGTCAGACGATCGACGCGCTGCCGGCTGCCTGAGCCTACGGTTTGAACCGCACGTGCAGGTGGTCGGTGTGATGCGGCCAGTGCCGCACGATGCCGACCAGCGCGTCCTTGCCCCGCGGATACTGGAAGATCGCCTCGAGATCCGATTCCGGTGTGCCGCGCTGGCTCGCGAACTTGTAGAGCCGCGCCTGGACCGCATAGTCGAGGAAGATCATCTGTACACCGGTGTCTAGATCGGACGTGCGAGCGAACGCGGTGAGCAGCGCCCAGGTCGCCTGCAGATCGAGCTCCTCGTTCGCGGCCACGAACGCATCCGGATAGCCCTCGGGCACGCGGCGGTAGTAGAAGCCGACATCGACGTCCAGCCCCGATTGATGCGAGTGATGAGCACCGATCCTGCCACCGCCTTCGCGAGACAGATCCCCGATCGCGAGCGTGTGGACCTCGGGATACAGCGCACGAACCTCGGCGATCACGTGCTTCAGATGATCGACGACATGGCTCGCACCATATGCGCGTTGGGGCCGGCGCAGCTCGTAGCCCTCACCGCGCGGCATCCGCTCGCCGTTGACGAGTGCACCGTCCCACGGCCGGCCGACGCTCTCCGACGCGCCGTCTGCATCCCCGGGCTCGATGATCTCCGCGGCGCGCGAGGTCTTCACCACGCTCGCTCCATCGATCACCGCGAGGGCCTTCTCGGCCTTCGCGTCGAGATCGTCGGGCCGTGCAC
Source organism: Myxococcales bacterium (assembly GCA_043753855.1). Taxonomy (GTDB): domain Bacteria; phylum Myxococcota_A; class Polyangia; order Haliangiales; family Haliangiaceae; genus JABFXX01. Next base: position 9,760 of record JAYUVX010000146.1, on the reverse strand, counting down.
GTTGCCTGGCGCGCGCGGCGACGTTGCACGCGGGCACCTTGACCACCGTCCCCGCCTTGACCAGCGTGGTCCTCAGGTTGTTCGCCTTCAGCACCGCCTCGGTCGAGCAGCCGTAGACCCGGGCGACATGTTCGAGCGTCTCGCCGCGTTGCACGACGTGGCGGCCACCAACGGCCGGCGTCGCGAGCAGAACCAGGATCAGCAGCGCGCGCACGCGGGAAGGATCGCGCACGCGCCGTGCCGTGCGCCAGTTTCTAGCTGGCGGTGACCTCGGTGATCACGCTCGCGAGATCGGCCTCGGGGATCCGCGAGTTGTTGGTCAGTGCGAGCGTGGCCTCCTCCCGGTCGCCACCGGCGGCCTCGAGGTAGGGGCTGAAGCACTTCGGGTGCAGGTAGCCGGCGCTGCTCTGCATGCCGGCACCCATCTCGATCTCGCGCTCGACGGCCACCCGCAGCGAGTCCTTCTCGATCGCCTCGCGGCAATGAATGCACTTGGCCCGGCCGGTGGGCGCGCGGTCGACATACGGGAAGCCGCCGGGCTTCGCGTGGCCTTGCTTGATCGCATCGGCCATCGCCACATCGAGCTCGGCCCGCTTGGCGACCTCGCCGGGATACGCCTTCAGCGCCTCCTCGAGCTCGGCGGGGAGCTTGGTCGCGGCGCACAGCACGTGATGCCACTGCATGCTCGGGGTGTCCCCGAACGCGTTCGCCGCCTCGACGCCGAGCCGCAGCTCGCCCTTGCCGATCGGTTTCTTGCAGGTCCGGCAGCTCGCGCGCCCCGACTTCGCTTCCTCGATGTGGTTCGCCATCGCTGCGAATCTAGTACATTCGCACGCGATGGCAGGTGCCGAGCAACCGTATCCCGTGATCGCGACCAAGGTGGACCGCAGGACCGAGGAGTTTCGCGCCAACGATGTCGCGAATCGCGCCGCGGTCACCAAGCTGGTGGGGGCGCTCGCCGAGGCCACCGTGGGTGGCGGCGAGAAGTACACGAGCCGACACAAGGCCGCCGGCAAGCTGCTCCCGAGAGAGCGCATCGAGCTGCTCCTCGATCGCGACTCGTACTTCCTCGAGCTGTGCGCGCTCGCCGGCAAGGATGTCCCTGGGCACACGCCGGGGGCGTCGCTGATCGGCGGGATCGGTCTGGTGTCCGGAGTCGAGTGCTTGATCACCGCGAGCGAGTCCACGGTGAAGGGCGGCGCGATCAGCGAGCTGTCAGTATGGAAGTCGGGGCGCCTCAGCGATATCGCCGAGCAGAACCGGCTCCCCGCGATCTCGATGATCGAGAGCGCAGGCGCGGACCTGCCGAATCAGTCGAAGATCTTCGTGCCGGGAGGCCGCGGCTTTCGTGATCTGACGCGGCGCTCGCAGCAGAAGATCCCGACGATCTGCCTGGTGTTCGGCAGCTCCACCGCCGGCGGCGCGTACATCCCCGGGATGTCCGACTACGTCGTCATGGTCGAGAAGCAGGCGCAGGTCTATCTCGCCGGTCCACCGCTCGTGAAGATGGCCACCGGAGAGGACACCAACCACGAGGAGCTCGGCGGAGCCGAGATGCACTCGCGGATCTCCGGCGTGTCGGACTACCTCGCCCGCGACGAGCGCGATGCCCTCCGGCTCGGCCGCGAGATCGTATCGCACCTCAACTGGCGCAAGGGCGCGCATCCGCTGCCGCGCCCGATCGAGGAGCCGCGGTATCCGGCGGAGGATCTGCTCGGCATCGCGTCGCCGGACGTCAAGGTGCCGTTCGATCAGCGCGAGGTCATCGCCCGGATCGTCGACGGTTCGCGGTTCTCCGAGTTCAAGCCGCTCTATGGCTCGACGCTCGTATGCGGCTGGGCGCACCTGCACGGCTTTCCGGTCGGCATCCTCGCGAACAACGGCGTGCTGGTCTCCGAGAGCTCGCAGAAGGGCGCGCAGTTCATCGAGCTGTGCAACCAGTCCGACGTGCCGCTGCTGTTCCTGCAGAACATCACGGGCTTCATGGTCGGCAAGAAGGTCGAGCAGGAGGGCATCATCAAGCACGGCGCCAAGCTCATCAACGCGGTCTCGAACTCCACGGTCCCCGCGATCACGATCATGACCGGCGCGAGCTACGGAGCTGGCAACTACGCGATGAGCGGCCGCGCCTACGCGCCACGGTTCCTGTTCACCTGGCCCAATCACCGGATCGCGGTGATGGGCGGCAAGCAGCTCGCCGGCGTGCTCGACATCATCCAGCGCGACGCCGCGGCGAAGCGGGGCGAGACCGTAGACGAGCAAAAGCTCGGCGTCATGAAGATGATGACCGAGGCGATGATCGACAAGGAGAGCGACCCTTACTTCGCGACCGCGCGGATGTGGGATGACGGCATCATCGACCCGCGGGACACGCGTACCGTGGTCGCGATCGCGTTGTCGGCGGCTTATTCCCGGCCGTTCGAGGGTTCGACGAGCTGGGGTGTGTTCAGACACTAGATCGCGCCCGCGCCATCGGTCGCGCCCACGCCATCGGTCACGCCCGCGCCATCGGTCGCGCCCGCGCCATCGCCATCGGTCGCGCCATCGCCCGCGCCCGCGTCATCGCCGGCGCTGTCAGGCGCGCCGGCGTCGACGATTGCCCCGCACATCCGCTCGACCGTTCCTGGGCGGTCGGTGTTGCGCTGGATCCTCGTGCTCCTCGCCTCCGCGCTCGTGCTCCAGCTCGTCGCGGTCGCACTGCGTCCGCTGCGCCGTGCGATCACGCTGCGTCACCTGCGGCGGCCGTTCTGGGCAGAGACGGTCGATCAGCGGATCTGCAACTCGTGGCAGCTCGCGCTGATCGGGCTGCGCGACGCGGGGTGGCGGTCGTCGTCCAACGAATCACCGCGCGAGTTTGCCGGGCGCGTCAAGGTCGAGGGTCTCGAGCGCTGCGCGACGATCCTCGAGCGGGCGCGCCACGGCCTCGGCGTGGATGCGGGCGATCTCACCGAGATGAGCACGCGGTGTCCAGGCCGGCGCGACACGTGCGCCGTGTCCGCATCTCGGTGGGATCGGACGAGGTGGGGGCGCGGAGGGGGCGCGAGGGAAGGTTAGTTACTACGACGTAATGACGGCGTCACTACGCTGTGTGAACCAACTCCCAATCGCGAGTCACTGGCAGCTCACAGGAGAGTGTGTCCGGCGCCCGGACAGACCGCGGCCAGTTCGTCGCCGGAGCAATTGACAGATCCGAGGACGAGAGATCGCAGCATGGAGAAGAAGCTCACCGTTCACGGCAACAGCCTGGCGCTCACGATCGGTCGGCCGCTGCTGCGGATGCTCAAGATCGGCAGGGCCACCACGCTCCGGATCTCCACCGACGGCCGGGTCCTCATCATCGAGCCGGTTCAGATCGATCCGATCGCTGCGGCCGACAGCAAGGTGACCCGGCCGACGACCACCGCGGGACGCCTCACCGTCAAGGAGGAGATCGACGCCAAGGTGATGGTCTCGGAGTTGATCGACCTGTACGGGATGGACGGCGCCGAGTTCGGGGCGATATATCCGGGTGGGGCGAAGTCGATCAAGGACGTCCTGCGGTTCCGAGGCTGGCTCCACACCGCCGATCTCGTGCGCGAGGGCGCGGAGGTCCAGATGACCCTGCGGCGACTCTGGGAGTGCTACCGGAAGCTCCGCGCGGGGGCGAAGTGGGACCAAGCGGTGAAGACGGCCGTGGAGCGCGTTCCCCTCGATCGCCCGGTGATGTAGCGTCGGGGCGCCGTGCGAGCCATTGACAAGGTCTTGATCGCCAACCGCGGAGAGATCGCCCTGCGCGTGATGCGGACGTGCAAGGCGATGGGCATCGCGACCGTCGCCGTATTCTCCGATGCCGACGCGCAAGCGCCGTTCGTAAAATTTGCCGACGAGGCGGTGCGGATCGGCCCGCCTCCGGCGCGCGAGAGCTACCTCGTGATCAACGCCCTGCTCGACGCGGCGCGAGTGACCGGGGCGAGCGCGATCCATCCTGGCTACGGATTCCTGTCCGAGAATGCCGCGTTCGCCGAGGCCGTGACGGAGGCGGGGCTGGTGTTCATCGGCCCACCGGCACACGTGATCGGCAAGCTGGGGAGCAAGCAGCAGGCGAAGCGGATCGCACAGGCCGCCGGGGTGCCCACAGTGCCCGGCTACGAGGGCGACGACCAGTCGAACGCGGCGCTGCTCACGGCGGCGAAGTCGATCGGCTATCCGCTGCTGGTGAAGGCCAGCGCGGGCGGCGGCGGCAAGGGCATGCGCGTCGTGCGCGAGAGCAGCGAGCTCGCGGAGGCACTCGAGCGCGCCCGCGGAGAGGCGAAGTCCTCGTTTGGCGATGACACGCTGCTGCTCGAGAAGTACGTCGAGCGGCCGCGGCACATCGAGATCCAGATCCTCGGTGATTCGCACGGGCACGTCGTGCACCTGTGGGAGCGCGAGTGCTCGATCCAGCGCCGGCACCAGAAGGTGATCGAGGAGGCGCCGTCGGTAGCGCTCGATGCCGCGAAGCGCGCGGCGATGGGGAAGGCGGCCGTCGAGCTCGGCAGAGCGGTCGGGTACGTCGGCGCGGGCACCGTCGAGTTCATTGCGGACCAGGCGGGAAGCTTTTTCTTCCTCGAGGTCAACACGCGGCTGCAGGTCGAGCACCCGGTGACCGAGCTGACGACCGGCCTCGATCTCGTGCGCGAGCAGATCCGGATCGCGCGTGGCGAGCACCTCGGTTACGACGCGGCGCCACCGCAGCGCGGCGCCGCGATCGAGGTCCGGCTGTGCGCCGAGGATCCCGAACGCGACTACCTGCCGACCACCGGCACGCTCCACGCGGTGGACGTCCCGACCACGATCCGCGCGGATCTCGGAATCGCCGCGGGCACCGAGATCGGGATCCACTACGATTCGATGCTGGGCAAGCTGATCGCTCATGCGCCGACCCGCCGGGAGGCAGCGCAGGTCCTGCGCCGCGCACTCGACGAGCTGTGGATCCCGGGGCTCGTGACCAACCGCGAGCACCTGTCGCGGATCCTCGCGCATCCCGCGTTCCTCGGCGGCGAGATCGATACCCACTTCCTCGAGCGTCACGCGGGCGAGCTGGCGGCGCCGATGCCCGGTCTCGATCGCGTGCGCGTCGCGGCGGTCGCGCTGACGCTCCATGGGATCGCGACGCGGCGCGGCGCGACTCCGCTCGCGCCGCCAGGCTGGCGCAACGTGCAGGTCGCCGATCAGGTCGTCACGTACTCGTACGGCGATGCAAGCAGCGAGGTCGTGGTCGGCTACCGCCCCGCGGGCGACGGTGCGTTCTCGATCGCGATCGGCGGCAAGACCACGCAGGTCAGCTCGTTCGGTGTCGATGGTGATCGGCTGTGGTTCGTCGAGGGCAGCGGCCACCGCCGCACCGCTCGCGTGATCGTGCGCGGTGTGCGCGCGTGGGCGCAGTGTGAAGGGCTGACGATCGCGTTCACCGAGCAGCCGCGGTTCCCCGAGCTGCTCGCACGGGTGGTCGCGGGCGGCTTGATCGCGCCGATGCCGGGCAAGGTGGTCAAGGTGCTCGTGGACGTGGGCCAGGAGGTCGCTGGCGGTGCTCCGCTCATCGTGCTCGAGGCGATGAAGATGGAGCACACCGTGCGCGCGGCCGATGCCGGCACCGTGCGCGCGATCCATGTCGCCGTGGGCGAACAGGTCGATAGCGATCGTCTGCTGGCGGTCGTGTCGGCCTGATCCGCGGTGCGGTCGATCGCGTTCGTCGCGGTAGTGATCGGGGGGTGTAGCTCCCCGGAGCTGCCCGCGCGGCGTGCGCCCGTGATCCCGACGCTGCGGCTGCCCGATGGCGTGGCACCGCTGGCGTATGACTTGAAGCTCGAGATCGATCCCGCGACGCCGGAGTTTCGCGGCGAGGTCGACATCTCGGTCCACGTCGGTACCGCGACGGCCCAGCTCTGGCTGCACGCTGGTGACCTCGCGATCACCCAGGCGCGCTACGACGGCGGTCGGATCACCGCGCAGGTTCCCTATCCTCATCAGTTGCTCCGGCTCGATCTCGATCACGCGGTCGGTCCCGGTACGATCGTGGTGCACCTCGCCTACACGGGGAGCTCCACCCGGGATCAAGAGGGTCTGTTCCGCCAGCGCCACGATGGAGCGTGGTTCGTGTTCTCGCAGGGCGAGTCGGTGTTCGCGCGGCAGATCGTCCCGTGCTTCGACGAGCCGCGGTTCAAGGTGCCGTGGCGGGTAACGTTGACCGTTCCGGGCAGCCAGGTCGCGCTCGGCAACGCGCCGGTTGCCGAGGATCGCACGCTGCCGGACGGCCGGCACCAGGTCCGGTTCCAGGAGATCGCGGCGCTGCCGAGCTACCTGCTCGCGGTCGCCGTTGGACCGTTCGTGCTGATCGATGGTGGCACGGTCGGTCGTGCCAAGATCCCGTTCCGGATCGCTGCGTGGCAAGGAGCTCGGCCTCAGGCGGCCTTTGCACTGGAGATCACACCGAAGCTGGTCGCCGCGTTCGAGCGTTACTGGAATCAACCGATTCCGCTCGCGAAGCTCGATCTGGTCGCCGTGCCAGAGCTGTTCGGGGCCATGGAGCATCCGGGGCTGGTGACGTTCGACGCGGGGATCCTGCTCGGGGACACGACCGACGACGAGCATCGCCGCCGCTACATCCGAGTCGGTGCGCACGAGCTCGCGCACCAGTGGACCGGGAATCTGGTGACACCGGCCTGGTGGGATGACCTGTGGCTGTCCGAGGCGTTCGCGACCTTCCTGGGCGACAAGATCTCGGCCGAGCTCGGCGGCTTCGACGATGCTGCGCTGCGCACGCAGATCGATCGCGAAGGCGCACTCGATGCCGATGCCGATGCGCGGCCGCGTGCGCTGCGCCATCCGATCGCCGCAGGCGATGACATCGACGAGACGTTCGATGCGATCGCGTACGAGAAGGGCGCCGCGGTGCTCTCGATGTTCGAGCACCACATCGGCGCGGATAAGCTGCAGGCTGCGCTGCGGTCGTACATCGCCGCGCATGCGCGGGGCTCGGTCATCACCTCGGACTTCGTGACCGCGATCGCGGCGGTCTCGTCACCGGCGATCGGGCAGGCGCTCGCCTCGTATGTCGATCATACGGGCACGCCGATCGTCGAGCTCGCCGTGCAGTGCGGCAGCCCCCCCGTGGTGGTCGCGCACGCGCGCGATGGCGTGATCGTTCCGCTGTGCGTGCGGTATCCGAACAGCGATGGCAGCCTCGCCGTGTCGCGGAGCTGTGCGCTGGTCGGCGATCGTACCGAGGTGCCGCTCACCGCGGCGGCGGCCTGCCCGTCGTGGCTGATCGGTAATGACGAGGGCCGCGGGTACTACCAGATCGCGGGCCACCTGCTCGAGCCGCCGCTGTCGGCGACCACGCCGGCAGAGCGGCTCGCGCACGGCGACGACCTCGCGGGTGCGATCCGGCGCGGCGAGCTGGCGGTCCCGGCGGCGATGTCGGCGATCGTGGGGCTCGCAGCGAGCCGCGATCCGTACGCGCTGCGCGCTGCGACCACCGTTGCCCGCGCGGTCGACTCGCTGGTCGACGACGCCGCCCGGCCGCGGTGGACTGCATGGCTCGCGGCAACGCTCTCGGCGCGGCTGACTCCGAACATGGTGTTCCAGCCGATGACGCCCGTCGACCACGAGCTTCGCGATGCCGTTCTCGCCCTGGTGCCCGCGGAGGCGCTCGACGCCGCGACCGTCAATCGCGCGACGCGCGCCGTCGATCGCGAGCTTGCAGCACGGGAGCCAGACCCCGTCACGCTCGAGCTGACGCTGCCGATCGCCGCACCGCGCGGAGGCCCGAAGCTGTTCGAACGCGTGCTCGCGCGTGCGCGAACGAGGGATGATTCCTCCGACACCCTCACCGCAGGACTCGGCAGCTTCGGGCCCGAGCTCGCGGATCGCGTGGTCGCGCTGGTGGTCGACCGCTCGCTGCAGCCGTTGCCTGCGATGCAGGCGCTCGCGATGCTGCTGACCCGGCCGGCCACGCGCGCGGCCACCTGGCAGGCCCTCCACGGCAAGCTCGCAGGCCTGTTCGCGGCAGCGGCCAAGCCCGAGATCGGGATCCTGGAGCAGGCGCTCGCTGCCATGTGCGATCGACCGAACCGGGACGCGCTCGCCGCCGAGCTGGAGCGGCATGTCGTCGAGCTGACCGACGGACGGGTCCTCCTCGATCGCATGTTTACCGCCATCGATCGCTGCATCGGCCGACGCGCCGCGGCCGGTGATGTCGCTGCGGCGTTACGTCGCTGACCCCGACCGACGGCGTGCTAGGTTTCCGGCCCATGAGCGCTCGCTCGATTCCCGTCGCGGCCTTCTCGCTGCGCGGGGCGCTGGTGATCGGCACCGATAGCGGGGAGTGGCTGTCGGTCGCGTCGGGCGATCGCCTCGTGCCGCTGGGGGAGACCGGCCCGATCAGCGATGCGGTCGAACATGGCGACGGCACGCTGTCGGTCGCGTGCTGGGCGCCGGTGCTGAAGCAACTCGCCAACGGAGCGTGGACCGATCTCGCGCTCAGCGCGCCGGCGACGGCACTCGCGGTGACCCCGCGCGGTCTGGTGATCGCGGACACCCGCGCTGGACTCTCGGTGCTCGTCGGCAGCTCGCGCGTGCCGGTGCAGGAGCTGGTCTCGCCCGAGGCGGTGGTGGCGCTGCTCGGGGTCGACGACGGGCTCGTCGCGCTCGGCGCGAGCGGCTCGGTCGAGGTCACCACGTGGCCCGGGGCCGAGGGCGGGTTGACGCCCATGCACACGGGATAGATCGGGCGTGCCCATGCGATCTTCGCCGGGTTGCGCCGCGGCACCGCGGTGGTCGCCGGAGCGCGCGGCGTCGGGATCCTGGAGCGCCAGCGGCTGACCGCCGTGTCGGACGGATCTCGGAGACCGGATCGGCGGCGTCGCGGTGTTCGCCGATCGAGGGCGTTGCGGATCTGCCGCTCGTCCTCGTGATCAAGGCGCTCGCCACGGCGCGACGAGGCGAGCCGCGCACGGCGCGCAACATCGCCGACCGGGCGCTGCAGGTCGATGCGAAGCATACCGGCGCGAAGTTCCTCCACACCGAGACCAACCTGACCGCCCAGGCGAGGGGCGGCCTCGACAAGCTCGCGGAGCTGTCCAAGGGCCCGGCGTTCGACGCGGCGTGGGCAGACCTGCTCGCGAAGCTCGCGATCGTGCGCCCGGGCGATCACCGCGCGGTGACCCAGCACCTCGAGCGCGGCGTGATCACCAAGGGCTCGCGCGCCGATTCGCTGGCTCGCACGATCATCGCGTGGACCGCTGCATCGGCCGAAGATCTCGCGAAGATCGTGGTGGCACAGCCGAAGGACTCGCGCGCCGAGCAGGTCGCGCTCGGGCTCCTCGGCATCGCGCTCGATGACAACGCGACCGCCACGGTTCGCGTGCTCCAGGGTCTGTACGTGCGTGCGTTCGATCGCCCCGCGATCCGCCGCGCCCTCGTCGCCGCACTGACCCGACTCGCCGTGGAGGAATCCGCCGCGGACAGGTTCGCGGCCGCGATGCGCGTCGTGCAGATCTGCCTCGAGCTCGAGCCGCATGAGGCGGTGCATCACCAGAACCGCGCGGCGCTGTTCACGCTGGTCGGCGAGCACGAGGCCTCGCTCGATGCGTGGGCCGAGCTCGATCGCCATCACTACCGGCTCGCGCTGCTCGGTCGCATGGATCGGCTCGCACCGCTAATGAAGGCGTTCGACTCGGCCGTGCGAGGACATGAAATCTTCCGCGCAGTTTTCGGTCTCATATGAGGGGATGGCTCAGGC
>JAYUVX010000145.1:0-5726 GCA_043753855.1 Myxococcales bacterium | reverse complement strand
ACCGCGAGCTGATGGCCGACCTGCTGTACATCCGGCTGCGCGGCTACTACGGCGGGTTCTACGAGACCACCGCAGATAGCGTGGCGTCACTCGCCGAGGCAATCGTGACCCTCGATCCCCGCGCCGAGCACGTCTACTGGTTCGGGGCGAGTGCGATGACGATCACCCCACATGGGGTGAACCAGTCGATCTACCTGCGATCGATCGCGCTGCTCGAGCGCGGGATGGTGGAGTTTCCCGCGAGCTACAAGCTTCCTCTGCTCGCTGCGCAGACCTACATCCAAGATCTCAAGACCGAGGATCCCGTGCAGCGCCACGCCTGGGACGAGCGCGGCGCCCTGCTCGCCGAGTCCGCGATCCGCAAGCCGGGTGCGCCGATCGAGACCGCGGGCTGGGCAGCCACCCTGCGCACCAAGCTCGGTCAGCGCGAGCGCGCGATCCAGGGTCTGCGCGAGCTGCTGCTGACCACCTCCGATGCACGCGCCCGAGAGGGTTTGCTCGCACGACTATCGAAGCTCGAGGACACCGACTCCGCGGAGATCGCCGCCGAGTTATTCACCGCTCGTACGCGATTCGACGACCAGTGGCATGCCGAGCGTCCCGCGGTGGGGGCCTCTGCATATCTCCTGGTCGGCCGGCCGCTGGCAAAGGCGTTCGACCTCGCCGACCTCGCCACCGGCGGACGCGACCTGATCATGCCCGAGGCGTTCGAGCGCCTCGAGCCGCTCGTCGATCCAGTGACGCCTGCCCCCGCGCCTACGCCGTAGTCACTTCGGCATGCGGTCGCTGTAGTCCTTGATCGCCTTCTCCGTCGCATCCGGCTTGATGTCGACCACGAAGCTCTCCTTGATCCCGAACTCGTTGTTCATCAGCGTCACGCGGTGCTTGCCGGCCGGCAGCTTGATCTCGCGCTGCGGCGTGTGCAGGCCCGAGTTGGAGCCGTCGAGGTAGATCTCGCACGACGGCTTGGAGCCGAGCATCAGCACGCCCATGCCCTTCGCCGGCTTCTCGGCGACGACCTTGGTGTCGGTACCGGCCTTGGGGTCGGTTCCGGTCTTGGTGTCGATGCCCGGCTTGGTGTCCGTGCCCGAGACCTTGGTCTCGGTGCCGGCCTTGGGGTCGGTGCCGATCTTGGTGGCCGGTGCCGTCTTCGCGTCGGTCCCGGTCTTCACCTTGGTGTCGGTGCCGGTCTTGGCCTGCGTCGGTGGGTTGGTCGGCGCCACGGCGACCGAGCCGCCGGTCTTCTCCATCGGAACGACGAGCTTCTCCTCGAGGTTTCCGGAGAACACGATCGGCCGGTTCACCGAGACGTAGCCTGGCTTCTCGAACAGCACCTGGTAGGTCAGCCGCGGATCGAGCGGCGCCTTGGCCGGCGCGGTACCGAGCGTCTCCCGCTTGCCGTCGATGATCAGCGAGACCGTCGCGCCCGGAGGCGTGCTCTCGAACACGCCGTGGATGCCAGCGATCGGCGACAGCATGATCTCGACCTTCGGCGACTTGCCGGCCTCGACGTTGACCCGCTGGTTCTGGCTCATGAAGCCCGCCGGCGGATCGATCTGCACAGTGTGCGGACCGGGCGCGATGCCGCGAATCCGCGACGGCAACCGATCCGTGCGCGACTCGCCATCGAGCTTCCACTGGGTGACGCCACCCGGTTGCACGTAGAGGTCGAAGCCGGTGTTCTGATCGCCGACCGCGGGGGGCACCGGGTTGGTGACCGGAGGAGTGGCGGCGATGGTCGGCTGCGGCTTCGGATCCGGCGTCGCCGTCGGAGTGGTCGAGAGCTTCTTGTCGCCGCCCGACATCGCGATCACGGCGACCACCGCGATCGCGGCGACGGCGGCGCCACCGACGGCGATCATCAAGATTCCGCGCTTGTCGTCCGGACGCTTGCGCTTGGTGACGTTCGACCCGAACGTCGACATCGGATCGAACGCCTCGGAGGCCGAGGACAGGCGCGGCGGCGTGGTGGTGTCGCGCCGACCGGTGTCGAACATCGGCGCGTGCGGCGTCAGCGCCTTGTTGGATCCCGTCGCGAACGTCGGCGGCGGTGCATCGAGCGTGGCGGCCGGGTTGGGGCCTCCCCCCGACTCCCAGCCCTTCGCCGTGGAGACCAGCGACGAGAGATCCGGACCATCGTTCGACCCGTTCGGCGACCCGTTCGGCGACCCGACAGGCGCAACGCCGCGCACGGTGGCAGGCGGCGAGGCATGGGGCGAAATCGACGCGGCCGCCACCGGCAACGGCTTGCTGCCGCTGCTCTTGCCGGTCGGAGCGCGATTCTTCGGATCGTCCTCCGGGTTGTCGTAGATCTGGGTCTCGAGCTCGTCGTCATCCCAGGCGAGGCCACCGGAGTCTTCGCGCCGCGACTTCGTCGAGGCGGCGACCGCTGCGGGCGTGACCACCGGCATCTGCTGCGACGTGCGGGTCGGCGGCGGAGGCGGTTTGGTGCCCTGCGGACCGACCGCGGGCATCCCGGCCGTGGAGCGGCGCATCGGCGGCGGCGTGGCCATCGCACTGGTGGCGGCGCGCGGGCCCGTCGAGGTGCGTGACACGACCGGGCCAGGTTCCGGCGCGGGTGGCTTGAGCTGGCGATAGCTCTCGAGCTTCGCCGTCTCCTCCTCGATCTCCTTGCCGAACGTCTTCTTCATCCACCCCGCGAGATCCTTGCGCGAGTAGAACTCGCCGGCGGTGTAGACGAAGGCCTGCAGCTCGTCGTGGAGATCGATCGCGTTCTGGTAGCGCTCCTCGACATCTTTCGCGAGCGCCTTCAGCACGATGCGCTCGAGCTCGTCGGGGATCTTGCGGTTGTACGTCGACGGCGGAAGGATCTCGACGTTGCGCACCTTCTCGAGCGTCGAGAAGTCGCTCTCGCCGACGAACAGCCGCTCGCCGGTGAGCAGCTCGTAGAGCACGATACCGCACGAGAACACGTCGGAGCGGCGGTCGACCGGGAGGCCACGCACCTGCTCGGGTGACATGTAGCCAAACTTGCCCTTGAGGATTCCGGCCTGGGTCTTCGAGCCCTTGCCGGCGGCCTTCGCGATGCCGAAGTCGATCAGCTTGACCTCGCCCTCGAACGACACGAGCACGTTCTGCGGCGAGACATCGCGGTGCACGAGCGAGATCTCGCGACCCGACTGATCGCGCTTGTTGTGCGCGTAGTCGAGGCCCTCGCAGACCTTCATGACCATGAAGCACGCCTGCGCGACCGGCATCGCCTCGCCTGCCGTGCGGCAGCGATCGAAGATGCCGCGGAGGTCGCGACCGTGGACGTGCTCGAGCGCGATGTAGTACGCGCCCTCGACGACACCGAGGTCGAAGATCTGCGCGATGTTCGCGTGGTTCAGCTGGACGGAGAGCTTGGCCTCCTCGATGAACATGCGGATGAACTCTTTGTCCTCCGCGATGTTCGGGAGGATCCGCTTCACGGCCACCAGCCGCTCGAAGCCCTCGACGCCGAAAGCCTTCGCGCGGAACACCTCGGCCATGCCGCCGACGTTGATCCGCTCGAGGAGGAAGTATTTGCCGAAAGGCGCCGGCTTCTTCACGCGTTTGTCTTTGGGTGTCTCGGGTGTTGGCTCGTGCCCCGGCGCACGTTGCACGCTCCGGGACAACGGTGCGCTGTTAGATGGGACCCGGTCAGCAGCATTTTCCTTGGGCCACAAGCAGTTTACTACCCCCGTGGCCCGAGGACATATCGCGAAGATCCCGGCAATACCAAGGAAATCGCTACGCCGGCGCTAGTTTCGAACGGCGATCGGGCCGGATCTCAGTTCTGGGCGAGGGCCTGAGCGGGTTCCATCTTCGCCGCCCGGCGCGCCGGCAGGTACCCGCCGAGGATGCAGAACAGCGTCGAAAACCCCAGCGCACTCCCCCAGATCCACGTCTTCCACTCGAACCACGAGTCCGGCTTGAACGGGAACCGCGGGATGTTGGAGCTCGCGTACGCGTTCCAGGCGGTACCGATCCCGACCGCCAGGCCGATGCCGAGCAGCCCGCCGACGATCCCGATCAGCGCGGCCTCCCCGAGCACGATCAGCTGGACATCGGCCTCGGTGGCGCCGACCGCTCGCATGATCCCGATCTCGCGCTTGCGCTCCGAGACCTGGATGAAGAAGTTGTGGCCGATGTTGATAATCGCGATCACGAGGATCGCGATCGAGATGATCAGGAACAGCAGGCGGATGACGAAGATCACCGTCGCGAATCGCTCGCCGAGGTTGTCCTCGAGCCGCAGCCCCTGCGCCGGATCCTTCAACCACTCGCCGAACGGCGCGAGCTGGTTGCGGTCCTTCAACTTGACGATGATCGACGAGTACGCGCCCGCGGCATCCTCGCCCATGTACTCCTTGTTCCAGCGCGTGATGTACTGGATCGGCATCGTCACGCCGACCTGCATCGCGCGCGAGCTGACGCCGACGACGACCGCCTCGACCCGGCGCGGCCGCTTCCTCGTCATCGTGCTGGTCCCGGCGATCGTCGTGTTGCCAAGGCCGATCGAGAACCGCATCGCCGACAGGCCGCGGTTCTGGATCAAAAAGTTCACCAGGTTCTGATCCGCCATCGGCATGCCGTGCGACTTCGCGAACTGGTTGTTGTACAGCTCGACGACGGTGGAGCTCAGCACCACCGGGACGCGGTGCTTGCACATCCGCTCGGTGTCATCGCAGTAGTAGACGTCCGGATCGGGGCACGGGTTGTAGTACGGCAACGGCTTGCCGTCGGGGCTGGTCGTCGGCGCGGGTGCCGCAGGATCCGCGGAGCCCGCGGCCGCCGGTGAACCTCCCCATCCATTGTTGTTGTCGCGCAGGACGGCCTTCGGCGGCTTGCCCGGAGCCTGGCGTACGCTGTCCTCGGGATCCGGCGGTGGCGGCACGCAGGCGACCCGATGTGGATCGCTCACGACCGCCTCCCAGTCCTTGAACTGCTCCTTGATGCGATCGTCGTCCTGCACGAAGCTGCCGTCGACACCGTCGGCAAACCCGCCGACCTCGAACTTCAAATCCGAGCCCTCGAAGTCACCGCGGCCCGCCGCCGGGAACGCGAGGCTCATCCGGGGCACCGCCGTCGCGACCTCGGGCCGCGCCATCATCATCTTGACCGTCGTGTCATCGAGGCGCTTGCTGGTGTCCTTGCCGAGCAGCGAGACGCGCGGCGCGACCACCTGCACCTCGTCGAGCGGGAACACCTGCTCGAGGACGCGCCCTGCCCGCTGGGTCAGCGCGAGGAACAGCACGAACGCGCCGATGCCGATCACGATGCCGAACGCGGACAGGATGAAGTGGCGGGGGCTGCGAAGCGTGTTCGCGACCACCATCTTCACGAGGTTCTTCGCGGGCATCATGCCGGACCGGCTCCTTGTGCGTTGATCTCGTCGTCCGTGGTCTCGACGATCATCCCGTCGCGCATCGCGATGACGCGCTTGGCGACGCTCGACACGCGGCGCTCGTGGGTGACGATCACGAGCGTGACGCCGTCCTTGTCATTGAGCTCGCGGAAGAAGTCGATCACCTCCTTGCCGGTCTCGGAGTCGAGGTTGCCGGTGGGCTCGTCGCACAGCAGCAGCGACGGCGCACCGAACAGCGCGCGGGCGATCGCGACGCGCTGCTTCTGGCCGCCTGACATCTCGCCCGGGTGGCGGTGCGCGAAGTCGGCGAGCCCGACCCGCCGCAGCGCTTCCTTGCCGCGCTCGCGGATGTCCTTCTTGCCCTGCTGGGCGAACG
>JAYUVX010000144.1:0-17253 GCA_043753855.1 Myxococcales bacterium | reverse complement strand
CGACCAGGTCGTCCTCGAGCTTCTTCATCAGCGCGCGAGCTTCGCAGAACAGGCTGTCGTTGGCGATCGTGCGAGCGGCCGTGGCAGTCGTCATGGCGACGACGCTACCCGCGAGCGATCGATCCGGAAAGATCAGGCGCGATCAAGTTCGCGATATTCCACGGGTGGAGAAGATCCGCACCCTGCAGACTTTCACCTGATGGGCGGTAGCCCTGCGATCGATGCAGCGGCGGCCAGTAGCTACTTCCCGACCTTCAGTGCGGACTTCGACGGCGTGTCACGCCCTCAAGGCGCGAGGGCAGATATCGGGGCCTACGAACGCGCGCCGTGAAAGCTCACCCCCCTGGAATGCCGTCTGGCTGATCGGTGCACTGCGTGATGCTCGCGTTCTGCGAGGGATAGCGATACAGACCGGTGAAGCACATCTCCTTGTTGGAACTATCACCGAAAGTGATCATCTGGCCGGTGTGGTTCACGTACGAACAAGTGACCGTGATGTGGTCGCCCGCGACCACCTGAACCTCGGGCGTCTTTCGGTAGTAGTTCTGCTCGGAAAACGTGTAGGCCGAGTCGTGGAGCACGGTCGTGGTGGCGCCGTGGATGAGCTCGAGCTTGGAGTGGACGGCAATCTGATGCATGTGCGGCCAGACAGCGAACAGCGTGTACGGTGTGCTCACGTCGCAACCGCCGACGACGTTGTACGGATTCAGGGGCGTCTGGGCGGTGGACGAAGGCACCCCGAACAGGATTTTTCCGGCGAACACCATTTCCGCGAGCATGGGTGGTTGCGTCGGCGTCGTCTTGATGAGGATCGCGGAGTCACCCTGGATGTTCTGATCGGTCGCGTTGAACAGATGAAGGTTCAGATGGATCTGGGTTCCCGCCGCGATCTTCAGACCAACGTTGGTCGGAAAATCGAGCGGGTCGGTCCCAACGCCTGACGCATAGAGCATCGGCCGGCCGATCGCACCGACGCTACAGTCGTATTCGCCATCCGCGCCCGCTGCATTACCAGCCGCGATCGAGAGCACCGTGTGGTGCGTGCCCGTCGGCGCCTGCGCGACGATGTTGGTCACGTACGTATCGGTGGGGACCGTGAAGCGCACGCACTTGTACGTGTCGGCCTGTCCCGCGGGGAGCGACCAGGTCCGGCCGACGAGCCGCGCGTAGCCCGGAGGGATCGGCGCGGAGTCCGGAAGCCCGCCATCGGTGGGCTTCGGTGCGTCCGGGTTATTGCCGCCGCCGCCACCCCCTCCATCACTACCGCAGCCCAGTACAAACACGGCGAGTACAGCGAGATGGCGCATCCCGTGAGCATGCCGAATCCGCGCGGGCTGTCGGGCGGGAATCGTGGGGTGTCTGGATGTAGGTGTGGCGATATTCTCAGCCGTCGCTGTGGCCGGTCAGCTTGAGCTTGTTCTTGGCGGCCTTCGCCAGCTTGCTGCGCGGGCGCTCGTCGATGATCCCCTGCAACAGCTCCCCGCCGAGCTCTTCGTTGGAGCCATCGCCGGACTCGAGGAGGCGAAAGCCGAGGGCGTACAGCGCCTCGTCGGAGACGGCGTTCTCGCGGGCGAGCTGCTTGGCGACCGGGTAGCCCTTCGTCGCGAGCCGGCTGAACTGCTCGAACACGGGATCGTCGGTGCGGGTGGTGCGGATCAGACCCTCGCCCGCGGCCTCGAGCGAGAGGACGGCGAGGAAGAACCGCTGCTCGTCGTCGATCGCGGTGTCGATGTCGGCGCGCGAGCGCAGCAACGGCTTGAGGCTGCCGAACGCCTCGACGGCCTTACCCTGCTTGCGCAGGCGCTTCGCACGCTCGAACAGCAGCTCGACGTGCCTCGCCGGTGCGACATCGGCGATCAGCTCCGCGAGCACGCGCTCGAGGACGATCTGATCGGCGGTCGCCTTGCCCTTGAAGTGGACATCCATGTGCTCGCGAACGCGATCGACGAGCTCGTCGACGGCCTGGTTCGAGACGTTGCCGCGGTGGGAACGCAAGACGCCGGCGTAGCGACGTGCGGCCTGCTCGTCCTTGGTGGCTAGCAAGGCACGGGTGACGGGGAGCACGGACTCCGGCGCCTTCGAGAGGCCTCGCGCGGCGGCGTCGCGCGAGGTGGGATCGTCGCCGCCGAGCGCCTCGACCAGCGCCTTGACCGCGGAGGCTCCACCCCCGGCGGGCATCCGCTCCATCGCGAGCTTCTGCGCTGCGGAGTTCTTTGACTTCGCGAGGCTGGCGAACCGCTTCGCGAGGCTCTCCGGGATCCGGGCGCCGCGCAGGGTGTCCACGGCAGACTGCGCGACGGCGAGGTCTTCGCCATCGGCGAACTCGATCAGCGCCTCGATCACCTTCTCGGTCCCGCGCGCCTCGCTGGCCGCGACGATCCGGCGAAGGCCCGCGATCGCAGCGAGCCGGATCGGGCGCGGCTTGTCGGGGTCGGCGTACTTGAGGAGCAGCGACTGGGTCGATGGTCGCGCGAGATAGCCGATCAGCCGGAGCAGGGCGCCGAGCTCGGCCATACCCTTCGCGACCTCGGGATCGCGGAGCGGATCGCCGCTGGCCACGTGATGACCGTTGGATTTATTCGGCTTGGTCCTGGCGGGCCTGTTCTTGGCGCCCTTGGCGGCGAGCTTGGCGGAGTCGGCGGCGGCCTTCTGCGCGCGAGTCCACGCCTTGCAGAGCTCACGGTTCGCCTCGCTGGCGCGCTCGATCGCGGATTTCTCGATCTGGTTGGCCAGCCGCTCGTTGCCCTGATCGAGCTCGGCGCGGACGAGCTGGAGGGCCTGTTCGCCGAACTCTCCGTCGGCGAGCTGATCGAGCACCGCATCGATCGCGGGCTGCGTGCCACGACGGAGCAGGAGCTGCGCCATCACGCGACGTGCGGAGATCGGACCACTCGCGACCTCCTTGCGGAGCGTCCCCTCGGCGGCTGCACCCTGCTGCGCGAGCACCTGCGCGGCGCGCTCGGCGAGCACCTCGTCATCGCCGTGGAGCAGCGGAACCAGCTTGGCGGAGATGCCGTAGGCGCCCATCTCGGCGAGGCCTTCGAGCGCGATCCGGCGAACCTCGCCGTCATCATCGGCGAGGCGATCGGTGAGCGCCGACTCCACGGACTTGTCCCCCTTGCCGACCGCCGCGAGCACGGTTGCCGCCGCCGCGCGCAGGGCGACCCGCTCGGACTCGAGCAGGTCGATGATGGCTCCGCCCAGATTTCTGCCCATGTTGGAGGCACCCTACCGACGACAACGACGGGTTGTAAAGCCGGATCCCGCGCTGGTCAGGCGAGGGCGAGCCCGATGATCCAGCCGACGGTGCCGAGCGCCGCGACCACCCCACCGAGGATGGTTGGTCCCGTCCTGCGCAGCAGCAGGGCGATTCCAGCGAGGAAGCCTGCGAGCCCGAGAACGGAGAGGAACACGCCAGAGCGACTCGGTCCCGGATCGCGGGCGAGTCGATCGGTGTGCCAGGTCTTGCGCGCGGCGGCGTCGGGGCCGGCGGCGAGCGCACCCTCGGGATCCCGCGAGGCGAGCTCGGCGATCGCAGCGTTCGCGGCGAGCAGCTCGTCGGCGTGCGGTGACCACAGTCCACGGGTGGCGAGCGCGGCCGAGCGGACCGAGCGCCACGCGGCGAGCGCGTGCCGATGATCGACCTGGGTGAGGTGGATCAGCCGCGCGTACGCGTCGTCGACGTGCGCGGCGAGCGGAAGATACCAGCGCGCCGACGCTTCCCAGGACGCGACCGCATCGTCGGTGTCACCGCGAGCGAGCGCCTCGTCACCAGCAGCGAGCGCGGTGCGGCCCTCGACGACGACCCGGATCGCGAGCGCGCCGAGACCGGCGAGGATGACCGCGACGATGATCAGCGTCCGCTTCACACGAAGTCCCGGCGATGGAACAGCAGCGCCGCCAGCGCGAGCAGCCCGACGATCCAGCCGAGCCCGTGGAGCCCCGAGAGTGCGACGTAGCTCCACGACACGAAGTCGGCGTGTACGCTGACGTGATCGCCATCGACGGTGCGCCCCGAGACCGCGAACAGGTGGAGGTCCGGGACGATCTGTAGCGTGATCCGGGTGAGTCCGCGGATCCACGGCGCGGCATCCTTGGTGGCGGCCTCGATATCGGGGGTCACACGGCCGAGCAGCCACATCGCGAGCGCGAAGATTCCGGACATGAACGGCGTCGAAAACGACGAGAAGAAGATCGCGATGGCGGCGACCGTCAGCACCTCGAACCAGGCGAGCACGATCGCCTTGATCACCGCGCTCGACAGCGATGCTCCTTCGAGCGGAAGCACGAAGGTCATCGCCACGCCGAACAGCGCGACCAGCACCGTGAGGATCAGTGCCATGCCGAAGTACTTGCCGACCACGAACTCCCAGCGCTCGATCGGCTTCGAGACGATGGCGTGGATCGTGCGGCGCTGGACCTCGGTGTAGAGCAGGAACACACCGAGGAAGATCGCGGTGAGCGAGCCGAACAGCGACATCCCGGCGAGGCCGATATCCCGTGTGACGCGCGCCTCTTGGTTGTTCGCGAGCTGGCCGAGCACGATCGACAGCAGATTGGCGCCGACCACGAGCACGATGATCCCGTAGAGGACACGGATGCGTGCCGCCTCGCGGAACGTGTTGAGGGCGATCGCCCAGATCCGGCCGATCACGAGCCCGCCTCCTCGACGCGGCGAAGGAACAGGTCCTCGAGGGTCTCGTGCCGGGGAGCGATCTGGACGACCTTGGCCCCCGCGGCATGCGCGCGGGTGATCCATGCGTCGATGTCGGCATCGGAGCCGAGTGTCAGCGAGAGCTCCTCACCCATCCGGCGGACGCGATCCGCGCCGTCGGTGAGGTCGGAAGCATCGACGTCGGCCGGCAGCCGGATCATCACGTCGGTACCGAGGATGGTCTGCTGGACCAGCTCGGAGGGCGTGCCGTGCGCTTGCAGCTTGCCGCGGGCGATGATCGCGACGCGATCGGTGATGGCCTCGACGTCGCTGAGGATGTGCGTCGAGAAGAACACCGTCTTGCCGTGATCTCGCAGCGAGAGGATCAGCTCGCGGACCTCCTTGCGCCCGATCGGATCGAGCCCCGACATCGGCTCGTCGAGGACCACCAGCTCGGGATCGTTCATCAGCGCCTGCGCGAGGCCGGCGCGCTGGAGCATGCCCTTGCTGTATTTCTTGAGGCTCTGGGTGCGCGCGCGATCGAGGCCGACGCGAACGATCAGCTCGTCGGCGCGCTGCTTGCGCAGTGGACCGGGCACGCCAAACAGCCGACCGGCGAGATCGAGCAGCTCACCGACGGTGAGGTAGTCGTAGAAGTAGGGCGACTCCGGGAGAAACCCGACCTTGTAGCGGGCGGCGCGGCTCGGGATCTTCTGACCGAGGATCGACGCGCTGCCGGCGCTCGGGCGGATGAGGCCCATCAGCGTGCGGATGGTGGTGGTCTTGCCGGCACCGTTGGGCCCCACGAAGCCAAAGATGTGGCCGCGCTGGACCTCGAACGACACGCCGCGCAGCGCCTCCACCTTCCGGCGCGCGAACGGCGTCCGGTAGGTCTTCTGAAGGTCACGTACATCGATGGCCAGGTCCGACACGCGCGGAGAATACCGCCCCCTACTTGATCGTGTACACGAACGTCACCGCAGAACACGCGGGCATGGGGCTGCCATCGAACAGGTAGGCCCGGTAGCGCCAGCGACGCGCGGCGGCGACTAGCTTCGCATCATACTCGGAGTACTTCGTCGAGCTTGCGACGCTGACCGAGGAGATCCCGCCATCCGTGGCGATGCAGATCTTGAGAGTACCGACGGTGCGATCGTTGCCGTCGCGCAGCATCTGGGTCTTGACCACATCGGGAGCCTCGATCTGGGTCTCACCGCTGATCCGCAGACCCCGGAACACGGTCGGCGGGAGGATGCTGACCTTGCGGGCTTCCTTCGTGCAGACCTTCGAGCAGCCGTCGCCGTCGCGGTGGTTGCCGTCATCGCACGTCTCGTCGTTTTCGATCGTGCCGTTGCCACAGAGGTCAACGGGCGTGCGGTCGTCGATGCAGTCGTCGCACGGGGTGGGGCTTGAGCCGGATCCGGATCCGATGCCAGATCCTGAACCGGAGCCCTCGCCGGTGCCGGGCAGCGTGCTGGCGATCGGCGTGGCCTCCAGCGCCTTGGGCTCGGGCTGAAGGTTCTTGACGAGCTTCTTCTCGATCTCCGTCTTCTTGCGAGCATCCTTGGGTTTCTCACCGGGCGGTGGACCACCCTCTTGGGCCGCGGGCGGCAGCATCACCGCGAGGGCGAGATCCGCGCGGCCACCATCGAGGCGCTGGATTCGCCAGACGCCGGTCGCGAACAAGAGGATGCCAAGCCCGAGGTGGGCAACCAGGGAGACCGAGATCAGCCAGCGGCGGTTCATGCGATCCCCAACGGCAGGATCGTATGAAGGATCTACGAGGCTGGCTCGCAGCTGCTGACCTGCGCGGACCCGGCGTATCGTAGGTGTCGCAGTGCTCGGGGCCGACGTCGTCTCTGACCGCTCCGGGGTTCGTGAATCGTCCGCCGCTCGGACGCCCCCCTAGCCCCCTAGCCCCTCCGGGGTTCGCCCTAGCCCCTCCGGGGTTCGTGAATCGTCCGCCGCTCGGACGGTGTGCACGCCCGAGATCTGTCCGGAGTCGCGGATCCCGGTGCGCGCGCGTACGGGCGTCCGCCGGGGGGCGGACGAATTGTCCGACGTGCGGCCGACAAACGCAGTCGGCCCCAGTGAGTTCGGCAGCTTGCGATTGGCAAGGAAACTGCTCGGCGAGGGGAGCGAGCCGTCCATGACACAACCGCGCCAGACCTTACCGAACGGATTCTACCAGATCACTCGTCGCTGCATGCTCCAGCAGTTCCTGCTGCGGCCGGATGACGAGACCAACAACGCGGTCATCTACTGCCTCGCCGAAGCCTCTCAGAGGTTCGAGGTCGATGTGATCATTCCATCCCTGCTTTCGAACCACCACCACACGGACATCTTCGATCCAAAGGCCAACGTCTCCAGGTTCATGGAGCGGTTCCATGGGCTCCTCGCGAAGTGCCTGAACGTTCAACGCTGTCGCTCCGAAAGTATCTGGTCGTCTGCCGAACCATCGGTCGTGGAGCTCGGTGACTTCTCGGCAGTCGTCGATAGCGTGGTGTACGCCGCCATCAATCCCGTGAAGGACGGGCTCGTTGACCGGGTGCATCACTGGCCCGGGGTGAATGGACTGAGTGCGCTGCTCAACAAGCGAACGTTGTTCGCGCGTCGTCCAAAGTTTTTCCGTGACGTCGGGTCCATGCCCGAGACCATCACGCTCGAGCTGAAGATCCCGGCGGCCCTAGGAGATCCTGATGCGTTCCGCGCGCTCATCCGGGAGCGCGTGGCGAAGGCCGAATCGGAGCACGCTGAAGCCCGGCGGCTCCAGGGGCGCGGCGTGCTCGGGCGCAACCGCATCCTTCGCGAGTCGTGGCGCGATTCGCCCGCCAGCGCGACCGCGCCGGTCAAAGGGCGCGAACCTGGCAAGATCAATCCTCGGTTCGCGACGCGCGATCCCGAGCGCCGCGAGCAGCTGATGATCCGGCGCCAGCTGTTTCTCAGGGACTACCGCCTCGCGCGTGTGGCGTGGCTGGCGGGTACGCCAATTCCATTTCCAGTCGGAACCTACTGGCTCCGGCGATTCGTCGGGGTACCCGTCGTTTCCGTTTCAAATTGAGCTGCTGTCGCCGCGCAACATCATCGGTCAACGACCGGTGACCGTCGCGGCGTGGCGTGCCACGTCACCGGCGGCGCTCAACGACCTCGGTCGGCATGCGAACCAGCGGCGTCCCGGAACCTATTTGGTTGTCCCGCCCACCGGAACCCCGGTGAGGGGGGCGTCGGCGTCCCAGGCGAAGCGCCAGCGGACGCGACCGGCATCGAGCCGCACGGCGCTGGCTTTGCCGAGTGCTTCGAAGGCCGGGTCTCCTACGAGGACCGCGCCGATCCCCGACAGCGACGGCTCGTGGCCGACGAGGAGGATGACGGAGAGCGGCGGGAGAGCCGTGACAGCGGCCGCGAGGTCGCGGACGTTGCCGTCCGGGGCGAGCGCGGGAGCGACGTCCACCGGAACCTCGTGCTGGATACCGGCGATGACGAGCTCGGCGGTCTGGATTGCCCGGACGAGGGGGCTCGACCAGATATGGGTCGGGACGCAGTCGTGCCAGCGCAGGCGGTCACCGAGGGCGCGCGCCTGGACGCGGCCGTGTGGGGTCAGGTGGCGGTGAGGATCGCGGAGCTCGAGGGTCTCGGCGACAGCCTCGGCGTGACGGATCAGGAACACCTGCACGGGAGGAGCCTAGCGCAGTACGTTCCCGCGGATGAAGCTCTACGGCACCACGACCTCACCGTTCGTTCGCCGCGTCCGCGTGGTCGCACAGGAGGTCGGCGAGCCGATCGAACGGACCGATACCGCGACCGATGCCGGGATGGCGGCGTTGCGCGGTATCTCGCCGATCCGCAAGGTTCCGGTGGCGATCATCGACGGTGCGACTTTGTTCGACTCGCGCGCGATCATCGATCGGCTGACGGAGATCCACGGATGGGGGGAGCTCGCGAAGCCGTGGGATCGCTGGAGCGATGGCAACTTGATCAACGCGATCGATGCTGCGCTCGATAGCGTGATCCAGCTGTTCTATTTGCGCCGGGACGGCGTCGCGATCGATGGCAGCCCGTACGCCGCTCGACAGCTCGAGCGCACGGATGCGATCTTCTCCTGGCTCGCCGCGCAGCCCGAGCTCGGTTCGCAGTTCGGCCTCCCCGAGGTGTCGCTGATCTGCGCACTCGACTGGATGGACTTCCGCCAAACGTACCCGACGGAGCGCGCCGCCGTTCTCACCCGCGTTCGCACTGCCTGGGCGGATCGCGCGAGCCTCGTGGCGACGAAGCCGCACGCGTAGCGCTACACTGCCCCGATGGAGCGCGGAACCGACCTTCGGCGCGCCGTCGAGCTGCTCTCGATGGGCGGCCTGGTCGCGTTTCCCACCGAGACCGTCTATGGCCTCGGCGCCGATGCCTCGCGCGATGACGCAGTCGCGAAGATCTTCGCCGTGAAGGGCCGGCCGCGCGCGCATCCGCTGATCGTTCACCTAGCCCCGGAGGCGCGCCTCGATGACTGGGCGATCGAAGTCCCGGCGATCGCACGCCGCCTCGCCGCCGCCGCCTGGCCCGGCCCGCTGACGATCATTCTTCGGCGCGGCCCGCGGGTCTCGCTCGCAACGACGGGCGGTGGCGAGACCGTCGGCCTCCGCGTTCCCTCGCATCCCGTGGCCCAGGCCTTGCTCCGCGCGTTCGGCAGAGGCATCGCCGCTCCGAGCGCGAACCGGTTCGGCGCGGTCAGTCCCACCACCGCCGATCACGTGGTCGCGGACCTCGGCGACGACGTCGACTACATCCTCGACGGCGGTGCGTGCGACGTCGGCGTCGAATCGACGATCGTCGACCTATCACGCGATCGCGCCGTGCTGCTCCGCCCCGGCGGACTCGCGCGCGAGTCCATCGAGGCGATCATCGGACCGCTCGCAGCCGCGGACGCCTCAGCCCCCGCGGCACCCGGTACGCTGGCCAGTCACTACGCACCGCGCGCGCAGGTGATCGCGGTCGCGCCCGAAGACGTTCCGGCCGCCGTGGCTGCGGCGCACGGTCGGATCGCCGTCCTCGCCCCGGCGTCTGCGTTCTCCGCATGGCCTGCGCTGACCGCCGAGGCCCACCGCCTGCCCGACGATGACCCCGGCATGGCGCGCGCACTGTACGCGGCGCTGAGAGATCTCGATGCAGCGGGCGTCGATGTCGTGATCGCCGCGTTGCCTCCCGCCGCGGGCCTGGGCGAAGCTGTCGGCGATCGGCTACAGCGCGCAGCCGGCCCTCGCAAGGATCGATCATCATGAGCACCATCCGCGTCGGCATCATCATGGGTTCCCACAGTGACTGGGAGACCATGAAGCACGCGGCCGAGATGCTGACCGAGCTCGGCGTCGGCTTCGAGGCGAAGATCGTCTCCGCTCATCGGACGCCTGATCTGCTCTTCGAGTACGCCGAGGAAGCGGAGGGCCGCGGGCTCTGGGTGATCATCGCCGGCGCCGGCGGCTCCGCACACCTGCCGGGCATGACCGCCGCCAAGACGCGGCTCCCCGTGCTCGGTGTGCCCGTGCAGAGCAAGGCGCTCTCTGGGATGGATTCCCTGCTCTCGATCGTCCAGATGCCGCGCGGTATCCCGGTCGGGACGCTCGCGATCGGTGACGCCGGCGCTGCCAACGCAGCCCTGCTCGCCGCGGCGATCATCGCGC
Source organism: Myxococcales bacterium (assembly GCA_043753855.1). Lineage (GTDB taxonomy): Bacteria > Myxococcota_A > Polyangia > Haliangiales > Haliangiaceae > JABFXX01. The sequence goes on along the minus strand of JAYUVX010000144.1, from coordinate 6,930 downwards.
TCCACGATCCCGAGGTCGCCGGCAAGCTCGACGCCTATCGCAAGGCGCAGACCGACCGCGTCCTCCAGGACAAGCTGCCGTGACACCGCTGCTTCCGGGGGCGACGATCGGCGTGCTCGGCGGCGGCCAGCTCGGCCGCATGATGGCGGTCACCGCTCGCCAGATGGGCTACCGGATCGTCGTGCTCGATCCGAGCGCGCGGTGCCCGACGGCCCAGGTCTCCGATGGTGTGGTCGTCGGCGCGCTCGACGATCTCGATGCCGCACGTCACCTCGCTCGCCAGGTCGACGTGATCACGCTCGATACCGAGCACGTGCCCGCCGAGATCCTCGCGGAGCTCGATACGATCGCGCCGGTGCGGCCGGGCGCCGAGGTGCTGCGCACGATCCAGGATCGCCTGGTCCAGAAGCAGTTCATCGATCGTCTCGGCGTGGCGCAGGCGAGCTGGGCCCCGGTCGGCAACGCCGAGGAGCTGGCCGCCGGGCTCGCGAAGGTCGGCCGTCCCGCGATCGTCAAGGTCCGCCGCGCGGGTTACGACGGCAAGGGTCAGGTCCGGATCGATCCGGGTGCCGATCCACTCGCTCAGCTCGCGCGCTTGAAGGGCGAGCCCGCGGTGGTCGAGGAGCTCGTTCATTACACGCGCGAGATCTCCGTCGTGCTCGCACGCGGCATCGGCGGCGAGGTCCGGATCTATCCGATCGCTGAGAACGTTCACCGCCGCCACATCCTCCACACCACACGTGCCCCGGCGCCGATGACTGACGCCCAGCGGTTGCGTGCCGAGCAGATCGCGGTGCGCGTCGCGGAAGCGCTGCACCACGTCGGGGTGATGGCGGTCGAGCTGTTCGAGCTCCCCGATGGGAAGCTCCTGCTCAACGAGGTCGCACCGCGCACCCACAACAGCGGGCACTACACCTACGGCGCCTGCGCGACCTCGCAGTTCGAGCAGCACGTGCGCGCAGTGTGCGGGCTTCCGCTCGGCGATCCACGCGCGTTCACCGGCGCCGTCATGGTGAACCTGATCGGCGATCTGTGGAGCAAGGGCCCGCCGGCCTGGGAGCACGTCCTGGCGGTTCCAGAGGCGCGCCTGCACCTCTATGGCAAGGCCGCGCCGGCACCTGGCCGCAAAATGGGGCACGTCGTGCTCCTCGACGACGATACCGATCGAGCGCTGCGTACGGCCGAGTCCGTGATCGCGCAGCTAACCCTGCACACGTGATAGGTTCGCGCGCAGGGAATGGCGACCCTGATCTATTCCGACGTCGACGGCGTCGATCGCTCCCACGCGCTGGGACGCGAGCCGGTGATGGTGGGGCGCGGCCCCGAGTGCGCGATCCGTAGCCAGGACCCGCGGGTCTCCCGGTTGCACGCGCGGTTTTTCGTCGATCAAGGCGCGCTGTGGGTCGAGGATCTTGGTAGCTCGAACGGTATCTTTGTCGGACCCAACAAGGTCAAGCGCGCACCGGTTCCGACCGGCGAGATCATCCTGGTCGGCAGCTTGATGATCCGGCTGCTGCCCGCGAGCGGCACGTTGCCGCCGCCGATGGGACTGCATGGCACGCTCGCGACCTGGCTCGATCTCGAGCGCAAGACGCGCGCTGCCGTCGAGGAGGAGCGCGATGCGTTCGCGCAGCGCGTCGGTCAGCTGCACCAGCAGATCGAGCTGATGAAGACGTCACCGACGGTGCCACCCGGCACCACGATGCCGCAGATGCCACTGATCGACGCCGAGGCGATCCGCCTGCGCGACGAGGCCGATGCGCGCTCGACGATGCTCGAGCAGGCGCTGAAGGCAGTGCAGGACGAGCTCGATGTACTGCGCGAGGTCGGGCGGCGCACCAGCCGCCATGGGCTGCGCAGCGGCGAGCCGTCGAGCGCGGAGCTGGCGGAGCTCGCCGAGTTGCGCGACAAGGTGCAGGGGCTCGAGCGCGAGCTCAAGGATCGTGCGGACTGGTCGTCGAATTTCGGCGTGGAGTCGGCCAAGCTGGCCTCGGAGATCCAGCGGCTGCACAACGCGCTCGACGAAGCGCAGTCGGCGCAGTCCACCGGGGAGCATGCGCATGGCGAGCTCGCGCGCGAGGCCGCCGCGTTGCGTGAGCAGCTCGATCTGCTCCGCCGGAGCAGCGCCGCCGAGCTCGAGATCGCGAAGCTCGAGGTCGCGAAGTCGCGCGACGCGAAGATCATCGCGGAGACCTCGGTCGGCATGGTCGCGGCGGAGAAGCTCGCCGAGGCGGACCTCATCATCACCGGGCTCGAGCGGCAGGTCGAGACGCTCAAGGCAGCGCAGTCGGGACCGGATGCGCGCGCGCAGCAGGTCGCCGATCAGATCGCTGCACTGACGACCAAGGCCGAGAAGCTCGAGAAGGAGCTGTCGGGCGCGCAGATCCGGGCGCAGGGTGCCGAGCGCAACCTGTCCGGCGCGAATGCCCAGGCCGCGAAGGCGGAGAGCCGAGCAGCCCAGGTCGAGCAGAAGCTCGCGGATGCCGAGGAGCGCGCGAAGTCCGCGGAGCACGACGTGGCGAAGGCGCTCGAGCGGGTGACGCAGCTCGAGACCCGGGTCGGTTCGGGCCATGCGCCGGTCCAGGCGGCCGAGCAGCGCGCGTCAAACATCGCGGCCGAGCTCGCCGAGATGACCGCACAGTTCGAGACCCGGCGCGATCGCATGATCGAGCTCGAGACCGCGCTGGCCGCGGCAGGCACGAGCTCGAAGGCAGCCGAGGCCAAGGTCGCCGAGGCGCGCGCCGAAACCGAGAAGATCGCCACCAAGCTCGTCGCCGCGGAGCAGCGCGTGAACGAGCTGCGGTCGAAGATCGATCAGCTGTCCACCGCCGATACCGCGATCGCAGCGGCCGCCAAGGTGCGCGACGACGCCGCGGCAAAGGTCCTGGACTCCGACAACCGTGTCCGCGAGTCCGAACGACGCGCGATCGATGCGGAGCAGCGCGCGAGCGCCGCCGATACGATGGCAAAGGCGATGGCCAAGGACGTAGCCGAGGCACTGCGGCGCGCTGCCGATGCCGATACGCGAGCGAAGTCCGGGCATCGCGAGCTCGCCGATGCGCACCGTCGCGCCGAGGAAGCCAGCGCGAAGGCGGCCGAGAGCAGCACGCTGATCGCGGCCGCCCAACAGCGTGCCACCGATGCCGAGGCCAGGGCGGCCAAGGTCGAGCTCGAGCTCACGGAGAAGCTCGACACGAGCACCAAGGAGCTCACCGGCAAGCTCGACCTGGCAACCAGAGAGCTGACCACCAAGCTCGAGTCGACGCAGCGCGAGCTCGCGGCCGAGCGGTCGGGGTTGCTCGCGCTGGTCGATCGCAAGACGGCGCTCGAGCGCGAGGTCGCCGACCTGCGCGTGCAGCAGCCGGTGCTCCAGAACCGCGCCGAGACCGCGGAGGCCAAGCTTGCCGAGGCCGAGGCGCAGATCGATACGCTGCAGGAGCGGGTCACCGATCTCGAGAGTGGGCTCGCGGTCAACGAGACGGCCACGCAGGCATCTCGCGACGAGGCGCAGACGAAGGTCGCCGCCGCCGAGCGGAAGATCGCGCAGCTCACGGAGGCAGCGGCCCACCATGCCGGGGTCATCGACGGGTTGCGCGCGCGGATCGCCGAGCTCGAGCAGCAGCTGCGAGGTGCCGGCGAGGGCAGGTCGGTCGCGGAGGCCGCGGTCGAACAAGCGCGTCGAGAGATCGCCCACCTCGTGCGCGCCGGCGACGAGCGCGCAGGTGCCTCGGCCGACGAACACGAGCACCTGCAGTCCGCGCTCGGGCGCGCCAGCGAGGCCGAGCGCAAGATCGATGCACTCACGGCGAAGGCCGAGGTGGCGGACCTCGCGATCGACCGTGCGGAGGCACTCCAGCGCCAGCTCGACGAGGCGATGTCCACGCTGTCATGGCTCGAGCGCGATGCGGCCTCGGCGAAGGGCCGCGACGCGAAGTCGATCGAGCACTCCGAGGCGATGGTCTCCGAACGGTTGTCGTCCGCGGAGAACCGCGTGAACGAGGCCGAGCAGCGTGCCCACGAGGCCGAGCAGCAGCTGTCGATCGCGCGCGAGGAGATCGCCGATGCGTTCGATCGGATCAAGGACGCGGAGCGTCGTGCGGCGCAGGGCAATCCAGCTGCGGATGCGAAGATCGCAGGCCTCGAGCAGCAGCTGCACGGCATGCAGGAGATGCTCGCGTCGCTCCAGAAGGAGATCGATGCAGCAGAGAACGTCCGATCGTTCGCAGCGGAGACCGAGCGCGAGATCGCGCAGTTCCAGCGCGATCTCAAGGATGCCCTCGCCAACCTCACGCAGCTGACGCTCGAGCGGGATCGCCTCGCCTCCGAGCTCAAGGACGCGCGTAATGACGACGACACCACCAGCCGCGCCTTGCAGCAGCCACACTACGACCCGGAGGTCACCGCGGAGGCGGACCTCTCGAAGTACGAGGCGATGATCGACAAGTCCGCCGAGCTCGAGGACAAGCTCAAGAAGCTCGAGCGGGAGGCCGCGACGCTGCGCGCCCAGCTCGCCGATGCCGAGCACAAGCTGCGCCAGGCGGCCGATGGCGGCCACGAGGACTCCGCATCCGAAGCGACGCACACCCGCTCGCAGCTGCCGATCGCTCTCGCCGACCATGTCGGCTTGCTCGAGGAGGCCATCGATTCGCTGCGCTCGAACATGCGCGCGGCGAGCGACGAGACCGCGATGATGGATCAGACCCCCTCGGTGGCGACGATCACCGAGGCGATCAGCGCCGCCGCCGAGCATATCGAGCGCGCCCGCACCGCGCTCCGCGCTCTCCAGTCCGCGATCGGCCTCTAGCTACTTCACGTTCGCCGCGAGGAACTTGAACGTCTCCGGCAGCCGCGGCGTCCAGAACGAGAAGTCGTGCTTGCCCGGTCCGATGAAGAACGTGTGCTCGATGTGCTTCGCGAGCAGAAGATCGTGCACGTACATGGCGCCGTTCTGCAGGCGGAACATGTCCTCGGTGCCGCAGTCGAGATACAGCGCGAGCTCGCCGGGCTTGAGGTCTCCGATCAAGGTCGCTGGGTCGTGGGCGCGCCAGTTCGCGATGTCGGGCCCGAAGATGCCGCGCATCCAGTCGGCGAACGGATCGCGGCCGCCCCAGCTCGCGACCTCGCTGGCGAGCTCGACCTTGCCTGCCTGGTAGGGGAACGGCCCCGCGTAGAGCAGCGCGTCGACGCCCGAGTGGCTGGCGGCCGCGACGTAGCGATCCTTGTGACGCAGCCCCAGGGATAGCGCGCCGAAGCCGCCCATCGAGAGCCCCACGACCGCGCGGCTCTCGCGCCGGGCGATCGTGCGGTAGGTGGCATCCGTCCACGCCACAAGGTCCTGGGTGATCCAGGTCTCGTAGTTCGGGGTCTTCACGCACGTCGTCTTCGGGTTCTGGTCCGGGAAGAACAGGCCCTTGCCGCTGGCCAGGCACGCCTCGTAGTCGACCGGGGTGACCGAATCCGTGTAGAACGAGTTGTCGGCGTCGGGCATCACGATGATCGCTTGCACGCCAGCGTGATCCGCGGCGTCATCGAGGCGACCGCGCGCCGTCCAGTTGGTCTCGTCGCCGCCGAGGCCGTGCAGGAAGTAGTAGACCGGCCAGCGCCGGGCCGGATCGGCGTCGTAGCCTGCCGGGAGGTACACGACGACGTCCTTGGTCACACCGAGCGCCGTGCTCGCGACCTTCTGGGTGGTGACCTTGCCATGCGCGACGGCCGCGGGCGGAGCGAGCGAAGCGGTGGGAGGCGCGCTGCTCGAGCACGCCACGAGCAGCGCTGCGAGGACGGCCGCGCGGATCATCGGATCACCGGGAGCACGGCGACTGCCTGGATCGTCGTGAGCCGGAACGACAGCGCGAGCTTGATCAGCCGCGTGGCCTCCGCGGCGATGACGGGATCGATCGAGCCGAGCGCGCTCAGCGCATCCTCGACATGCAGGCCGAGTGGCGCCTGCACGCCACCGAAGCTGACGAGGAAGTCGCGCAAGCTCGGCGACGGCGGATAGACCTCGAGGCCGACCGTGTCGTCGAGCTTCGCCAGCTTGCGCGCCTCGCCGAGCGCCGCGTCGAGCCCGCCGATCTCGTCGACCAGGCCGAGCTCCTTCGCTCGTGTACCCGTCCACACCCGACCCTGCGCGATCGGCTGGATATCCTCGGGCCGCTTGTTGCGACCTTGTGCCACGCGGCTCACGAACACCTTGTAGACCTCCTCCATCGAGCTCTGGATGGTGGCCTTCTCCTCGTCGTTCCACGGCGACAGGCTCGCCATCATCGTCGCGCGCTTGCCGCGGCCGATCGGGAACGTGTTGATGCCGAGCTTCGCGAGCGCTGCGCCCGGGGCGATCTTTCCGCCGACCACGCCGATCGAACCAGTGAGCGTATCCGCCTGCGCGAAGATCCGGTTCGCATTGCTCGCGATGTAGTACCCACCGCTCGCAGCGACATCGCTCATCGAGACGATCACGGGCTTCTTCGCCTTGAGCTCGGTGACCGCCTGCCAGATCAGCTCGGAGGCCTGTGCGCTGCCACCACCGGAGTCGATCCGGAGGACCACGGCCTTGACGTGATCGTCGGCGCTGATCGAGCGCAACGCGGAGACCAGCGTGTGCGAGGCAATCTGCTGGCGCGCACCGAGCACACCGTCACCGCCACCATCGACGATATCGCCGATCGCGTAGACCACCGCGACGTGATCGCCCGGTGGCTTCTCGGGCGGCATCGCCCCGACGAACCGCGCGAGCTTGAGCATCGTCTGCAGCTGATCCTTGCCGTCTGGGTTGGTCTCGAGCTTCGTCCACGGCCCCGCGATCACCTTGTCGCGGAACGCCTCGAACGAGCTGACCTCGTCGACGAGCTTCGCGGCCTTCGCTCGCTCGGAGGGGAACAGCGCCTGATCGATGAGCCCCTTGACCACGCCAGCATCGAGCTTCCGCTC
>JAYUVX010000143.1:0-17264 GCA_043753855.1 Myxococcales bacterium | reverse complement strand
CTCGATGCTCGGCCAGCCCGAGCGTCCAGACCCCGACACGGGATCTCGCACGCCCCCGCTCGGACGCCGCTGATGTTACCGTTCGGTCCATTCCGGTCGTCGCTCTCGTAAATCTCCTCTTCGGGATCGGCTTTGCGCTGATCGCGCGGGAGAGATTGCGCGCCGATGGTCCCTTCGCGGCGCCGGCGTTTCCGCTGGTGACGCTGCACGCCGCCGCGGTGGTCGCGCCGGTCGCGCTGTACTTCTATGCTGTCCATCCGGCGTGGTCCTGGATGTACTGGGTCGATCCGGACAAGCTCGCCCGGGTCGCGGTGCTGCCGCTGATGGTCGGCCACGCCGGGCTGGTGATCGGCGGCTGGTACCTGTCGGCGGTGCTGCTCCGCCGTGGCTTCATCAATGCGGTGCTCTACATCGGCGCCGCGATCGCGCTGGCGCTGCTCGTCCTCGTGGTCGCCGGCATCAACCGGCTCGGCACGGCCGCGGACTACTACGGCTGGCAGGTCCACAAGGGTGTCTCGCTGTTCAATGTCCAGCTCGGCTGGGCGTTCATGGTGTCCCTGCTCGCGCTGTGTGGATCGGCGGTCTACGTGGCGATCGAGCTGAGGAGCGATGGCCGCCGCGTCCGGGCCCGGTGATAGGATCAGCGGCAGCACCATGATGGCTCGCCTGGGATTCGTGCTCGCGCTCGCGGTGGGGGCCGCTGCCTGTGGCCCGATCGCGTACGTCAACGAGGTCACGCGCAAGGCGTCGGACTCCGTCGACCGGGCGCGCGTCGTCGAGGCCGACAGGTACGCGCCCTACTACTGGACCCGCGCCACGCAGTACCTGCACCAGGCCAAGGTCCTCGCGGCGCACGCCGACTTCCAGGCGGCCAACCGGTTCGGCCGGCTCGCCAACGAGGCGGCGGAGAAGGCCGTGGTCGAGGCGGGTGTGGCAGCAAAGGATCCGTCGAAGCGCCCGCTCGAGCTCCGGCTCGCACCCGCGAAGACCGACGTCAAGCGGACCACCGAGGTCGCACCGGCGAAGGACACACCGTGAAGGCGGCCCTCGTCGTCGCCTGGTCCGTGGTCACCGCCGGCTGCGCAGGCTCCCAGATCCGCACGCAGACCGGCGCCACCGAGGGCCTGATCGGCACCGCGCGCGACAACGGCGCCCAGCGCTGCGCTCCGGTCGAGCTCGCGATGGCCGAGTCCAACAACGACTTCGCGCAGCACGAGCTCGACGAGGGCAACTATCACGACGCGAAGCGGCTCGCCGGCATCGCCGAGACCAACGCGAAGCTCGCGATCGAGAAGTCGCCCAAGGATAAGTGCACGGACAAGGTCGCCGCGCCGGGCCCCGGTGACATCGATGGCGACGGTATCCTCGATGACGTCGACAAGTGCCCGCGGGTTGCCGAGGACAAGGACGGCTATCAGGACGACGACGGCTGTCCCGAGGATGACAACGACTCCGACGGCATCGCCGACAAGATCGACAAGTGCCCGATGGATCCCGAGGACCGCGATGGCTTCGAGGACGATGACGGCTGCCCCGATCCGGACAACGACGGCGATGGCATCACCGACAAGATCGACGCCTGCCCGATGGACCCCGAGGACAAGGACGGCTTCGAGGACGACGACGGCTGCCCGGACCTCGACAACGACAAGGACGGCATCGCCGACAAGGATGACAAGTGCCCGCTCGAACCGGGTGTGCCGCCAGATGGCTGCCCCAAGAAGTACGTCAACGTCGTGGTCACCGAGCAAAAGATCGAGATCAAGCAGACGGTCTACTTCGATACCAACAAGGCCACGATCAAGCCGGTCTCGTTCAACCTCCTGAACGAGGTCGCGCAGGCGCTCGCCGATAACCCGAAGATCAAGGTCGAGGTCGGCGGCCACACCGACAGCCAGGCCAATGACGCCTTCAACCTGAAGCTGTCCCAGCGCCGCGCCGAGTCGGTCCGGACCTACCTGATCAAGCGCAGGGTCGCGGCCGAGCGGATGACTGCCAAGGGCTACGGCGAGAACGTCCCGCTGGCCGATAACCGCACCGCCGATGGCCGGGCCCAGAACCGCCGCGTCGAGTTCGTGATCACGGCCAAGTAGCCGGCTCTCCGCCGACTCTCGTCCGGAGCGGGAATCCTTCCCGATCCCTATGGTGGCGCGGTATAGAAGCGCCATGGGAACCCGTGCGTGGGTAATGGCCGCCGTGTTCGTCGCTGCAGCGACGGCGCATGCTGATCCAAAGGGAGACATCACCTCGAAGAGCAAAGAGGCGATGGAGAACTATGACCTCATGGATTACGACGCCGCCAAGAAGCTCCTGACTCAGGCGCTCGCCGCCGCGAAGAAGGCCAAGCTCGACAAGGACCCGGTGACGGCCCGCGTGTACCTCAACCTCGGGCTCGCAGCCTTCGCGGGTGGGGACTCGGAAGGCGCGAAGGTCGCGTTCCTCTCGGCCGTGCAGATCGAGCCGAAGATCCAGATCGAGCCCGCGTACAAGTCCCCCGAGCTGACGAAGCTGCTCGAAGACGCGCGCAAGGGCGGCGGCGGAGGAGGATCCGTCGCGGTGACACCGCCGAATGGAACTGACACCGGCGGCGGCGGGCCGGCCGTTGACAGCATCGACTGCACCGCCGTGAAGGGCTTGCAGCACACGATCATCGACTCCGCGCCGGGTGGCGCGCCGCAACCGATCGAGGCGCTGGTCGGCGGGGACATCACGCCGGTCAAGGTCGCCGTCATGTACCGCGTCGAGGGCTCGACCAACTTCACCGAGGTGAAGCTGACCAAGCAAGGCGACTGCAAGTACACCGGCGCCATCCCGGCCGCCGCGATGAAGGGCTCGCTGATCCACTACTACGTGGCCGCGCTCGATGGGAACAACAAGGCGATCGCCGCGAAGGGCTCGTCGGGGTCGCCGAACATCCTCGAGATCACGGCGCCGGTGAAGAAGGTCGTCGCGATCAAAGATGACAACGAGGATCCGATCGGCGGCCGCGTCAAGAAGTCGGCCGAGCCCTCGGGCGGCGAGATCTCCGGTGGCGTGGTCGCCGGTGGAAAGCGCCCGAAGGTCCTGATCACGGTCGCCGCCGGTACCGGCTTCGGATACGTCCGCGGCAACACCGAGGGCGGCAGCATGGTGCAGCAGTGCTGCATCGGAAACTCGTTCGTCGTGCTGACCCCGGAGCTCGCCTACCAGGTCAGCGCGAAGCTCTCGATCGGCATCGCCGGTCGCATCGGCCTGCCGATCGGCGCCAACGTCAACGCGCAGGGTGCCTCCGCTCCGTCGAAGATCGCTCCGGCGGGTCTGCTCCGCCTCCGGTTCGCCCTCAATGAGTCGGGCGAGGGAGTTCGCGTCATGGGCCAGATCGGCGGTGGCGTCATGCGCAACACGATCAAGCTCACCACCAACACGCCCGGCATGGACACCGACATCGTCGGCCAGGGACCGCTGTTGATCGGCGCTGGCATCGGCGTTTTGAAAAAGCTCGGCGGCAAGGTCGCGTTTGTCGCCGACCTCTCCGCGCTGGCGGGCATCGCGATCGTCGACAAGCTCGGGACCACGAAGGTCAACAACGGATTCGGCGCCGACCTGTCGCTCGGCCTCGCCGTCGGCTTCTGAGTTCCGCCTTCGTTACTTCGTCGCGTTGTCGAGGTCCTTCTCGAGGGTATCCCAGCTGTTCGAGACGTCGGTCTTGAACTCGTTCCAGTTCGCGTCGGTGCGGTCGGCCATCACCGAGAGCTTGGCTTTCGCCTCATCGCGACGCGCGCGGAACCTGGCCGCGGCCTCCTTCGACTTCGCGTCGCCCTTCTTCTCGAGCGTATCGATCTTCGCGTCGAGCTTCGCGACGCGCTCGTTCACGGCCTTCTGGAAGTCAGCGCGGGCCTGCGCGAGATCCTGCTTGGCCTCGACGACGTCCTTCTGCTCCTTGGCGACGTCCTTCTGCTCCTTGGCGACGTCCTTCTTCTGCTCGACGACGTCCTTCTGCTGATCCTTCACCTCTTCCTGGTTCTTCTTCACCTCGTTCGCGGCGGCCTGGGTGTCGCCTTCCTTCTTCTTGCAGGCGGATGCCGAGACGAGCGAGAGCGAGACCAGCGAGGTCCATAGAATGCTGCGAAACATGAGTGACTCCTAGGTTGGAAGAGCCGCTATGCTAAGCACGGGTCGTGCCCACCTAACTCGTTGAGATCAGGACCCCACGAGTATTGAACCGTGCTCGGTCGCACACCGTGACGACGGCGCGCCGCGCTCAGCTCAGAGAGCGCGCAGCGGATGCAGCACGAGGAAGATCTCGCCGGCCGTCACCTCGGCACTGTTGGGAGCCGCGCGCAGGACGATCGCGGCCTCGACGACCCGATCGCCACCCTCGTTCAGGTAGATCACGCGCTTCACCGGGCGCCGGGTCGCCGCACATTCCTCGAGGTCCTCGAACAACGTCGGGTAGACCTCGGGAAGCGCGGAGTCGCGGAGCTGGAGTCCGCCTGCATCACCGGCGCAGCCGAGGAACTCGAGGAACGCGGAGTTCGCGACGCGGACCTTGCCGCTCGGATCGCACGCCGCCATCGGGATCGCGATGCCGTTGAACACCTCGGCGCCCGCCTTCACGCGATGGTCTAAATCGCGGCGCTCGCGCGTAGCCTCGGGCGCCAGGGCACGGCGACGACCGCCGCCACCGCCGTCCATCCCGAGCATCGTCATCAGCGCGCGCAGCTCGTACATGAACGAGGCGATATCGGGATGACGCTTCGCGGGATTCTTGGCGGTGGCGCGGGCGATCAGCGTGTCGGCGCGCTCGTCGAGCGGGGTGTCGATCAAGGTCGACGGCGCCGGAACCGGGGTCTCCTTGTGGGCGCGCAGCACGTCCTTCAGGTGACCCTGGAACGGGAGCCTCGCGGTCAGCAGCTCGAAAAACACGATGCCGAGCGCGTAGATATCGGAGGCCTGCGAGGCCGGTGCGCCATCGATGCGCTCGGGCGCGATGTACTCGGGCGTGCCATCCATGCCCTCGGTGCGGCCGAGGTCGGCGCGTGCGAGGCCGAAGTCAAGCAGCTTGACCAGCCGCCGCGTCATCGTGGTCTTCACCAGGAAGATGTTCTCGGTCTTGATGTCGCCGTGGAGGATCGTGCGGCTGTGGATGAACCGCACTGCGTCCGCGACCTGCCACATCACATCGCAGGCGATCTTGGGCGACAGCTTGCCCGTCTGCTTGAGCTTGGCGTGCACGGTCTGCCCGTCGAGCAGCTCCATCACCATGAACAAGCCGAACTGGTCGTCCTGACCGAAGTCGACGATCGAGCAGATGTTGTCGTGGGTGAGCGCCGAGGCGAGCCGGGCTTCGCGATAGAACATCTCGCGGATCTTGGGGTTCGAGGCGATCCGGCTCTTGATGATCTTCAGCGCGAACGGCTTGCCGAGCGCCGAATGGCGAACGCGCAGCACGCGGCCCATGCCGCCGCGCCCGAGCTGGCCTTCCACGATGTAGCGGCCGCCGATCAGATCATTGGGCTTGGCACCGCGGTCGCGGCCGCGGCCATCCCACGAGTCATCGATCAGCGGCAGGTCACGAACGTCGGTGTGCTCGACCAGGATGTCGCCGCCGGGCGCCACGCTGCTCTTGGCAGACAGCACCGAGCGCTGTACCGAGGGCAGCAGCGTCTCGTAGCCTTCGCGCTCGACGAGCTCGCCGAGGTCGACGTCACTCTCCCCGGCGGGACGGCTCGGTCGGCTCGTCATTAAATCGATGGTACCAAATCGTGCTATCAGACGCGCATGGACGAGGCCGACTTCGATAAGCACGCGCGTGACGAGCTACGGCAGCTCGAGGATGCGTTTGCGAACGTAGATCCTGACGATGTCGAGGTCTCGACCAGCGACGGCGTGCTCCGGCTCGACCTCCGGGACGGGACCCGGATCGTCATCAACTCCCACCGCGCGGCCCGCCAGATCTGGATGGCAGCGATCTCGACAGCATGGCACTTCGACCCGGCCCCCGGGGACGCCTTGACCTGGCGTGCGTCGAAGACCGGCGACGAGCTTCGCCCGACGCTGGCGCGCCTGATCCATCAGCGCACCGGGCTGACCCTCACCCTGTAGTAAAGTTCGTAGATGGCCGAGTCAGCGCTCGCGAGTGTCATCAGGATGTGGGCCGCGGTGGCGTGGGCCGACGGCGTCCTGGCTCAGCCCGAGGCCGAGGGCCTCCGCCGCCTGATCCGGACCGCCGAGCTCACTCCCGAGGAGCGGGACGCCGCAACCGCCTTCCTCGCAGCGCCGGTCGAGCTGCCCGAGACCTACCTGACCGCGATGGGCCCCGAGTCGCGCCGGGGGGTCTACCGGGCGGCGTGCCGGATGGCCGTGGTCGATCACGTTTTCTCGCAGACCGAACAGAAGCTCCTGGGCCGGCTGCGCGACCTGCTCGCGATCCCCGCTGAGATTGCCAGCGAGATCGAGTCCGACGTCCCCGGTCTGACGACCGCCGCGACCTGATGCAGCGTCGACATTCGCTCCGCCACCTGGTCTGGCGCGGCGGGGTGGCGGCAATGTCTCAGGCGATGATGCTCACCGGGCTGTATCCACTGGTGCCGCATGCGATCCGCGTGATCGCCAAGGCCGATGTCGGCAACCGCCCGTGGCGGGCCGCGTTCACCGAGTGGGGCATCTCGGCGGCGCTCTCAGCCGCGCGACCGGCCGGGTTCTTCTCGCTACCGGGTGCGCGGGTGCGGGGTCCACGGCCGGTGATCGTCCTGCACGGCTACGCGATGAACCGGGCGAACTTCATGCCGCTCGCGTTCCGGCTCGCACACGCCGGTATCGGACCGGTGCTCGGCTTCGAGTACTGGACGCTCGGCCGCACCGCGGCAGCGGCCCGCCAGCTCGGCTGGTTCGTCGATCAGGTCCGCGAGGCGACGGGCTCCGCGGAGGTCGACCTCATCGGCCACTCGATGGGCGGCGTGGTCGCGCGGTACTACGTGATGCTCGCGGGAGGCGATGGCGTGGTGCGCCGGCTGATCACGCTCGGCTCACCGCATGCGGGCACCGATGTCTCGCGGTTCGGCATCGGCCATCCCGGGCGCGAGCTGGTCCGTGGATCGAAGCTGATCAGCCGGCTGACCATGGCACCGCCCCCGCAGTCGACGAAGCTCACCACGATCTGGTCGCGCGGCGATGCGCTGGTTCCGGCCGCGCGGCAGGCGCCGCTGCCGGGTGCCGAGACGATCATCTACGACGACCTCGGTCACGTCGCGCTGCTCGGATCGCGGCGCGTGGCGAAGCTGATCGTCGATCGGCTCAGCGAACGTTGATCGGTGCGTCGTGCTCGACACTCGCACGGAGGGCGAGCGCGTGCGTCATGGCGCGGTCCCCGCGAACAGCGTGGCCATCGTGGCGCGCTCGATGGTGACGTCCACTAGCTCGCCGACCGCGCCGACCCCGGCGGGCAGGATCACCGTCTTGAAGCCATCGGTGCGGCCCATCAGCTGCGCCGGATCGCGCTTGCTCGGACCGTGGACCAGCACGCGCTGGCGACGGCCGACATGCGCGGCGAACACCTCGGCGGACAGCTGCTCCTGCACGGCGATGATCTCGCCGAGCCGGCGCTTCTTGGTGGTCTCCGGGATGTCATCGGAGAGCTTCTTCGCCGCGAACGTCAGGTCGCGCTCCGAGTAGGCAAACATGAACGCGGAGTCGAACCGCAGCTCGCGCATGAGGGCCAGCGTCTGCTGGTGATCGTCCTCGGTCTCGCCCGAGAAGCCGGTGAGGATATCGGTGGAGAACGCGATGGCCGGGATCGCAGCGCGCAGGGCATGAACGATCGCGCGGTAGTCGGCGACCGTGTAGCCGCGCTTCATCCGTTCGAGCACGACGTCGGAACCCGACTGCACCGGCAGGTGAACGTACTTGCAGATCTTCGGCTCTTCCGCGATCGCCTCGATCACGTCCGCGGTGAAGTCGACGGGGTAGGGCGACGTGAACCGCACGCGCTCGATGCCCTCGACGGTGCACACCGCGCGGAGCAGGGCCGCGAAGCTGGTGTCATCCCAGACGTACGAGTTCACGGTCTGGCCGAGCAGCACGACCTCGCGATAGCCCGCCGCGGCGAGCTCGCGCACCTGGCGCAGCACCTCGCGCGGAGCGGCGCCGCGCTCGCGGCCGCGCGTGAACGGCACCACGCAGAACGTGCAGAACTTGTCGCAGCCGCGCTGGATCGTCACGAACCCGGAGACTCCGTCACCGCCGACGGCGCCCGACAGTCCCTCGTAGGTCTCGGCCTTGTCGAGGCGAACGTCGATCACCGGGCGTCGGGGCAAGCCCGCCCTCGATTCCGGCAGCGGAGCCGCCGACGACGGCGCGAGGCGAGCGGCGCGTGCGGCGGCCAGCAGCTCGGGGAGTCGCCGATAGCTGTCGGGGCCGGCGATCACATCGACCGCCGGAGCGCGCTCGACCAGGCTCTCCTTGAGATGCTCGGCCATGCAGCCGACGATGGCGAGCACGGTGCCGGGCTTCTTGCGCTTCAGGGCACCGAGCTCGGCGGCGCGTGCCGTGACGCGCTCCTCCGCCTTCTCGCGGACCGCGCAGGTGTTGACCACGAGGATGTCGGCGTCCTCGGCACGATCGCTGGTCGCGTAGCCAGCCTCGGCGAGCACACTGCCGATCAGGTTCGAGTCCGCCACGTTCATCTGGCAGCCGTAGGTCTCGACGTAGACCCGCGGCGCATCGGGGGCCGGCACCGGCCGCGGGCGAGCCGCCTCCGTGCGCTTCCCGAGCGGGACCAACCGGTCAGACATGATCGAGGTGTCTACCACGGCGGCGCGGTGGCGTATCCTGGTTCTCGTGGCAGCGCAGCATGTCGGACGCGCCGTCGGCTGGACGGTGGGCTGCGTGCTGGCGCCAATGCTGCTCGGGGCGATGTTCGGACCGCGCTGGATCGCCGTCGGCCTGGCGATTGCCGTGCTTGCGACGGTGTGGCTCGTCCTCTGGCTGCCACGGTCGGCGCACCGGCGGTTCTCCACCGCGCGGTTTGCGCAGGCACGCCGGCGCTACCGGCTGCTCGCCGCGCTCGCGTTCTCGGGTACCCGCGAGCGCGCCGCGCTGCTGTCCCACGCCGGCTGCGACGTTGCTTCCGGGCGGCTCCAGCGGGCGGAGGCAACCCTCGGTGCGATCGATGCCGGCGCGCTCGAGAGCTCGGAGCGCGCGGTGTGGCTCAACAATCGCGCATGTCTGGCGCTCGATGCCGGCGGCGATCCGCTCGTGGTGCTCGCGCTGATCGACGAGGCGATCGGGCTGCGGCCCGATGTGCCTGCGATCCAGCACACTCGGGCGCGCGCGCTGCTCGCGGTGGGACGGATCGATGATGCGATCGCGGTGCTCGAGTCGATGCGCGCGGGTGGCGAGCTCGCACCCGTGCTCGAGGCCGAGCGCTGTCGCGAGCTGGCGAACGCGTGGGATCGCAAGGGACAGGCCGAGTATGCGAGGGACTACCGCGACCGCGCACGGCTGGTGGCGCGCTGACTCGGCGCCAGGTCCCAGCCTCATCCGCAGGATGAGGCCGTGCTTACGCCGCGAGCTTGATCGCCCACCGCCGAGCTTCGCCGGCGAGCTCGGTATCGTCCCCGACGACCTGCCACAGCCGCTGCAGCGCGACCTCCGCGCCCGTGTGGTCCCCCGTGTCCCAGCACGCGCGTAGCTCCTGACGCAAGAGAGCGATCTCCTTGGCCTCGGCGTAGCTCATGGGAACCCCCAGCGTCACCTTCATGGCCTCTGTGTCTACCGGCAAGTTTTCTGCCGTCCCTGGTCAGACGCACCACCTCGCTGCATATTGAGGGGCGGGGTGCCGATGTTTGACGCAACTCCCAGTTGCGCGTTACCCTTGGTAAACTACTAGTGATTTCCGGGGAGACAGCTGTATGAGCCGGATCGGTGAGCTGCTGGTCCGCGAGAAGATGCTCTCGCTGCAGCAGCTTCAGCAGGCACAGGAGGAGGCCAAGCGGACGGGAAAGCGCCTGGGCGCCACCTTGTCGCGGCTGGGCTACGTCAAGGACCAGGAGCTGACGCAGTTCGTCGCGAAGCAGTACAGCCTGCCCTCGATCAACCTCTCCGAGATCGAGATCGAGCCGGGAGTCTTGAAGCTCGTCCCGCGAGAGATCTGCGAGAAGCATCAGGTCATCCCGGTCCGCCGCAACGGCCCGACGCTGATCGTCGCGATGGCCGACCCGGCCAACATCTACGCGATCGACGAGCTGAAGTTCCTCACCCAGTACAACATCGAGCCGGTCGTCGCATCGGAGAGCCAGCTCGAGGCCGCGCTGTCCCGCTACTACGACAAGGGGCCCGACCTCGACCAGATGATGGGCGAGTTCGACGTCGACGACGTCGACTACGCCGCGGTCTCCGATGATGCGGTGAACGTCGTCGATCTCGAGAACCAGGCCGGCGAGGCGCCGGTCGTGAAGCTGGTCAACGCGATCATGCTCTCGGCGATCAAAAAGAAGGCGTCCGATATCCACGTCGAGCCCTACGAGAAGAGCTTCCGCGTGCGGTTCCGGATCGACGGCATCCTCCAGGAGGAGATGCGGCCGCCGCTGAAGCTCCGCAACGCGATCACCTCCCGCCTCAAGATCATGGCATCGCTCGACATCGCCGAGCGCCGGCTTCCGCAGGACGGACGCATCAAGCTCAAGATCGGCGCGAACAAGGAGATGGACTTCCGCGTCAGCGTGCTGCCCACGCTGTACGGCGAGAAGATCGTCATGCGTCTCCTCGACAAGAGCACGCTGCAGCTCGACATGACGAAGCTCGGCTTCGACATCAAGCCGCTCGAGGACTTCAAGTACGCGATCAAGAAGCCGTACGGCATGGTGCTCGTCACCGGGCCCACCGGATCGGGCAAGACCACCACGCTGTACTCGGCGCTGTCCGAGCTCAACACGATGGAGCGCAATATCTCCACCGCGGAGGATCCGGTCGAATTCAACCTGCACGGGATCAACCAGGTCCAGATGCACGAGGACATCGGGCTCAACTTCGCCACGGCACTGCGCGCGTTCCTGCGCCAGGACCCGAACATCATCATGGTCGGCGAGATTCGTGACTTCGAGACCGCCGAGATCGGCGTCAAGGCCGCGCTCACGGGCCACCTCGTGCTCTCGACGCTGCACACCAACGATGCACCGTCGACAGTGTCTCGTCTCCTCAACATGGGCATCGAGCCGTTCCTGGTGACCGCCTCGGTGAACCTCGTCGTCGCGCAGCGGCTCGCGCGCCGGATCTGCGCCGACTGCAAGATGGCCGACGAGAAGCATCCCGAGGCGCTCGCGAAGATGGGCATGACGGAGGAGCAGATCCGCACCGCCAAGGTCATGCGCGGCAAGGGCTGCCAGACCTGCAACAACACCGGCTACAAGGGCCGCGTCGCGCTCTACGAGGTGATGGTGTTCACCGATCCGCTGAAGGAGCTCGTGCTCCAGGGCGCGTCGGCCACGGAGATCAAGGCCGAGATGATCCGGGGCGGCACCCAGAGCCTGCGCATGGCCGGCATCGCGAAGATCCTCGAAGGCATGACCACCCCGGAGGAGATCTTGCGAACCACGGTGGACGATTAATGGCGCTGAACCTCCAGGCCTTGCTGAAGGCGATGACCGACAAGGGCGCGTCGGATCTTCACATCACGGCAGGATCTCCGCCCCGGCTTCGCATCGACGGCGAGCTGGTCAAACTGCAGACCGAGCCGCTGACGCCGGTCGACACCAAGACGCTGTGCTACTCGGTGATGAACGACGCGCAGAAGCTTCGGTTCGAGGAGGATCTCGAGATCGACTTCTCGTTCGGCATCCGCAACATGGCCCGGTTCCGGGCCAACGTGTACATGCAGCAGGCGTGCGTCGCCGGTGCGTTCCGCGTCGTGCCGTACCAGATCATCCCGCTCGAGGATCTCGGCATGCCGTCGGTGGTGCTCGAGCTGTGCGACCGGCCGCGCGGCCTTGTGCTGGTCACCGGTCCGACCGGCTCCGGCAAGTCGACCACGCTGGCGTCGATGATCGACCGCATCAACACGCGGGTCAAAGGTCACATCGTCACCGTCGAAGATCCGATCGAGTTCCAGCACAGCCACAAGGGCTGCCTCGTCAACCAGCGCGAGATCGGGCGCGACTCGACCTCGTTCAAGCGCGCGCTGAAGTACATCCTGCGCCAGGATCCGGACGTCGTGCTGATCGGCGAGATGCGCGACCTCGAGACCGTCGAGGCAGCGCTGACGATCGCCGAGACCGGGCACCTCGCGTTCGCCACGCTGCACACCAACAACGCGATCCAGAGCATCAACCGCATCATCGACGTGTTCCCGTCCGCCGCGCAGAGCCAGGTGCGCGCGGTGCTGTCGTTCGTGCTCGAGGGCGTGATCACGCAGCAGCTGATCCCCAAGGCATCGGGCACCGGTCGCGCGCTGGCGTGCGAGGTCATGGTCCCGAACGCTGCGATCCGGAACTTGATCCGCGAGGACAAGCTGCACCAGATCTACTCGCAGATGCAGATCGGTCAGTCGAAGTTCGGCATGCAGACGATGAATCAATCGCTGGTCGATCTGTACATCCGCAAGGTGATCTCGCTCGACGAAGCGATGGGGCACACCAGCGAGATCGACGAGCTACGCACGATGATCCTGAACGCCGGCGGCAACGTCGGCGCTCCCCCTCCCTCTCACACGCAACCCCGCCGCTAAGGAGCCCGCACCATGGCCAAGTTCCAGTGGGAAGCAACGACGCGATCGGGCGAGAAGCGCAAGGGCGCGATGGATGCGGAGACCGCCGAGATCGTCGAGAACCGCCTGCGCGCGGACGGCATGACGATCCAGCGCGTCAAGAAGGAGCCGAAGCAGATCATCCTGTCGTTCGGCTCCGGCGTGTCGCCGAAGGATCTCCAGATCTTCACGCGGCAGCTCGCGACGATGATCGATGCCGGCCTGCCGCTCGTGCAGTGTCTCGACATTCTCTCCGGTCAGACGCCCAACAAGATCTTCGCCCGCATCCTCGGCCAGGTGAAGGCCTCCGTCGAACAGGGCGCGACGTTCTCGGAGTCGCTGAGAAAGCATCCGAGGGTGTTCGATGACCTCTACGTGAACTTGGTCGCCGCTGGCGAGGTCGGCGGCATCCTCGACACGATCTTGAACCGGCTCGCGATCTACATCGAGAAGAACGTCAAGTTGAAGGCTCAGATCAAGAGCGCGATGTTCTACCCGGTCGGCATCCTCGTGGTGGCGATCGGCGTCATCGCGGTGATGCTCGTCAAGGTCATCCCGACCTTCGAGGACATGTACAAGAACATGGGTAACGCCGAGCTCCCGCAGGCGACCCAGGTGGTGATGTCCATCTCGCATGGGCTCATCAACAAGTGGTACCTGTTCGTCGGCGGCCTCATCGGCCTGATCTCTGGGATCACGATGATGCGTCGCACCGAGCGGGGCAAGGAGATCTTCGATCGCATGCTGCTGCGGTTGCCGGTGATCGGCCCGACGTTGCGGAAGATCGTCGTCGCCCGGTTCACGCGAACGCTCGGCACCCTGCTCGCCTCGGGTGTTCCGATCCTCGACGCGCTCGACATCTGTGGGCGGACCTCCGGCAACAAGGTCGTCGAGAAGGGCATCATGCGTGCCCGCGAGAAGATCTCGGAAGGCCACGACATGGCCGGCCCGCTGGCCGATTCACGCGTGTTCCCGTCGATGGTCGTCCAGATGATCGGCGTCGGAGAGCAGACCGGCGCGATGGATCAAATGCTCAACAAGATCGCCGATTTCTACGAAGAGGAAGTCGACGCCGCGGTGACCGCGATGACCTCACTGATCGAGCCGATCATGATGGCGTTTCTCGGCGTCGTCGTCGGCGGCCTGATCATCGCGATGTATCTGCCGATCTTCAAGCTGGCCAGCAACATCAACTAGCCGGCGCGAGGAACCGTGCCCACGATCCCCGTCCCGACGGTGCGCCACGACCCGGCAGCACCGTCGCCGGGCGACTCGCTGGTCGGGCGTCCACAGCCGGCACCCGTCAGCGACCTGCGCGGGCGCGTGACCCGGCTCCTGCTGCTCCGCACGGTCGTCATCAGTGTCGTGCTCGTGCTCTCGCTGTGGCTGCAGGTCGCGGGCGGGCAATCATCGCGTTCGGTGCTGTGGCTGCAGTCGCTGCTGATGTCGGTGACCTACGTGTCGACGATCGTCTTCGGCGTGCTGCTGCGCCGTGGGTTCGCGCCGCGCCGGGTCGCGCTGCCGATGCAGGCCACCGACCTCGCGGTGACCTCGCTGCTGGTCTACGTCACTGGTGGCGCGCAGAGCCCGTACACGTTCCTCTATGCGCTGTCGATCGTGGCGGCCGGAGCGCTGTCGTACCGGCGAGGAGCGATCGTCGTCACCATCGCATCGCTCGCCGCGGTCACGGTGACCGCGATTGCCGTGTGGACCGATGCGCTCGGGCTCCCGATGTCCGCGCCACTTCATCCGGCGGACCAGACGGCGATCGGACTCATCCGCACGCTCGGCATCAACTACGCGGCGCTGATCGGCGTCGGTGCACTGTCGTTCATTTTCGGCGATCAGCTGCAGAAGGGCGCGGAGAGCCTGGCGACCACGCGCCAGGCCGTGGCCGACCTGTACACGTTGCACCAGGACATCGTGCGCTCGCTCGCCTCCGGTCTGATCACGATCGCGCCCGACGGTATGGTGCTCGCCGCCAACGTCTCCGCCGGCGAGATCCTGCGCCAGCGCGCCGAGGGCATGATCGGCCAGCACATCGATGCGTGGATGCCCGGGCTGTCGACCCTGATGGATGGCGGCGGTGGAACGCTGCGCCGCGCCGATCTCGTGGTCAAGACCGCCGGCGGTCAGGAGCTGACGATTGGCGTCACCGTGTCGCCGCTGCGCGATGTCCGCGATCAGATGATCGGCCGGATCGTCAACTTCACGGATCTCACCGAGCTGCGCCGCCTCGAGCACCACACCGCACTCCAGGATCGGCTGGCCACCGTCGGTCAGCTCGCGGCTGGCATCGCGCACGAGATCCGAAATCCGCTCGCGTCGATCTCGGGATCGATCGAGCTACTGAAGCAGGCGCCGCAGGCCTCCGAGGATGACCGCACCCTGATGGCGATCGTGCATCGCGAGGTCACGCGGCTCAACGTGCTGATCGGCGATCTGCTGGACTACGCCAATCCGCGGCCGCCGCGACCGGTCGAGCTCGACCTCGGCGTGCTCGTCGACGAGATCCTGCAGGTCGCGCGCGGCGATCAGGCGTTCGGCGATGTCGAGCTGACGAGCGAGGTCGATCGTCCGCTGCCGATCACCGCAGATCCCGCGAAGCTGCGTCAGGTGCTGTGGAACCTGGTGCGCAACGGCGCCGACGCCGCCTCGTCCGGCGGCAAGCACGTCACCGTGACGGCGCGCCGCGGTGCCACCAATGTGACGATCACCGTCGCCGACGATGGACCGGGGATCCCTCCCGACCAGCAGATCCGGATCTTCGATCCGTTCTTCACCACCAAGAGCAAGGGCACGGGCCTCGGCCTCGCGACCAGCCATGCGGTGATCGCCGAGCATCGCGGCCGGATCGACGTGTTCAGCGAGGTCGGCGCAGGAACGAGGATGGTGGTCACGCTGCCGCAGGCCGGAGACGGAGGGGGGGTGGATTACCCACGCCCCCCGGGCCGAAGACGGAGGGGGGATTGACCCCGCCCCCCGTGCCTGAGATGGAGGGGGGTGGGTTACCCCCCCGATCCCCGTGCCTGAGACGGAGGGGGGCGGGTTCCCCCCCGACCCCCGTGCCTGACCCCCGTGCCTGAGACGGAGGGCGGCGGGTTTACCCCGACCCCCGTGACCGCTAGGCTAGTGCGAGTGATCTGTCCGATCTGCGCGCAGGCCCTGGAGGGAGGGGAGCTGGTGATGGTGTGCAACCCCTGCCACAAGTCCCTGGGGGGTGGGCTCGCTGTCAACGCGACCGGAGAGTTCCGCGTTCCGACGGCCGCGGAGCTCGCCCAGCACACCCACGACGACAGCCCGAACGTCGTGCGGCCAAACACGGTCAACGTCTGCTCGTGGTGCGGCAAGCTCGAGGCCGAGGTCAAGAAGCTGCTCGGCCGCGGCGGCGTGGCGCTGTGCGACGAGTGCGTCTCGCTCGCGAGCGACATCATGGAAGCCGAGCTCGGCGAGCACTGGCGCTGAGTCAGCGCGCCGCGAGCCGCATGCGTCCCGCCTACCTTCTCCCCAGAGCGTGATCGGCCAGGATCAGCTCACCCTCGGGGCGTAGGGTCGGGCGGACTTGCTTGGCGCGAACTGCGATAACATCGGCAGGTGCGCGCGCTCGTTCGTTCACAACTGTACGTGCGTCGTGGTTGCGCTCGCGTGGGTTGCCTGTGGCCGATTCGAGTTCGACGCGGTTTCCCAATCGGACGGGCCTACATCGCCATGTGCGAGCGGGTTCGACGAGGACTCGGACGGTATCGACGACGCGTGCGATGTGTGCCCATGGGTCTCCGACGCGGACCAGACCGACACGGATCACGATGGCGTCGGTGACGCGTGCGATCCCAGGCCTCTGGTCGCCGGCGAGCAGCTTGTCGTGTTCGATCCGATGAACGGTGCGGTCGATCGAGTGACGATCGATGGCCCGGCCGCGCTGGCAGGCAGCCAGTTTCATGACGATACCCGTGGCACGCGCCTGCAGCTGACACTTTCGTCCCCATATCCACCCAGGGATGCGGTGGTCGTCATGGCCGGGAGGCTCAGGCAAGGCGGCACCGGCGGGCGGCAGATGTTGCTCGGGTGAACGCGACCCGAATATTTTACTACTGCGAGCACTTCGACGTTGGGAGCCATCAGTTCCAGCTGTCCTATACGCGCGACGGCATGAACTATCAGCAGCTCGCCAATCAACAGATCAGTGCGCGCCTCGGCGACACCTCATTCCGAGAAACGTTCACGACTCCAGCGCGACGTTCCGTTGCGCCACGACGATCGACGGTGGCCACGTGGTGGATGCAGTCGTGCCTGCGGATCTCGGAGTTCCGGAGCGTATCGTCATCGCCTTCAACAATGTCGATCTCATGCTCGACTTCGTGGCTGAGCTTGTGGTCGTGCCGTGACAGCTCGCGGTCGCGACAGTCGAAGACATGGCTGGAAGACCCACGTCCTCGTACGCACGCGTTTCCCATCGTCCGATGTTACTGGCTGACCTTCAGCGAGATCCGGTAGTTATTCTTGGTCGTCGCCGACGCGTAAGCCTGCGCATAGTACGTGCCGACGG